>NZ_LVHK01000034.1:0-72903 GCF_001631965.1 Prochlorococcus sp. MIT 1303
GACCTGGCAGCTGCTGAGTCCACACCTGTGGCTCTGATTGCTCCTGCGATTGGCTGATCTGATCAGCCCCAATACAAGGTTTGGCAGCAGCTGAACCTCACAACCCCCTCTAAAGAGGGGGTTTTTTGTTGCTAAATCGCAACTTCTCTGAAAAGCCTCTTTTTGGGCTCAGCAGGATTCCATAATTAGGAGCTTCAGGGAACATGAAATAACCCCTGAGAGTCCTTTGGCGCGAACGGACCTATCACGTGTCTCAATTGATCTCTGGGCGTCAAGCCGTCCGCTTTCTACTTGCCTTCAGCTGCCTTGCACTTCTAGGTGCCTGCACACCACCAACCAGGATGGCGATCCAGTCCCAGGCCCAAGACTCAGGCAAACCTCTTGTGCTCACCACCTTCACGGTGCTAGCAGACATGGCACGCAATGTTGCCGGCGACCGTTTACAGGTGCGCTCCATCGTCAAGCAGGGCGCTGAAATTCATGGTTATCAGCCCACGCCAAGTGACCTGGCCCAAGCTGTTGGTGCGGATTTGATTGTCGAAAATGGCTTTGGGCTGGAACTCTGGGCGCGCAAGTTCACTGCCGCTGCTGGCAAGGTCTCAACGCTGACTCTTAGTGAGGGTATGGAGCCACTGTTAATTGAGGGGGATGCCTACGCAGGCAAGCCCAATCCTCATGCCTGGATGTCTCCGCAACGGGCGATGCAATACGTCGATCAACTGGTGAAAGCCTTTAGCAGGCTTGATCCAGAAGGTGCCAAGACCTTTGCCATTAATGGTCGTCGCTACAAAGACCAGCTCCAAAAACTTGATGATGAACTAAGGACATCTCTGGCAACGATTCCAGCCAAACGTCGTTTACTGGTCACCTGTGAGGGAGCCTTCACCTACTTGGCAAAGGATTACGGCATGGAGGAGGCTTACCTTTGGCCTGTCAATGCCGAGAGTCAGGTCACACCTCAACGTATGGCCAAACTCATCGAGACCGTCAAGCTGCGTGAAGTGCCAGCGATCTTCTGTGAAAGCACTGTCAGCAACAAGGCTCAGCGTGAGGTCGCACGGGCTAGCGGCGCTCGGTTTGGCGGTACATTCTTTGTTGACTCTCTTTCGCAAGCCGATGGGCCGGCCTCGACCTTGCTCGATCTTCAACGACATAACGTCGGTCTGATTCTGGATGAATTGGTACCAGCCAATCGCGAAAAATAATGGATCAGTGTCGTTCAATTCCTTTCGGCGATCGCCTGCGCATTGAGGCCGATCAAATTTGCGTGGATTACAACGGCGTCGTGGCGCTTTATGACGCCAGCCTGCATTTGCGGGCTGGCTGCATCTGCGGGCTAGTTGGAATGAATGGTTCTGGCAAGTCAACCCTTTTCAAGGCCCTGATGGGTTTTGTAAGACCATCACGAGGAACGATCCAAATCAATGGGCTATCAGTTCCCCGTGCCCAGCGCGATCAGGCTGTTGCCTACGTCCCTCAGAGCGAGGAAATCGACTGCTCGTTCCCAATAAGCGTCTGGGAAGTGGTGATGATGGGTCGCTATGGCTCCATGAATCTCTTCCGCATCCCTAGGGAATCAGATCGATTGGCGGTTTGGCATGCCCTCGAACGGGTGGAGCTCCTCGACTTGAGACATCGCCCCATTGGGGCCCTCTCCGGCGGCCAACGCAAGCGGGCATTCCTGGCCCGCGCAATTGCCCAGCGCGCCTCGGTACTCCTACTGGATGAGCCATTTAACGGTGTTGATGTAAGAACCGAAAAGCTCATGGCGGAGCTGTTCCTTCAGTTTCGTCATGAGGGTCACACCATCTTGATCTCCACCCATGACCTCAGTCATGTACGTGAGTTCTGCGATCTGGTGGTACTCATCAACAAGACCGTGTTGGCCTATGGCGAAACGGCAGAGGTCTTTACTCCAGAGAACCTCGCCATGACATTCGGCGGCATGGTTCCGAACGTCCTGAGCGGTGGTCCGACCTCCACGGAAGACTTCAAGCAATGACAGAGCTTCTGGCAACAGCGACAACACTGTCTTGGTTATTGGAACCCCTTAGTCATGAGTTCATGGTGCGTGCCTTGGTGGTGAGTGCTCTTGTTGGAGGGGTATGTGGACTGCTCTCCTGCTACATGACCCTCAAGGGCTGGGCGTTGATGGGCGATGCGGTCTCCCATGCCGTGATGCCCGGAGTGGTTGTGGCCTATGCCCTGGGGTTGCCGTTCTCGATAGGGGCCTTTGTCTTTGGCGTGGGGTCGGTGGCTTTGATTGGCTTTGTAAAACAGAAGTCACGGGTCAAGGAAGACACTGTGATTGGCCTTGTCTTTACAGGCTTTTTTGCGCTCGGTTTGGTACTGGTATCCAAAACCAGAAGCAACATCGACCTCACCCATATTCTTTTTGGCAATGTACTGGGAATCTCAATGGCTGATATCCAGCAAACACTTTTGATTTCTGGAATTGTGGTGGCAATTCTATTGGTTCTTCGCAGGGATTTTATGTTGTTCTGCTTTGATCCAACCCATGCACGTTCGATCGGCATCAATACAGGGCTACTGCATTATTTGCTGTTATCGGTGTTATCACTTGCTGCCGTTGCTGGTCTACAGACCGTAGGCATCATTCTGGTGGTTGCGATGTTAATAACTCCTGGTGCTACGGCCTATCTACTCACAGACCGCTTTGATCGGATGACTTTGCTCGCAATCCTCAGCAGTGCCCTTTCAAGTGTTCTAGGTGTCTACATCAGCTATTGGAGCGATAGTTCCACCGCAGGCTGCATTGTGCTGGTGCAGACCGTTCTTTTCCTGCTGACTTTCTTATTCTCCCCTCGATACGGCATTTTGAAAGTTCAGCGTTCACTTGCTCCATAGGCATGGCCGAACAGCGCAACTCTGACCAGAGAGGATGTGGTTTTTATGGGCCTCTTCAATTCGGCTCCGCTCAATGTGGTTTGAGGAACACCAATTGCTCAATGCCTAATCTCTTTTCAGATTTAAATTGAGCAGGCACGTTCTGTTCATGATCTGCACTTTCAACAGAGAATCCACTGATAACGCCTGAGACTCAAGTTCCAGCAATCACTTGACTTGATCAAGAGTGGCTTTGATTGCCGCTGCTGCTGCTTTGCAGCTGTGGTTGCAATTTGTTTGCAGGCCTTATCCCTGTGATGTGCCTAGAGATTTGTGCAAGGGGCCATGTTTCCTGCAATGACACGTCGTCTACCTGAGCAATGAGTCCTCTGCTGTGCTCTCTGACAATGTTCGGCAGCTTGTTGTTGAGAGGATTTTTGGGGCCTTGGCCGGTTAGGTGTTCGGGCGCATTGCCTGCATCTACGGTTCGAGCGAGATTAAAGATGATCTGACGATTTCCGCACCAGCCTTCTGCCTAAGTTGAGGGAACACCACGTTCGTGCCCGATGCCCTGGGGTGAGGCTCTCAACCGGCGTGATCGTCAACCGGAAGTCATGGATCAGCCAGGGCTCGATCCCACTGAACATGCCAGGGCCTTAAACGGCTTGCGTCGCATCAATGCCATCAGCCGCTGTTCTGCAGGTCTATTCCAATCCATCCAGGCTCTAGCCATCCCTCAGCCCGAGACTCCCCTACGGGTGCTCGAGCTCGCCTGCGGAGGTGGAGACACAGCGATCGATCTTGCTCTGATGGCACAGCGCCAGGGCCTGAAGCTGGAGATTCAAGCCTGTGATTTCAACCCAGAGGCCGTACGTATTGCCCGTGCCAATGCACGGAAACGGAATGCCAAATTGACATTCTTCTCTGCCGACGCACTCTCTGAGAACGTTGATGATGACTTGTTCGATGTGGTGTTCTGCACCCTGTTCACCCATCACTTAGACGACAGCGACGTGGAACGGCTTCTCGCCAGAATGGCAACAAGGGCCCGCAGGCTTGTGTTGGTTAATGATCTGATCCGCAGTCGTCTGGGCTACGTGATGGCCTGGGCTGGAACGCGTCTTCTGAGTCGCTCCTGGGTGGTCCATACCGATGGCCCCCTTTCGGTTCGTGCCGCTTTCCGTCCTGCGGAAATCATGGCTTTAGCCCAACGCGCAGGTTTAGAGGGTGTTCAACTGAAGCGCTGCTGGCCTGAGCGTTACCTGCTCAGCTGGGTGCGTCATTGAGATGCAGGAGTCGTGGGATGTACTTGTAGTTGGGGCCGGTCCTGCAGGGGGGCTAGCCGCCCTGGATTGCGCAAGGCGAGGATTAAGGGTGTTACTGGTGGAAAAACGCGCTTTCCCCCGCTGGAAAGTGTGTGGTTGCTGCTTTAACAAACAGGCTCAGGCGACTCTCGCCTCTCTGGGACAGAACGATCTAATCGTTGATCGCGGCGGCGTAAGACTGCAAACTCTTCGCCTCGGCCTGAATGGGCGTCAAACATCTCTAGCCATTCCCGATGGTTTTGCTCTCTCCAGGGAACGGTTCGACCAGGCACTGATGGATGCGGTCGTTGAAGCTGGAGCTTCCGTTCGCTGTCAAATGAGCGCCGGGGTCGAAGAAGTCCAGCCAGGCTGGCGGATTGTGCGGCTGAAGGATCAGCGCAGCGGTCAGCAGAACCACGTCAGGGCACGTGTCGTGCTTGTCGCAGCTGGGCTTGCCCAGCGTTGCTTACCCGAGCAGGATGCTGGCATCACCAGGATCCGTAGTCATTCCAGGGTTGGAGCCGGTTGTGTTCTTGTTGATGATGAGAAGCACTACACCGCCGGCGCCATTCACATGGCAATCGGCGAACGTGGTTATGTGGGTCTGGTGCGCCGAGAGGACGGTTTACTCAATCTGGCAGCCGCTTTCGACCGGCAGGCGCTAGCCCATGGGCAAGGATCGGCCGGAGCGGCCCATGATGTGCTTATGCAGGCTGGTTTCCCACCACCTGCTGCTCTGAGACAGGGGCGATGGCAGCTGACGCCAGCTCTTAGTCGCGGCGCTGAGGTTGTTGCCGGAGAGCGCTTTCTGGTGATGGGTGACGCAGCAGGTTATGTGGAGCCATTTACAGGAGAAGGAATTGCCTGGGCCCTCACTGCAGGTGCCGTGGTGGCACCATTCGTTCAGGAAGGCCTCCTGCGCTGGAGCCATGATCTGGAGAAACGCTGGACGAGAGAGCTGAAGCTGCGGATCGGTCGTCGCCAGCGAATCTGTCGCACTCTGGCCATGGTGCTGAGGCAGCCAAAACCGACAAAGGCATTGTTTGAACTGAGCAGCCGCTGGCCGGCACTGTCTGAACGGATTGTTGCCAGCCTGAATCATGTGACCCTCCCCTCCGCTGGAAGTCAGCAATGCCTCTGACCATTCGCGGCATGGGAACTGCAGTGCCCGAACAACAAGTCAATCAGAGCGATTCCATGGCGCTTGCAGAGTTTGTCAGTGCCGACAGTCCCGAACGAGCGGCACTGGTCCGCCGGATTCAGCGACGAACTCAGGTTCAGAACAGGGGCAGCGTTCTGCTGGGAGACGACTCGAGTGAGCCGATCAGCCAGCGTTTGCCCTTCTACGGGGCCAAAAGCCCCACGACTGCCGCAAGGATGAACGAGTTTGATCACCATGCTTCAGCGCTAGCAATCAATGCATGCCGTCTTGCCCTCGAGGAGGCCGAGCTAGCAGCTGATGTGATCACTCATCTTGTGACCGTTTGCTGTACCGGATTCAAGGCTCCGGGTGTTGACCTTGCTCTGATCGACCAACTTGAACTTGACCCCGGTGTTCAGAGGACCCATGTGGGATTCATGGGCTGTCACGGTGCCTTGAACGGTCTACGTGTGGCGCGGGCGTTCGCTGAGGCTGATGCCAACGCTGTCGTGCTGCTGTGTTCTGTCGAACTGTGCAGTCTCCATCTTCATTACGGCTGGGACCCTGAGAAGGTGGTAGCCAACGCCCTGTTCGCTGATGGAGCCGCAGCTTTGGTGGCTTCTCAAGCTTTGGCGCAATCGAAGGAATCCCTGACACTGAAGGCTTCTGGCTCCACCGTGATTCCAAACACCAGCAGTCTGATGCATTGGCAGGTCGGAGATCATGGCTTCGCTATGGGTTTATCACCACAGGTGCCAGAGGCGATAGCTGGTGCTTTGCAACCTTGGCTGAGCAGTTGGTTGAGGGACCATGGATCTGATCTGACTGAAATCCGCAGCTGGGCCCTCCACCCGGGGGGGCCGAGGATCCTGCAGGCCTGCGCAGACGCCTTGGCCCTCAAGCATGAGCACCTGGCTGAATCCCGGTCCGTCCTTGAAGCTCACGGCAACATGTCTTCGGCCACCGTTCTTTTCATTCTTGAACGCATGCGTCATAAGGCTTGCAGCGGACCTTGCCTGGCACTCGCCTTTGGTCCCGGTCTTTGTGCCGAAGTCGCGTTGTTCGATCTTTGCAACAAAAACTGAATTCGCACTTCGAGTCAGAATTCAGAGCTACTCAGTTCTTCTTTCATCGAGGATCCATTGTGCGCAAGATGGAAGAAGGAGCAAACACTGCATGTAGATCGAGTTGGTTCTAAAAAGCCAAGAGAATGCACATCTTGAAGGTGATCAAGATCTGCTGCAACTAAGACATAACAAGTACTGCAATTGGCACCGAGCAAATAAACAGGGCAAGCTCGCGAAGTGTTTTAGGTTTTCAGCCTAAGTCAAAGGCTAGAAGGAAATTGAATCATGAATCATGGTTGACAAAGCCTCTCAATAACTTCAACATCAAGAAAAAAGCTAATCAAATATTGCTTGAGTAGTGGAGTTCGACTGGGAATAAATCTTAAATTTTCGACCTGTTCGGAAACAATACAGCCGATTCAAATTGCTTTCATTCACAATCAACCAGTTTCTAAAGATTAACCATAAAGAAATCAAGTGCAGGCAAGAGCGGCAGTCAAGGAAGGCTAACTATTCTTAATATGAATACTCCTGCTTAGGCCTTTAATTGCACCTACAAGTTCAGACTATCATCAACAAATAAATATAAAGAAATTATCACTGGCCGACGATGACTGGAGGCATCCGACCATTCAAACCTGGCACAACCTGAGTTTTGCCATCCCATTTGTCAAGAAATAGCTTATAAAGCACCCTGTCATTGAGACCTCTATTAAGAGTTTCAAACTTGATTGCTTCTTGCCCTGCGATCTTCACTTCTGTTTGCGCCTTTAATAATTGCTGTTCGGCTATTTGCTTCTGTTCAATTGCGGAACGATATTCTTCTGCTATTTTCAACCCAGTCAGATCGAGACCTTTGACCGCAACATAGTCAAACTTTGCCAATTCAGCCGATGCATTGGTTTCTACAATCTGAGAGATATTATTCCAATCAGTTGCAATGGTTACGAGTTCATATTTTGAAAACACAGACTTAAGAGCCTTGAGCAATGAGGGCTGAATGATCCGTTCATAAATCTCAGCATTACCTGTTGCGATGGTACTGTAAATCCTTGGCGCTTCGGACTGCTTCACAGCATACTTAATGGTTGCAGTCGCTTCTATAACTTGCAGATCTTTAGTTAAACTGGAGAAGTTTTCTGGACGTACTTGTGTTCTTATGTTGAAGAAATGAACTGATTGAGCGAAGGGTATCTTTAGGTTTAAGCCAGGCAGACGTGGATTTTCACTAACCTTTCCAAGAGTCGTTACAACTCCTACTTCACCAGCCGGCACGACGAATATTGCTGAAACACCAACAATCGCTGCAATTGAGCCTCCTACAATCATCACCATAGGAGCAACGCCTGCTCGGACTGATGAAATGTTGTTGATTGGTGAACGCATTGAATCTACTTTGCAGCAGAAGCAAGCATAGGCGTTTATCAATCAACATGAGGGAAAACCATGGCAATCCAAAAGGTTCAATTGAATTGGGATACAAGAGTTAATAAGTGGTCAATGCATAGCAAGACAATCAAGAGAGTTCACTTGTTTTGTCAAAACCTTGCAGTCTTTTCATCATCGTTCATTGGCAGCGTTTTTATAATTATGGTTAGTTACGAAAGGTTGATATTGCACATGATCTTGATAGAGTAATTAATAACAGTAAGATTGCGATGCAAGCAGCACAGCTCAAAGTTTTTCTTGCCAAGCTCAAATCAGAGCCCTTGCTGCAAAGTCAATTAACTGCTGAAGGTGCAGATATAGTCTCAACAGCTAAAGTCGCTTCACTCTTTATTGACTCAAATGAGTCCACGACAGAAGCTGTAGTCGAGCTCTCTGACCAAGAGATTAAAGACCAGATTTTCGATGCCCTCAGCAAAAGAAACAATCCCTCCATTAGCCCGATTGTCATATGGGGCACTTTGCTTACAGTGCTTTTGATTTTAGTTGGTGTCTTCTTGAATCTCAAATACTGAGTAAACTCTGTCAACCCCAAAAGTTCAATACTATTTAGATTGAATTCATTTTATCTCTATCTTTGATTAGAGTTTACAGATTTGAAATAGACATCCATGGACGAATCTTCCTTAGTGTTAACGATATTAACCATGCATTTCAGGTCATCTTCTTTTGCAATTTTCACATATCAATCAATACTTAGATCAATAACCTGCCGTCAAAAGCAACCTCATAAGTAACAGAGTTAATGATAAACTTAATGGTAATTTCTGGCACCTTCCTGTTGCTAATCCCTACGAGTAAGAAAGAGGGCAGTAAATAAGTCAATAGTTACTATTCTCATCCTTTATCTTTAAATCATTCCAGTATCTCAACCGGCCCCTTCTTTCTGTCCAAACTATTTGAATGATTTTTAGTTTTTTTTACCTAGGCTTATGTATGGATAAGAGGAGAAGCATTAGCTTTTATTTTAGTCTTCTCGTCGCGAAGATTAGGCGGCGGCTGCGCAAGGATACGAGGTTTCAGCTTCTGCTCTAACCCATAAGGCCATGATCACGCGCTGGTCTGTTCTGGATTAACAAGCTTTCCTTAACCTGCTGCGGCCTATTTGTCACTGTTCTCTTTGCCGGGGTTAAGAGCCTTTCCATCAGTAGCGATATTGAAGAATAAACAGGCAGATGAGATTGCAACATCTTGATCTTGTTAAGCCGCTTCTAGGTTGAGCCACTTCTGATCGCCTCCACCCTCTGGCCTTGTCTTGAAGAGCAGACAGATCAAACCCTAGCCATTCGGCCTGGTCTTGCTGCGCAGAGATAGTCCATGCCGCTCAGAGTGAACTCCTCTGAGATAATTGGCAAGCTGCCTCAGCCTCGCGCTGTTGCGACGCATCCCGGAGTTGGGCGTCATCCAGGGACAGATTGGCTTGCTCGCCTGTTCTATCTCTAGCTTGTCCCTAAAGCCAGTTGCACAAGATGTTGACCACTTGCACAAACTGAGGACATGGCTCCCGAGAATCAAGCTATTGCAGGGCAAGTGAGTGCACATAAGACTGTCTCTTGGCTTGATCAAGAGTGGCCTTGGTGGCCGCTGTTACCTCTCTATCCCTATGGTCAGCGCCGCACCCTGGTCCGGGAACTAATACCCAATCAGATCTGGAGTTTTGAACAACTCCAAGGCCTCTATTACGTCGCTGTGCCTGTCAGGCTCACCGTGGTGAAGGTGCCAGGTGGGTTGATGTTGTTCAATCCCCTTCCTCCTACTCCCGAGTTGCGTCGAGCTCTAGCTGATCTGGAGGCCACCCATGGCAATGTGGTCACGATTGTGCTTCCCACCGCGTCTGGCCTAGAGCACAAACTGTCTCTACCGGCAATGGCACGAGCCTTCCCACAGGCAGAGGTATGGGTTTGTCCTGGTCAGTGGAGTTTCCCTATTTCCTTGCCTTCATCTTGGCTAGGCATTCCAGCGCGCCGCACCAAGGTGTTGCAGGAGGACGGCTTCCCCCATCCGGACAGTTGTACTTGGCTCCCTTTAGGCCCCCTGGATTTGGGGCTTGGCCGTTTTGAAGAGGTGGCTTGTTTTCACCGAGCTTCCGGCGCTGTATTGGTAACAGATGCTCTAGTAGGGATCGAGGCAGAGCCTCCAGCTCTGTTTGATCTAGACCCCACACCCCTGTTATTCCACGCCCGTGATCGGGGTGATCAACCCCTTGAGGATTCTCCACAAGCGCGCCGCCGAGGATGGGCCCGTGTGGTGTTGTTCGCGACCTATCTGAAGCCAGGGCCGCTTGTGATACCTCCCCTGTTGGAAGTGCTGCGCAATGCCTTCAGGCCCGGAACACTTAGCCCTAAAGCCCATTTCGGCCTGTTTCCATTCGCTTGGCAGCCCGGTTGGGAAGCTGCCGCTCAGGAGCGTCTCGGAAAGAACGGCCCGCTTCTACAAGTTGCGCCAGTGTTGGAACGGCTCGTATTTCCAAGAGCGAAGGACGTCTTGTTGGAATGGTTGGATGAGATGCGGCGCCTGAAAGGGATGCGTTGGCTTGTGTCTGCTCACTTCAGCGACATCGTGGCCTTCAAGCCTCATCACGTTCGAGCTTTAAGTGAATCTATTTCCAGACGCCCATGGGCTATCAATCAAGCCAGCTGGAGCTTTCTAGGCAGCGTTGATCAACGCCTGCTCAGCCTTGGTGTGGTGCCGAAAGATCCTCAGGCAGCCTTCAGAGATTGAGATCGTCTGTGTCGACTGCCATCGCTTCATCTGAAAACAACGATTCTTCCAATTCCTTGCGTTGCTCCATCTGGCGCAAGAAATATCCAGTCATCATTGCTGATGCGAGCAAACTGGCGAGATTATCTCGACTGGCTGTGACCTTCACTTCAAATTGCTCGCCTGGGAGCATGCCCAGCAGGCCCTGAACATTGTGGCGAATGATGTCCTGGATATCATTGCTGGCGGACTTGGCGACGCGCTGCAATACATCAGGGGATTGATCCTGAAGGTACTGAATTAGCCCATTACCGTCCTGGCAATCGTTGTTATCGGTGGTCAGGAACTCCGGGTTGAACATCCGGTGTGCTTTTCGTCACGATGTTGACCCTATCGCAGCTAGGTCGTTAGATCCACTCTTGCCTTGGGAGGGGAACCGTATTGGACCGAACCGATTGAGTGGCCAGTACCTCCAAATAGCTGTTCCGATCACAGCTTCTTCTGGTAATGGCCCCCAGAGATGAGAGTCAAGACTGGAATTGCGGTTGTCCCCCATCACCCAGAGTTCATGCTCAGGAACGGTCACCTTCGCCATCTCGTAGTTCATTGGTGCATCACGGCAGTCATCCTTGATGGCGATCTCGTTGCGCAAGAGCTGACCATGATGAACTTCCAGTTGATCGCCCGGACGCCCCACCACGCGTTTAATCAAGGCCGCTTTGGGGTCGTAGCCAGCATCCAATAGTGCAGGTGGCGTGTGAAACACCACCACGCTGCCCAGCGGCAAAGGCTGCTCTTGTTGACGTGCAAGTCGAGGGCGAACCTTCTCAACAAGAATGCGGTCCTTCAACTCAAGGGTTGGCAGCATTGAACCGGAGGGAATCCAGCGAGGCTCCACCACCTGCCAGCGCATCAACAAGGCCAGAACCAACCAGAGCAGCAAGCTGCGCCAGCTACCGCTTGCTTCTTTTCGAGGAGGAGATGGTGTCGGGGTCATCGAAACTGATTAAGCCGGCCCTCGCCGGTCGGTATTGACCGAGAATCGCATTGGCTAAGGCTCAAGCTCTGTCTCTTGCTCACAACAATCTGTTGGTTTGCCTGAGCTTGCTCGAGGCATTTCATGCCTTGGGGCTGCGCCATCTCGTGCTTTGTCCCGGCAGCCGCTCGGGGCCCCTTGCACTTGCTGCAGGAGGAATGGCACGTACCAATCTCTTGCGGCTTAGCACTGCCATTGATGAGCGCTCTGCTGCTTTCTTGGCTTTGGGGTTTAGCACTGCTACTGGCACTGCAGCAGCTGTAGTAACCACTTCGGGCACCGCTGTAGCCAACCTTTTGCCTGCAGCGGTGGAGGCTGATCGATCCTGTCAGCCCCTGTTGCTGCTCACTGCTGACCGTCCCTATCGACTCAAAGATTGCGGTGCCAATCAAACGGTGAATCAGGAGACTTTCTTGAGTCCTGCCTGTCGATGGATTGGGCAGGGCCCAAGAGAGGGGTTGCATCTTTTCAGTAGAGAAACGCTGGAATCATTCGCAGAGGAGGCCTGGCAACGAGCTCATCACCCCTCAGGAGCCGTTGTTCATCTCAATCTGCCTTTTGAGGAGCCTCTACATCTCAGTGAAGAAGAGCAGAGGGTGATCTGGAAGGGGTGGTCTCCCAAGATTCCACGTTCAGCTCCGATCACGCCAACAAATCTGGCAATGGCAGCTGAGGGGACTGATGGGGTTACCGATCGGGCTCCCTTTGCATTGGATCCTTTCCGACCCGGCGTTGTGATAGCTGGTGCTTGGCGAGGCCTAAGTAAAGACCTCTTTGCTTTTCAGCAATCCTTGCGGGAGTGGCAGGCCTTGAGTGGCTGGCCCGTGCTGGCCGATCCACTATCGGCTCTGCCTTCAGACCAACCTGGTCTAATCCGCTCCTGGGAGCTGCTTTTGGCTGCTGGGCTTTTAGGCTCTCATGAGCAGCTTCAAGTGCTGCGTCTAGGACCAATGTCAGCCAGTCGGAGCCTTGAGGCATGGTTGAAAAGCTTTGGTGACGGTCAGCTCCTAATTACAGAGGGAGACTCCCGTTGTCTCGATCCCCTTGGTTTGTCAGTGCAATGGAGTCATGGATTGACGACCTGGTGGCAACACCATCACCATCGCTGGATCAATGCTGATGCCGCCTCTCAACAGGCAACCCAGTCTCTACTGAAAAAATGGCAGATCATCGATCGTTTTGCGCAGGACTGGCTAGATCAGCAGTTACCCCTGCAGGGTGCCATCACAGAACCAGCCCTGGCGCGCTGGTTATCCCGTCTTCTGCCAGCTGAGCTACCAATCATGTTGGCAGCGAGTAGTCCTGTGAGGGACTGGCTGGCTTATGCCGACAAGAGCTTATTTTCGAGACGATGCTTCAGTTTTCGAGGCGCGTCTGGTATCGACGGCACCCTTTCTTTAAGCATGGGTTTAGCGATGGCCCTTGGGCCCACTTTGCTTGTCAGCGGCGATCTAGCTCTCCTACATGACAGCAATGGCTGGTTGCTTGCTCATCCCCAGCGCCCGCCTTTGGTGGTGGTGTTGATCGACAATGGTGGCGGAGGCATCTTTGAGCAGCTGCTTGTGAAGACAGCTCCGAGCGAAGCATTTGAGCAGCTGTTTGCCATGCCTCAGGCGGTTGATCCTCTTGCCCTTGCAGCGGCTCATAACATTCCTCACCGTCAGGTGGCCTGTCTCGAAGACCTACCAGCAGCCTTGGAGTGGGGGCTCTTCCAGACTGGACCTGTTTTGATACGTGTATGCACACATCGGGGTCAAGATTCATCGATGAGGCAACAGCTTCGCGAGGGATTGGTGATGCATCTGCAGTCGATTTCCCAAAATGGCCACATTGATCTTTGATCCCGATGGCTATGGATTCCAATCGGTTTGATATGAGGCCAAGACAGGTTTTGCCTGGCAAGCCCACGATCGAATGGGAACCATGGGGTGAATATCAAGACGTCCTGCTCGATCGCAGTTCAGAAGGCATTGCCAGGGTTGCGATTGATCGTCCGGCCAAGCGCAATGCTTTCCGGCCACGCACGGTGATGGAACTCTGTGATGCGTTTACCCGAATTCGAGACGACCAACGTTTAGGCGTGGTTTTGTTCACCGGTGTTGGACCTGCTGATGATGGCGGCTATGCCTTTTGTGCAGGTGGTGACCAAAGTGTGCGCGGCGACGGTGGCTACCTCGATGAGGAAGGTTTGCCGCGCCTCAATGTTCTCGACCTACAGCGCATCATTCGCAGCTTGCCAAAGGTTGTGATTGCACTTGTCGCTGGCTATGCGATCGGCGGCGGCCAAGTACTGCACTTGTTATGTGATCTCAGTCTGGCGGCAGAGAATGCCGTGTTTGGGCAAACCGGTCCCAAGGTGGGCAGCTTTGATGGTGGCTTTGGTGCTGGTTACCTAGCCCGAGTCGTGGGGCAACGTAAGGCTCGTGAAATCTGGTTTCTCTGTCGTCAATACGGAGCTGAAGAAGCACTGAAAATGGGGTTAATCAACGAGATAGTTCCTCTTGATGGTCTTGAAGCAGAGGGAGTGCGTTGGGCAAGAGAGGTGTTGCAACACAGCCCCACAGCCATCCGCTGCCTGAAGGCCGCATTCAATGCTGAAACCGATGGCTTGACAGGACTTCAGGAGCTAGCCGGCCAGGCCACCCATCTGTTCTATCGAACGGATGAAGCCCAGGAGGGGCGAAATGCTTTTCTACAAAAACGACGTCCAGATTTTTCAGGCTCAGGCTGGCTTCCCTAACCAGCCGCTCTAGGCAGCGTCATGATTGACGCATCGTTTGCTTTGGGGAAGGAGTTCTTGCTACCGCTTCCACTGCCGCTGCTGCCCTCCCTGATTCATGCAGCTGTTCAGGACTCTCTTCCCCAAATCGTCGCCAGCTTCCCCGTCGCTGTGATTGAACGTGAGGGGCGGCATCTGGTCTTGGATCGGCGTAGCCGTCGGCTGCTTGTTTTGGAAGATGGCTCCTTAATTAAAAGCTTCTCAGTGGCGGTTGGCATGCCTGGCTGGGAGACTCCGACAGGTGAGTTTCAAGTTTTAAGCAAGACTCCCCATCCCATTTGGGAGCATCCCCAGAGCGGAAAGCGAATCGGATCTGGGCCGAATAATCCCCTTGGTAGTCGCTGGATCGGCTTCTATCGAGATTGCAACGGTAGAGACGCTCACGATGGTGATCGTTGGCTAACCATTGATGGCTGCGTCACCTCTGGCTTCCATGGAACGCCCCACCGCTGGACTGTTGGCCGAGCCGTTTCCCATGGTTGTGTTCGGCTGTTTGAAGAGGACATCCAATCCCTCTATCGGCTGGTCAAAATCGGCACACCGCTCAAGGTTCTCCCATGATCGTGATCTGATTGAGCTGATGCACATTTAGAGTCTCGCGGCTCTCGACTGACTTGAAAATGCGCGTGCTATTTGCTGCTGCGGAATGCGCGCCGATGGTCAAGGTCGGTGGAATGGGTGATGTGGTGGGCTCATTGCCCCCAGCTCTGGCCAAGCTTGATCATGATGTGCGTCTGATCATGCCTGGTTACGGCAAGCTCTGGAGCTTGCTGGATATCCCTACTGATCCGATTTGGCGGGGTCAGACCATGGGCAACGAGTTCGCCATCTATGAGACAAGTCATCCCAGCAATGGTTTGCCCCTTTATCTGGTGGGGCATCCAGTGTTTGATCCTGAAAGGATCTACGGCGGAGAAGACGAAGATTGGCGTTTTACGTTTTTCGCAAGCGCGACAACGGAATTTGCCTGGAACGTTTGGAAACCGCAAGTGCTGCATTGCCACGACTGGCATACCGGGATGATTCCTGTGTGGATGCATCAGGACCCTGAAATCAGCACGGTCTTTACCATTCACAACCTCAAATATCAGGGCCCCTGGCGCTGGAAACTTGATCGGATGACTTGGTGCCCCTGGTACATGCAAGGGGATCACACCATGGCGGCAGCCTTGCTTTATGCCGATCGGGTGAATGCCGTCTCCCCCACCTATGCCAGAGAGATTTGTACATCTGAATACGGGGAGAGCCTTGATGGCTTGTTGAACTACATCTCTGGAAAACTGCGTGGGATCCTCAATGGCATTGACCTGCAGGATTGGGACCCTGCCAATGACAAGTCTTTGCCAGCCACTTTCAATGCCGATGACCTTTCAGGTCGTGCTGTGAACAAGCAGGCCCTTCAACAGCGCATGGGGCTTGAGGTCAATCCAGACACCTATCTACTGGGGATGGTGAGTCGGTTGGTGGATCAGAAAGGGGTTGATCTTCTGCTGCAGGTGACAGAGCGATTGCTTGCTTACACAGATTCCCAGATCGTCGTGCTGGGCACTGGTGAGCGTGGTTTGGAATCCGGCCTGTGGCAATTGGCAATTGAGAACCCTGGCCGCTTCTCGGTTTTCCTCACTTACGACGATGACCTAGCACGTTTGATCTACGGCGGCAGTGACGCATTTCTGATGCCGAGTCGCTTCGAACCCTGTGGCATTAGTCAGCTGTTGGCCATGCGCTACGGCAGCGTGCCGGTGGTGCGCAAAGTGGGTGGTCTTGTCGACACGGTGCCTTCCTACGACCCTATTCATCAAACCGGTACTGGATTCTGCTTCGATCGATTTGAGCCTGTTGACTTCTATACAGCATTAGTGAGGTCTTGGGAGGCGTTCCGTCATCGTGATTGCTGGCGTGAGTTGCAGCAACGTGGAATGACTCAAAGCTACAGCTGGGATCGCTCCGCTCTCGACTATGAGCAGATGTATCGGGATGTCTGTGGCTTTAAGGAGCCGTCTCCTGATGCGGCGGTTGTGGAGCAATTTTCTCTCGGCCAGGGTTCAGATCCTTCCCGTCAGAACCAGGACAGCAATGCGAAAAAAAGAACCAGACGCAAGAAGAAGGGGAATGATTAAAAAAAGAGGTTTAAACTTGGTTGTTGGTTTTGCAGATTTAGCGGCTCTTTTGCAGACGACTCCATTGCTGCGCCCCAATCTTTTCAATCTGCCGCTTGGTCGTCAGGGCTCCTGATCAGCATGGGAAAGTCGCCCCCCCGGCCAGAGAAGCAAACGGGACAACTCCCAGTCCCCTATACCAATCCCTGGGTATCCCTGAGAGAGGGATTTCGTGATGTCTTCGCAGACCTTGGTCTGCGACTCAGGCAACTCTGGCGTCTCAACCGGCAAGGCGAATTCTCCACACCAAGGTTCTGGCCTTCTGCAATGGCACCAATGTTCTGGCCATTGACACTTGCAACAGTACTGGTCTTGGGAGTGTTCCTCAGCAGTCTGCTGATTGACCAACCTGCAGCTGTGGCACAACTAGATCCTGCAGAGACGTATCCCAGCAATTCAGCTGCATTGGCTGTGATGTCTAGCCCCTCCACTGCGGAGTCAGAACCTGTTGCAACGTTGTCGGAGCCTTCTGAACTGGAATCCACACAACTTTCAACGCCTTTAGCTGTACCTCTTCAGCTTGAGCCTCTCTTAACGATGCTGGCAGACAATGATCTCCCCAGTGGATTGCTTCTTGCAGCCGAACCAAGACCCCTGGACAATGATCTTGTGTTGAGACTTAGTCCAGCTTGGAACAACCTCAATTCATCTCGACAGCGTGAACTTGCCGATCGTTGGCAGGCTCTTGCTGAACAGCTCAGTTATGACGAACTTCAACTTCAAAGCGAGGATGATCAACTGCTTGCCAGGACAGCAAGAGTGGGTGTGGGCATGATCATTTTCGACCAGGATTTGGCTTGATGAGACTGCGTCTGGGGCAGCTGGTCGAGCTTTGGGGTGCTCCGATGCATGTTCACGCGTCTGACCTAGATCTTGACCAAGCTGTTGGTCCGATCTGCACAGACAGTCGTCAGTTGAGCGAAGGCAGCTTCTTTGTGCCGTTGGTGGGGGAGCATTTCAATGGCCATGCCTTTCTTGCTCAAGCTCTGAAGCTTGAGGCCCAGGCGGCTGTGGTGGCTCGCAAAGATCATCATCCAGTGCCCGAGGGTCTCCCCCATTGGATTGTGGAAGACACTCTCGAGGCTTATCAGCAACTGGGGTTGCTGCATCGCCGTCAGTTGAATGTACCGGTGGTTGCCGTCACAGGTTCAGCAGGAAAAACCACGACTCGGGAGTTGATCCGCTCTGCACTCACACCCCTTGGTGAGGTCTTGGCAAGTGCAGGCAACAACAACAACGACGTGGGTGTTCCGCTCACCTTGTTGCAGGCGCATTCAGATCATGGCGCAGTTGTGGTGGAGATGGGGATGCGTGGAATTGGGGAGATAGAGCGTCTCTCCTGTTGCACCCAACCAGACGTCGCTGTGATCACCAATATCGGCAATGCACACGTCGGTCGTTTAGGTAGTCGTGCGGCGATTGCTTCCGCCAAGTGTGAGATCACCACTTGCCTGAAACCCAGAGGAGTGATCGTCATCCCAGCAGGGGATTCGCTCCTGGAAGATGCTCTTGAACGGATCTGGCGGGGGCGGGTGATCCGCGTGGCAGTTCAAGACAATCAACAATTAGAGCCACCAGAGATTGCAGATCTGCATCGAAGACCTCTACCCAAGGCTGATCTCATTGGCTGCGTTGACCTGGCCAAGGGTGAACTATTGCTAGAAGGAAATGCCTACACCCTGCCTTTAGAAGGGATGCATAACGCTTGCAATTTGCTGCTGGCACTCGCAGTTGCCCGTGAATTAGATGTCTGCAAGGAATCGCTATCCAATCTAAAAGTAGACGTTCCTGGTGGCCGTAGTCGACGGCTAAAAGTTGGCAACTTCACTGTTCTAGACGAGACCTACAACGCTTCGCCGGAAGCCGTGCAAGCAGCATTGGAACTATTAGCAATTCAACCGGGACGTCACTTTGCAGTCCTCGGAACCATGCTGGAGCTAGGAGACCAGAGCGTGGCTTTGCATCGCCAAGTTGCTGAACGGGCGGTACAAGTTGGTTTAGATGGACTCGTCGTCGTTGCTGCAGGCGCTGAGGCTGAGGCCATGGCAACAGCAGCAGGGTCCTTGCCGCATTTGGCCGTCGTTGCCAACCCAGAGCAGGCTGCTCAGCCATTGCAGGCTTGGCTAGAGGCCGGCGATGTGGTTCTGCTTAAGGCTAGTCGTGGTGTCGCTCTAGAGAAATTGATCCCATTGCTCTAAGAGGGCTAAGCCTTAATCCTCTCGTTTCACTGCCAACCATTTTTAATCAGTTGTTTGGAGCGGCCAAGGGCGAGAGCACCATTGGGAACATCTTTAGTGAGAGTGGAGCCAGCTCCTACTGTCACGTCCGACCCTAAAACAATCGGCGCCACCAAAACGGAATTCGCCCCTGTTTTGCTGTTATCACCAACCACGGTGAGATGTTTTCTCACACCGTCGTAATTTGCAGTGATCGTACCGGCCCCGACATTGACATGGCGACCAAGTTGTGCGTCACCGATATAACTGAGGTGATTCACCTTTGAACCCTCGCCAATTTGGCTTTTTTTAATCTCCACAAAGTTGCCGATACGGCATTGATCAGCGATGCCTGCACCAGGGCGTAGGTGTGAGAAAGGGCCAATAGCCACCTCATTTCCCACTTTGGCATCACATACAACGGAATGAAGAACGCTGACTCCATGGCCAAGTTCGGCATTCTCAATCAAGCTTCCTGGGCCAAGCTGGCAGCCATCGCCAATGTTGCAGCAGCCCCGCAAATGGGTTTGGGGTTCAATTACCACATCTCTACCGAACTTGCAGTCTTCACTAAGCGTGCAGCTAGCAGGGTCAGTAAAAGTGACCCCTTCCTTCATCCAATGGTTACGTAGCCGTTCTTGAAGCAGCGCCTCACAGTTGGCAAGTTGGCAACGATCGTTGATGCCATTCACCTCATCGGGATCAGCCACCTCTACATGCATCGCAATAGGTAGCAAGGCCACAGTGTCGGTGAGGTAGAGCTCACCTTGATCATTATCACTACAAAGTTGGGGTAGTACTGCGGCCAATTTCTTCCAATTGAAGCAGTAGATGCCTGCGTTAGTGAGATTGTTGTGGCGCTGTTCGTCACTACAATCGCGATGTTCAACGATGCTGCTTACGCGGCCTTGTTGATCTGAAAACACCCTTCCATAGCCCGTGGGATCTGCGAGTCGGGCTGTTAGCAGCGTGACGTCGGCACCACTTGAGCGATGTTCGTTCACCAAGTGTTCGATCGTGCTTGGTCGAAGTAATGGAACATCGCCATTGAGAACCAAAAGCTCGCCATCAAAGCCCTCCAATACGGGCAGTACTTGCTGCACCGCATGACCTGTGCCGTTCTGAGGTTGTTGAACAACAAACTCCAAGCCTTGCCAATCAGTGAGCTGCTGTTGCACCTCTTGCGCCTGGTGGCCAACAATCAACAAGCGCCGTTGAGGTTGAAGGCCCGAGCAACTGGTCAACACCCGCTCAACCAATGTGGAACCTGCGAGCGGTTGCAAGACTTTCGGCAGGCAGCTCTTCATGCGGGTGCCCTTCCCAGCAGCCAAGATGGCGACGGCAAGCATCGAGCGAATGGCGAATCGGCCGGAATCTAATTGAATTCCGACAACTTCACTGCAGTTAACAGCATTTAAGCAGGATCAGCTCAGCTTCTAGCGGTGATGATTCAGCCAGAAGAGCGCCAGAGAAGTTTCTACTTTCACTAGCACTGGCACTTTGCTGGCAATGAAGCACACGATGATCCCACATAAAAAGCCTCCTTATTGATGAGTCATATTGATGAGTCATTGTTCAAGCAATCCTATAGATCATGATCAACAATCTCAGGTGAAAGCAAGCTGCCAATCATTGGTATGAATCACCCAGTAAAAGAGGATCCATTAAATCAAACGCTGCAACAACATCTCCTTTGGGATTAATCAGCTGTAAAGAATGAACTTGCGTTGAGTTGGAAGGATTCAAGAATGACTCTAAACAATCTCTTTCAAGTCTTATCTATTCTAATTTTTCACTCGTTTCTTCCTGACAAAAGTCAACCATGCCTTTGCTTGGCTGTCCAACGGTGGTGCCAGGTATTGGTCGCCTCTAATCCGCAGAGCTGTTGTTCAGTGCTGCGCCGCCTCCGGATCACTTCTGCCTGATCTTCTCCGGTTGGATCGCGGTACGGAACGGCTGCGCGTGTATGTAGATGTTCATGTTCCATTGCAGTAAGCGCCCGCCAACCAGACCCTTTCTCTCCAACGCTGATCTTGAACTGCTTCATCCCCATGGTGCCACTGCTCCAACCTCCGCGCTCCCCGGGCACTTGCAGTAGCGAGAATAATTTCAGACCTGCTCGCTGCAAGCTGGCACGTATGGCCGCTGCACGGCTGTAGGTCAGGAGCCTCCCACCTGGAGCTAATCGTATGGCCAGGCCATGCAGAAACTCTTCACTCCATAGCTGTGGGCAGCGACCTGGAGAGAAGGCGTCGTGAAGAATCAAATCAAACTGCTGATCTTGGGGTAGCTGACGAAGCGTTTGGCGTGCATCACCCCACAACATTGTTCCCCTGCTCTCTGGCTGATCCCAACCATCACAATCTCGGATTAAAATAAGTTTCTGGTGGACCGATGCTGACCAGGCACTACAGAACCCCGTCTGCGCCAAAGCGAGTTCCAGTGGTCGCCTGTCAATCTCTAGACCCCACCACAGCACATTCGGTGCTGGAGTTGGCATGGCATCCAGCACAGCCGCAGTGTTGTAGCCAAGACCCATGCATACGTCGAGGATCCGAAGAGTTTGTCCGCCACTAAAGCGCGTCAACTCTGCCGGTTGTGCGAATTTCGCGCATGCTTCATTCAGCGCTCCGGCGGAGTTGTGGAACGCTTCGTCGAAGTACTCACTATGCAGGCTAAAGCTACCATCCGCCGTTGGGAAAACATTCAGTGCCCCCAAAGGGCGAGAGTGGCCGGCATTAGCGATGCAGCCGCTCAAGGTCATCCCAGAAGTTGGGGTAGGACACAGCCGCAGCTTCGCTACCCGTCAAGCGAGAATTGCCCTCCGCCAGCAACGCAGCCACCGCCAGACTCATGGCGACACGATGATCCGTTTCACTATCGAGGTCTGTGCCTCTTAGTTTCCTTCCCCCGCGGATGGTGAGCCCATCGGCATGTTCATCGATATCTGCTCCCATAGCCATGAGCTGCCTGGTCATCACAGCGAGCCGATCGGTTTCCTTGACGCGCAGTTCACTGGCGTCAGTAATTTTGCTTTCGCCATCACAGAAACAAGCAGCCACTGCCAGGATCGGCACCTCGTCGACCAGGCGAGGAATGATGTTCCCATTGATGCTGAAAGGCTTTAACGGTCCTTGCCTCACCCGTAGGTCTCCAACGGGCTCACCGGCGACTTCATGGCGGTTGAGCACCTCAATGCGAGCTTCCATTTGCTGCAACACTTCCAGAATCCCGGTACGGGTGGGGTTTAAACCAACGTTTTCCACCACGAGCTCAGCTCCAGGCACTAGCGCGCCTGCGACAAGCCAAAAGGCAGCGGAACTGATATCACCTGGCACGACAATATTTTGCCCATAAAGCTTTTGTCCTGGGCTCACTCTGATATGGCGACCCATCTCTCCTCCCACTTCGAGATCAGCGCCGAATGCCCGCAACATGCGTTCGCTGTGGTCTCTCGAATGGGCTGGTTCGATCACAGTCGTTGCCCCATCGGCTGTAAGGGCTGCCAGCAGCAGGGCTGACTTCACCTGGGCGCTTGCAACAGGTGTACCGATAACACCACCACGAAGTTTCTGACCGCTCACGGCAAGTGGTGCGAAATCGCCGTTGGATCTTCCTTTGATTTTGGCTCCCATCATTGTTAATGGCTGGCCAACCCGATTCATCGGCCTACGGCGCAAAGAGGCATCACCGCTAAGCACGAAATGGCGGCCCTTGCATGCTGCCAACAGCCCTAACATAAGCCGAATTGTTGTGCCGGAGTTGCCGCAGTCAAGTACATCTTGTGGTTCTTGAAGTCCATCGAGACCAACGCCTTCAACTCGAACTATTTGCCCTGCATGAATCGGGCTGATCGTGGCTCCCATCGCTCGCAGACAGGCGGCGGTACTCATGGGATCTTCGGCAGGCAAAAGGCCCTCAATAGTGGTGCCCCCTTCTGAGATGGCTCCAAACAAAAGCGCTCGATGGGAAATCGATTTATCACCAGGGACTCGCACCGTTCCAGAAAGCACACCACCTGCTCGAAGCTCACGTCTCGATGAGGCACTACTAGTAAGGCTCAATGGGTGTGGCCCGAATCAGTAGGATTTTATCGGGGCACATTGAGTTTTTTTACGCATCGAACGAAGATTTGAGGTTTTTTCCCCAAGTGACAACCAAGAAGCAAAGCTGAGATGAAAAATCAAATGGCCAGCAGCTAAGTGAATATGCTCAAATTGGCTGACGAAAGCTCAATAACGACCTAGGAATAAAAGTTAAGCCCTTTGAATAAACGCATGTCCGACAAAAAGGCTTCAACGGAAAGCTCTGATGAGCTATCCCTAGACGAATTAAAAGCAGTCGCTGGTGGCACTGGTGGAGCAGGAGTGCCACCTCCAGCCGGTAGGCCAGGCGGAGGGATGCCTCCTAGTCAGTACGCCCCAGGAGAGCAACCTCTGCCACCAATGCCAGGTCAAGGCATGGTTGGCTTTGATTATGGCGGCGCAACCGGTGGCGATGCTGGCATGCCGCCTCCAGGCGGTGATCCAGGTATGCCACCTCCAGGTGCCCCACCAATGGGCGGTGATCCAGGCATGCCGCCTCCAGGTGGTGATATGGGCATGCCGCCTCCAGGCGGTGATCCAGGTATGCCACCTCCAGGCGGTGATCCAGGCATGCCACCTCCAGGTGGTGATATGGGCATGCCGCCTCCAGGTGGTGATATGGGTATGCCGCCTCCAGGTGGTGATATGGGTATGCCACCTCCAGGCGGTGATCCAGGTATGCCACCTCCAGGCGGTGATCCAGGCATGCCGCCTCCAGGTGGTGATCCAGGCATGCCGCCTCCAGGCGGTGATATGGGCATGCCGCCTCCAGGCGGTGATATGGGCATGCCGCCTCCAGGCGGTGATCCAGGTATGCCACCTCCAGGCGGTGATCCAGGCATGCCGCCTCCAGGTGGTGATATGGGCATGCCGCCTCCAGGCGGTGATCCAGGTATGCCACCTCCAGGCGGTGATCCAGGTATGCCACCTCCAGGCGGTGATCCAGGCATGCCGCCTCCAGGTGGTGATATGGGCATGCCACCTCCAGGCGGTGATCCAGGTATGCCACCTCCAGGCGGTGATCCAGGCATGCCACCTCCAGGCGGTGATCCAGGCACTCCACCTCCAGGGGCCCCACCAATGGGCGGGCCAATGGGCGACGCTCCAAACATGCCACCTCCAGGCGGTGATCCAGGTATGCCACCTCCAGGCGGTGATCCAGGTATGCCACCTCCAGGCGGTGATCCAGGCACTCCACCTCCAGGGGCCCCACCAATGGGCGGGCCAATGGGCGACGCTCCAAACATGCCGCCTCCAGGTGATCCAAACATGCCACCTCAAGGTGATCAAGGCATGCCGCCTCCAGGCGGTGATCCAGGCACTCCACCTCCAGGGGCCCCACCAATGGGCGGTAATTAAGGCGACGGTGGCGCTAAACCACCCACCCACCCCCATAGCGAGAGCGAGTTAAAACTTCAGGTCTCGATGTAAAAAATATCGAGACCTGCATATCACAATGATATAGATACGTGGATGGCCAAAGAAATCATCAGTTAGAGTGAAACACCAAGCCAAGGCTGTTAAGAAAATAATTACAAGTATCGACCATTAATTACCCCTTAGCCCATCATTCAACAGCCTATTATGGCTTCTGAATGATCAGCCAATCCTCAAAAACAAACTTGGAAGCCACACTACTTGCAGACAAGATAGTCAGCCCAAGAAAAACAGGGTGTTAACTAAGGCGTCAATATTTTTCCAGAGAATAGAAAGTGACGGTTATCAAATTATTGGAAATTACAATTAGTATATACAAGCGGAGTTAAGTAAAGCCCCAGCAATGGCCAAGTGGAACAATAACAACACTCACAAAGCGCCTCATTAAGCAAAGGCATTGCCCAGCAGTCTGCTCAGGCTGACTTGCAAAGACAAAACAGAAGTTACATACCAATCAGCAACCGTGTACCGCCTACAGTCAATATTACCTCTACAAATAATAGCCAAGGCAAACATTAATGAATTACATATTCGCCAAATCATAGTCCAAACAAGATTGACGGCTAAAGAAGATAAATATCTGATACGGTTCAACTTGAGGAAAGCCAGAATCAGATCTGTGATTTTTAAATAAAGTTACGAAATATTGGCATCAAACTTGCGAAATAATTCTCCAAATCTAACGGGTAAAAAACAACATACTAAGATCAAAAAATTACTCTGAATAAAGCTTCATGTCGGAGAATTAATGGGCAATTATCTACAAGCTCTAGCAAAGCCTCAACTAGTCATGACCTAAATGCAACGTTAAGTTAACAGAAAGTGTAGAGATAGCGTACCGTCAAAGATTAAGACATCTACAATATTAGATTGTCAGAGAATTGCCGTTTTGCTCAGGAGGAAATGTCAAATGAGCCCTAACAATGCCTTATGACTGACAAAATAAATATTACACTAGAGGAATATTGCAGGGGTTTTATTGGTGCTGACAATAAATGGCCTGAGCTACCACTTGAAGAACAAACAGATCTAAGCTGGTGGAGCGAATGGATAAAAGAAACTCCCCCAAACAAGCATTTTGAGGGTATACGTAAGTATCTACCACAACTATGGATTAAACCACAAAAAGAAGCAAGTAAATCTGAAACCTACAAGCGTTTAGTACTTAAAGGAGAGTCATATAATCAATCCAAGCAAGATGCGATTCTTGAACTTAGAGATCCAAGTGGATTTTCAATTCGACTAGCGAAGCACCCATGCGGAACATTACCCGTAATAGAAATCGAACACCGTGATGACTTTCTGAGTGTGGTGCGCTGCCTAGCTTATCGCTGCGAACTAAATACAATTCAGCCGTCTGTACATGCTCAGGCCATCAGTGGCTTAATTCACTGGGGCTTGATCCGAAAAGTAAACAATCTACTAAGAGCAAAACTCATCATATTACATCGATCTCCTTATAGCTCATTACCAGCAAGACTAATACCAGGAAATCCAACTAATGAGAAATGGATTGAATTATCCCAACATTGGCGACTTGAGCATGAACTTACACATTTGGCCACTAAACGATTGGTAGGTGAAATGCGACTCAACCTTTATGATGAGCTGATTGCTGATGCTCTAGGAATGCTCAAAGCACTAAAGATATTTTCTGCAGATCTTTTCCGAATAGGACTCGGACTAAATATGGATTCGACAACAGAAAAAAATGGTAGGGTTCATACATATTTAAGAGAAGTGAATACGCAAGATCAGCTAACTGTCTGCAAGTATGCCCTACAACGGGCTTATGAACTAGAAGAATTAATCACATCGAGGTCAATCCCACATGAGCGTATTGCACTGCTAAGATACCTCACATTGCATAAACTCGATCAACCATTTGAAAAAGTATAGGAATACTCGATTGCAGAAAAGGATGCTGGAGAGCTGGTACATGTTACAGGCTTGACTGAGGGAAATGGCTGCTATTCGATTGCTTATGATATGAGTGGAATTATCATCTTGCTACAAACTAGAAACTAGAAAGAGCCAGAAAAAAAGGAGTTAATGTTCCTAAGAATAATTAGACTTAGAACGAAGAGCGAAGAGACATCTCATAAACTATGATTAAAGATATTTTTTGATCTAGTGAAGAGATTAATTAAGACTCCTGAAGGATTTAAAGTGAATGCTTGCATTTAATAGTCTTCAAGTCAGGATAAGATACTTTTACCTATCATGAGATCTGTCTTATCAAGTACTCTCTGCAACCTCATTAAGCAGAGAGGCATAAGGGCTACCCGGTATAGCAGCCATCTGACTATGGGTACCGCGTTGAACGACTTCTCCTTTATCTAAAACTATAATCTCGTCAGCATCTCTAATTGTACTCAATCGATGTGCAACGATAATTTGGGTGCAACCCCTACGCCGAAATGCCTCATCCACTAAACGTTCGGTTTCAGCATCTAAAGCTGAAGTCGCCTCATCAAGAATTAGGATTGCTGGATCTTGAACTAATACCCTGGCTATCTCAAGACGTTGTCTCTGACCTCCTGAAAGATTGCGCCCACCTTCGGTGAGTTTTGTTTCAAATCCATCTGATAACTGCAAAATTGTCTGCAAAATCTGTGCATCCTTACAGGCCTTTTGTAGTGTCGCATCTGAAATCAGTTGGTTCCAAAGAGTGAGGTTATCCCTAACACTGCAGCCATAAAGTGCGATATCCTGCTGCACCATTCCCAGTGAAGCCACTGCTATTTTTCTCGGTATTTCAGTTAAAGGTATTCCATCATATAGAATCTCGCCACTTGTAGGCTGATATAGGCCAGCAATCAATCGGGCGACTGTACTCTTACCAGAACCACTACCACCCACAAAAGCAATCCTTTGACCCGGCTTGATAGACACATTTAAACTATTGATAAGTGGCTCTTTAACTGGAACATATCCAAAACTCAGTGAACGAATCTCTATTTCACCAGAAAGACGACTACGTTCATCGGGGAAAGAAGTAAGAGTTTGATTAGAATTAAGTATTGGGTCTACAGGCTGTTCTAAGACATCTTCAAGGCGAAGTACACTTGCAGAGAAATTAGGCAGTTCTCGGACAAAATTAATAACACTTTCGATCTCACCCTTGAGGCTCATTGCTATTGTTTGCGCGGCAAGCAACATTCCAATTGTCAACTCTCCTTTTATAACTAGTAAGAACCCAACAGATAGAATCAAAACCTCATTAATTGTTGTCAGCATGCTTGGCACTAATGCCATGCGTGCATTGCGCATGCTTACTTCCTGTCCAAAATTTAGCAAGCGTGTTTGATAGCCGCTATATCTTTTAAAAATATCATTTTCTAGTGCGGCTGACTTAATCGATTCTATTTCTCTTACTGCACCTACAACAACAGAACCTGTCTTAGCGGTATCCTTGCTAATTTGCAAGCTAGCATCTTCAAGATATCGCAAGTTGAGGCTGACAACTATCGCATTAATAGTAGTAGTGGTGATTACAATTGAACCCAGGATTGGGCTATAGAGAAAAGTAAGTATCAAATAGAAAACTAGCAGTGTCGAACCAGTTGCCAATGGGATTAACCTGCTAGCAATAAAATCAGAGATTTCGTTATTATATTGCATCCTAAGTGCAATGTCTCCAGAGTAGCGCTGTGAGAAAAAACGTTCCGGAAGGGATAAAACATGCCGTTCAAACTGTGCTGCAAAACGTCGAGTCAGTCGCTTTTCGAGAGCAATGGTACTCATCAACTGAAGTTGTTGCACAATGGCTTGAAATATGATCGTAAAAGCAAATGCCCAAAGCATTGGCTTAAGCCATTGTTGTAGTTGGTTGCCAATTACCTCGTCCATATATATTTGCGCGTAAATCGGCATTACTAGCTGAGGAAGAACTAATACAAGACCAGTCAATAAAGTAAATAACAGAGTAAATCTTTCTGTTGACATCCTACGGAAAACAATTGGCCAAACCGAAGGAGCCTTACCACCTTTCTTGAATTCTGGAGTAGGGTCTAGAGTTAATACAATACCGGTATAACTTGTTTCAAATTCATCCTTCGTTACTGAGCGTGGACCAACAGCAGGGTCGTTAAGCATAACTTTGTCGCCTACAAATCCTTCAAGAATCAGAAAATGATTAAATTCCCAAAAGAGAATTACAGGCAGCTTAACTTTCTGGAGTTGAACCAATCCCTTCTTAAATCCTTTACCATTTAGGGAAAGAGATTCAGCTGCCAAAATAAGATTTGCTGCGTCACTTCCATCTCTAGACACGCCACACAATTCACGTAATTGAGTCAAGGGAACATACTTTCCAAAATGCTGTAGGATGATGCTCAATGAGGCAGCTCCGCATTCTGTATTTTCCATTTGAAGAACTGTTGGGGTGCGTACCCAGCTGCCGTCGTACTTTGCAACTTGTGTTAGCCAGATCTGTTTTATTTCACTGAATAGCGTCATAACTTTTTCTTCTTAAGGATCAATAGATGCCGCTCAGGTCTCTGAGCAACGGAATGACATAACTTATTGGAGGGCGTTGTTCTACAACAACACTAATATTAGTATTTGTACCTGGAGTAAGCAAAAGATCTGGTCCAGACCCTCCACCCCAATCATAGCCACTAAGAGTATTCTTGCTTAGCTTAAGTGAAGTAGTAACCTCTATGAGTGGCGCATTATTTGGGTTGATACTATTCACTGTCGCTTCATTACCAAGTCTCAGTTTCAAGGCAGCTTGGCTTATGGGCAAAGGGCTAATTTCTGTAATCACGCCCTGTATACCACCATGACGTTGCTGTTTAGTCGTTGTCGGTGTAACTCTTACAGGCTGGCCCAACTTTAGCCTTTTGCCATCTTTAGCAGCAAAGAATCCTAAACTAATCAGATCATCATTGCCTTCAATAACATTTAATTCAAATAGTATTGTGGCCGGCTGAATATATTGACCAGTTTGAACTTGGCGGCCAACAATACAACCATTATGAAGAGCTTTGACTGCAGCCATTTGACTAATTTTTTCTTTAATCTTAAATAAAGTCAACTGTTGTTGCTTGATGCCTTGATTGCGTCGATTATCTTCAGCGAAAATCTGGGCTTCTAAGTTTCTAGTCTTTTGCTCACGTCTATCAAAATCATCAGCACTTATAGCACCACTACGGGCATACTGAGTGACACGTTTCAACTCTCTCTCTAGAAGTTTAAAACGTTTTTGAGCATAAATCTCCTCACCACGATCATCATTAATTAGTTGGGCAAGCTGATCCTCAGCTTTTTTCTGTTCTAATTTCAAATCAACAGGATCGATCAACGCCAAAGTCTCTCCTTTCTTTATGCACGTACCTATATCAAAAGGCATACTTTTTATTCTACCTGATATTTCTGATTGAATTAAATGAATGGTATTTGGAGTTGTTAACACTCCATTACCTTGGATACGTATAGGTAGACGACCAAATATCGACCATATCACAATATATCCACCGAAACTCATCAGACCGAATAATAATGCCCATTGGCCAGGTCTCAAGAGCTGCATAGGCTGGTCAAGTTGTTCAGGAGTATTGAGGGCATCAAGTGCTTGTTTTCGGAAGATTGACATTACACTTTTGCAAGGAACAGAGTGGATTAATTGAACTGCATGCTATGTCACTTGTCTTTTCATTAGCTCAGCAAAAAGGCCTTCTTTAGAAATAAGTTGATCAAAGCTACCTATCTGCTTGATTTGACCATCCTGCAAAACAAAAATTCGATCAGCATTACGTATTGTACTCAGCCGATGAGCCACTGCAACTCTAGTAATTGACATCGCTTGCAAGCTTTCAGTAACCATCATCTGAGTACGATTGTCCAATGCGCTTGTCGCTTCATCGAAAATAAGAATCTTGGGATTTCTCACTAAAGCCCTAGCAATACATAATCGTTGTCTTTGCCCTCCTGACAGTGTTCCCCCACCTTCAGGTAAAACAGTTTGCATACCCATGGGCATCTCACGAATGTCATCTGCCATAGCGACCTGCTCTGCAGCTTTCCAGGCTTGCTCTTGTGAAATCAAACTTCCACCAGCAATGCACTCGAACAAGCTGCCAGCCATGATACTGGAATTCTGCATTACGGTTCCAATCTGCTCCCTAATCCGATCCTTACGTAGACCTCTCAAAGGTTGACCATCAAAACGTACCGTCCCTTCCTCAGGATCACCAAAGCCAAGCAGCATTCGTACAATCGTACTCTTCCCAGAACCTGAAGGCCCAACTAGGGCAATAAATTCTCCAGGATTGGCTGTGATGCTTACTTGATCAAGAATAAGAGGCTGATTACTTTCATAACGATAACTAACCCGGTCAAGTGAAACAGCTCCGTTCAATAAACCTGGATCTACAAGATCATCAAGTGCTTCTGGCTTTGCTTCTAGGATTGGACGGGCACGTTCATAAATAATAGGCATATCAAAAGCACCAACAAACAAACTAGCCAGGCTCGCCATTGAACCAATAAAAGTTCCAAAGGCTGAGAAAAAACCAAGTAACTGTCCAATATTTGGACTACTAATGTTGGGATTCTGCAGAGCCTCTGAAGCCAACTTAGTAATTACTATATATAACAATAAGTTGCCAAGGTTAGGTATAATCGTCTGTAGCAATGTTGAGATTGCGTCCTTAGCATCTCTTAGCTGCTCAAGTGTGGTAATACGCCTAAAACTTTCACCCCACCAATGAGCTGCAGCCGATTCAGCTCCAGCCATCCTTAGTTTTGAAACAGAACTAATCAGTTCCAAATTGCGAGTTTGTGCAGCACCTGCAACTATTTGTTGCTTGCGAGCAAGTTCTCTAGACTGTAACCCTACAATTGCTGTTGGTATCATCAACATTAAGGCTACAACAATTGCCAAAACTGTCAATTTAACACTAATCCTCAACATAAAGAGGATGTATATACTGGTAAGTGTGGTTCTAAGTAGCCCCCCCTCAAGTAGGGTCTGAATTTCATTTCGCAGTTGCTCGAGCGCAGAAAACCGTAGTTGGATATCTCCAAAAGTATATTTGCGAAAGAAATCAGTAGATAATGACAACATCCGATTCATGGCTGCAAATTGTGATCGCACCGCGCCACGTTGCTGCGCAATCTGTAATGAACGAGATTTCGTCCATTCAAAGGTTACCCTAGTCAAACCAGCGACACTTAAAATACCTGATATCTGTAAAAGTAGACCAAAATCTTTATCTGGAAGTGCCTGATTAACACCTATTGTGTTAAAAGTTGGTGTTAGCAAGCCTAATAGAGTAGAAGCTAAAACAACTGCAGTAGCTGTACGAAATCCGCCACTTAGAACACCAAGTGTTCCACCCATAAACAATCCAGTTGCTCCCATTCCAAAGATCCACCTTGCTGCCCCAACATCCTTTCCAATTGACAATAAAAAGCCAATAGCAAGGCCAGTTAATAATCCACCGATAATGAATTTCTCAGTTTGTTGAGGCTTTCCATAGGCAAACTTCAACAAGCCGACTGTCGTAAGATCCTCTTCTATAAATCCTGGAAAGACATTAATCATACGAGGATTTAACTGGTTCAGTATATGATTACATTCCTTTATCGGGAGCGGTTTCTGCATTACTGCCGGTTGCCAAACTTGATAACCAGAGCTCTCAGCAAGAAGCACTATCGGAGATTGATCATTGTCATCCTGAAATCCAATCAAATGGCCACAATCCTTGTCTAGTGACATCTCATTCAAAAGGATTTCTCGATGAATAAAACCACTTCGATCCAAAATACTAATCAATCTTTGGCGTGAATCCTTTGGCTCGTAACTTGAATACTTAAGACTACGATTTAAGCGTTTGGCGATAAGTTCAAGGCCAGAAAGAAGTGCATCATTTTGATGATGAATAATACTAATACTATCTAGCTGACCTTCAGAGTTAGTTTCAGTTGAGCTCCCTTCTTCAAAGGACAGAAAAAGTCGCCGCTCTGAGCGATCATCAATGAGATTAGATTGCTGTATCTTCTCCTTATTTTGATCCAAATGTGCCGACATTAAATTATTTACAAACCACAAAAAATCATTCTCTGATGGCTTATCTAGAGTCTGCGATTTTGCAGTTATCTGCTGAGTCTTAATATCTAAATTTTGCTGAATCAAACGATATATGATGATATGCCAAATTTTATCTATATTAGCCTCTAGATTGATTGGATCAATCTCCTCCAAGATGCATGTTGTAACAGCCTTGAGTTGCAACTTAAGACTAGTTTGCTTCAAGGAAAGAACTGGGATTGTATCTCCTGCTTTGAAACTTAGTAGACCACGTCTCTGCAACAAGATCCCTTCCTTGCCTATTGTCTCGGCAACCACAGCCAACTCACCTTGGCGAAGGTAACAGGCCTTTGTTGGCCACGAAATGTATTGGCCAACATTCAAAGATGGAGGTGACATTAGCAATCAACTATTGAAGGTTACTAGCAGTTTTGTTCTGAAATTGCTTACAAAGCCAGTCAAAGCGGGATCCAGCTGTTGTGATACCAGAAAGCATGTCAAAGTCAATGGAATCATCAGAACTACTTACCTTCCCATCTGTTTCCTTTTCTTGACTACGATAAGCCAAGCCCATACTGGCCAGCTGATCTCGACCACGTTGGGAAAGCATACGGGACATCCCTCTATAAAAGCGCATGCCAAATCCAGTATTTGATTGAATCATATCTTTAAGAGCAGCTTTATCTATACCAATGGTTTCCATACCAGTGGCCGCACGTACCGTAGCCGTGGTGAGATTGTATTGACTATTGACCATCGACATCTCTCCAAGTAATTCACCTCGGGTTGAACTGCCGACAATTTTCTCCTTATCATCAATCTGAACACTTACACTTGCATCACCGGCGAGAATCAGAAAAATTTCTGAAAGAGTGTCTCCCTGTCGGATTAATGCCTGGTCCGGCCTAAGGCGATACAATTGCCCTTTACTTGAAATCCAAATAACATCAGATTCCGAAAGATCACTAAACAGCGTTAATACCTTGCGTAAAGGTTCAACAACATTTCCCGAGAACTTATGAACCATTGAATTCTGCTGCTGTATCTGTTGCGAGAGCTTTTGCGCCAACAAGTGATAAAGAGCACGCCCAAGTGAAGAATCATTCTTGATCGCAGAACTTAGGGTGTCCTTGTTGACGGCAAGGATCTCACTCCCTGCTTCGGCCACTACAGTCGCAACAGGCGGACGTGACTCAAGAAATGACATCTCACCAACCAGTGCGCCTTCAGAAAGCTTGGCAAGCAAAACATCATCTTCACTGCGCCTGGAAGTAGTTACAAATAAATTACCATGACGCAAAATATAAAACTCCTTACAATAATCACCTTCGCGAATCAGCGTTAGGGATTGCTTGGCAGAAACAACAGTGGCATTACTTAAAACCCACTCAATCAATTTCTCTTCCGCAATCAAGAAAAAATTAAATTCCATAAACTTCTCGGGTCAAGCCAATTATAATGTATTTTAGAGAAACTCGTTAAGATTACGGATTTAGTTAATAAGTTTCTTTAGTAATATAGCGCCATTCTCGGGTCCCACGGATTATCAATTTAAACAGATGTCCCAAAGCCAAAAGTGACTTGCCATCATGATCCCATCCAAGACAACTTTATTACATCGATAATCAATTGGATTTAGCCTAAGATCTTACATTCCAGCTTTGTGGAATAGGCATGCGCAAAAAGTTCTCATACCTTAAATGAAAACTAATCATTACAACTTTACTTCGTGTTTCGGCTTGATCATTGTTCTCTTACATGAGTTAAAAATTTATTCTGATCATCTAAAAACGTCTCTAGATTTTACGAGTTCATCCAAAACATAGCCAAACAAAGTTGGATCAGGTTCTTCGCTGCCCAAATCCTCCAGCCCCAACTCCTGCCATCGAGCATCCACCCTGCTTTCTAGATCTGCATCCCTGCTGAGTGGCTCGCCCCATTCATGGCGCTTCTCTGGGCCAATCTTAGTGGTGGCATCGATGGCCATCCTGCCTCCAAGCCCTAGATGTTCGCTAGCGAAATCAAGGCTATCGAAAGGGGTGTTCTCAAGTACAAAGAGATCCCTTTGCGGATCCACCTGTGCAGCGATAGCCCATACCACTTGGCGTGGATCTCTCACGTTGATGTTTGCATCTACCACGACAACGAATTTTGTATAGGTGAATTGGGGCAATGCGCTCCAGAAAGCCATCGCGGCACGCTTGGCTTGTCCTGGATAAGACTTATCGATTGCAATCACCGCCAGCTTGTAACTGAGGGCCTCCATCGGTAGAAAGAAGTCAACAATCTCCGGCACCTGTTGACGCAAGATAGGCGTGTAGATGCGGTTCAAGGCGATGGCGAGCATCGCTTCTTCCTTGGGGGGGCGGCCGCTAAACGTCGTGAGGAAAATCGGATTGCGGCGTTGAGTTACGCAGTGGAAGCGCACCAATGGTGAGGACTCCACTCCTCCGTAGAAGCCCATATGGTCACCAAATGGACCATCCTCTAATTCCTCACCTGGCGTAATGGTTCCTTCCAACACCACTTCGCTGTGGCTAGGGACTTTCAGATCCAGTGTTTTGCAGCCAGTGAGACGTACACCCTCTCCTGCATAAAGACCAGCAAAAAGCCATTCACTGAGTTGCACAGGAATCGGAGTTGCTGCGGCCATGATCAGCAGAGGGTGTACACCAATAGCAATGGCTACCTCAAGCTTCTGGCCCATGGCAGCAGCTTTGCGTAGGTGCCTGGCTCCGCCGCGAACGCTCAGCCAATGCACCGTCATAGTCTTTGGCGATTGGCGTTGTAGGCGATAGACCCCCACATTCGGCACTCCCGTCTCCGGGTCTTTGGTAATCACAAGACCGAGGGTGATCACACCACTGGCATCGCCTGGCCAGGGACGGATCAAAGGCAGGTTGTCGAGATTCAACGCATCTCCACGCAGCACCTGCTGATGGCAGGGAGGTGTGAGATCCAGGTCTGGTCGCGCTTTGATCAGATCCCAAAACACACTTGCAAACTGTCTGGTTTCTTGCAGACCCTTTGGCGGCCTTGGTTGCTGCAGCAGAGCCAGACGAGTTCCCAGATCCTCAAGTTGCTGAGCGTTGTCCATACCCATGCTCCACACCACTCGCTCCAAGGTGCCCATCAGATTCACTGCCACTGGCATCGATGAACCAATCACGTTTTCGAACAACAGGGCCGGCCCACCCAAGCCCAGCACCCGATCAGTAATCGCGGCGAGTTCTAAATCTGGATCTACGGGGGCACTGATCCGCCTTAGTTGGCCACGTTGCTCAAGTAGGGCTAGGAAGTCCCGCATGTCTTGGGACGCAGGTCCGGGACGAAGCAGGGGCATGGTTGGTAAGACAGCCAGCAAAATGATCTAGTTACTGTGGCGCACGTCGTTCCCTATCGAGGCTATGCAGCTCGCTTATTTCCATGTGGCCGCGGATGTGCCTCAGGGGGCTGAGCCTGATGCTGCTGTCGTCATCGACGTTCTCAGAGCCACCACCACCATCGCCTGGGCTTTAAACAACGGTGCCGAAGCTGTTGAAACCTTTGCTGATTTGGACCAACTGAGGCAGAGCGCGGCTCAATGGCCGGAGTCTTTCCGTTTGATGCTTGGTGAGCGAGGCGGACAGCGCATTGAGGGATTTGATCTGGGGAATTCCCCCGTCGCTGTGGTGCCCGAGCAAGTGGCTGGCAAAAGACTATTTATGAGCACGACTAACGGCACGCGCTCTTTGCAGCGAGTGCGTGGGGTTCAGCGTTTATTCACTTTGGCACTACCAAACCGCAGAGCTGTTGCAGACCACTTGTTGATGGATCCACCTGAGCAACTTTGGATTGTTGGTAGTGGCTGGGAAGGGGCCTACTCCCTGGAGGATTCTTTGGCGGCCGGAGCATTAGCCGATTTGCTATTGGATGCTGCCGCTGATGAGGCTTGTGTCGTGAACGACGAACTCACTGCTGCACTAGCCCTTTGGCAGCAATGGAAGCACGATCCAGAAGCCTGTCTTCGTCAAGCCAGCCATGGGCAACGCTTAATTGGGCTTGGCGATCACGATGCAGATTTCAGATGTTGTGCTGAATTGGATCGGCTTTCTGTGGTTCCTGTTCAGGTCAAACCCGGAGTCCTTTGTGCCTCTTGAAACCACACTGCGATCTAAAGTCTCGCTCTCTGTTTCAACCCTGTGACCGACTTTCTGGCAGCCGCTTTGCAGCTGACGAGCACCTCGGAGCCAGAGCTCAATTTTGCTGCTGCCGAGGAGCAGATCGAACTGGCTGCCCGCCGTGGTGCGGAATTGGTGGGATTACCTGAAAATTTTGCCTTTATGGGTGATGACGAGCGACGGCTAGAGCTGGCACAAGACTTAGCTCAGCAATGCAGCCGCTTTCTGGTCACCATGGCAAGGCGCTACCAGGTGGTGCTTCTGGGCGGGGGCTTCCCTGTACCTGCAGGAGATAGCAATCACACTGTCAACAGAGCCGAATTGGTCGGTCGTGATGGTCAGCTGCTAGCGAGATACGACAAGATTCATCTATTCGATGTGGATCTACCTGAAGGCAACACCTATCAGGAGTCGGCCACGACTACGTCTGGTCGTGAACTACCCCCGGTCGTGGATGTGCCAGGACTATGTCGAGTGGGACTATCCATCTGCTACGACGTGCGCTTCCCTGAGCTCTATCGCCATCTCGTCGGTGCTGGCGCCGAGTTATTGATGATTCCAGCAGCCTTCACGGCTTTCACTGGAAAAGATCACTGGCAGGTCTTACTTCAGGCCAGGGCCATCGAGAACACCTCCTATGTGCTTGCACCTGCCCAGACAGGTCGTCATTACAGCCGTAGACAAAGCCATGGACATGCCATGGTGATTGATCCCTGGGGAACCGTCTTGGCTGATGCAGGGGTGAGTCAGGGTGCAGCCATTGCTCCTGTGGATAACTCGCACATTGGTCGCATACGCGCGCAAATGCCAAGCCTCCAACACCGGCAGTCAGCACTGTTCTGAGCCAATGGCCTCGGCTCCGTCCCGCCCTCTCATCCTGCTGGTGGTTGGTGCCTTGCAGATCCCTTTGGTTTTGGCAGCGTTGCCGGCTAGAGCGGCAAGCGCTTTAGCGGCCTGGGCACTTGGAAGCGACGGGGTGTTGCAGTTGCGTACATCAAGAGGGGCTCGTCTAGAAGCGTTCTTTCAACCAGCGGATGGTGCCCAGGGAGCAAAGGTCTGGATTGATTTTCCTGGAGAATTGAGCCGCTCCCGCAGCCTGCGGGGTAGCGGGCCGGTGCGTGCGATTCGTTTGGGGAAACCAACGCCTGGATCAACTCGACTGGTGATTGAGTTCAAACCATCAATCTCTCTGAATCCAAATCAGCTCAAGCTGATCGGAACCTCTCCGGACCGCTGGAAGCTCAACTTCGAAGGCTTACCGACCCGTGGGCTTCGCCGTATCGGTGAAGGAGACCTGACAGCATCAACTTTGAGCCGATGGGCTCCTGGAATCCGGATTACCCCCACACGGACGCCTATCAATGCCTCTGGTTTGCCGAATGTCCCCCGCGGGCGCTTTAGAGTTGTCATTGACCCTGGTCATGGTGGTCCAGACCCTGGTGCTATAGGGATTCGCGGTGTGCGTGAGACGGATGTTGTTCTCGATGTTTCCCTTCAGGTGGCCCAGCTATTAGAAGCTCGAGGGGTGCAGGTCATCATGACCCGCACGGCTGATGTGGATGTGGATCTACCGCCAAGAGTGGCGATCGCCAATCGAGTAGGTGCTACTGCATTTGTAAGCATTCATGCCAATGCCATCAGCATGTCCAGACCACAGGTCAATGGAATCGAAACCTTCTATTTCTCTGATTCCCGTTCAGCCAGGTTGGCGTCTCATATCCAGCAACAGGTGCTGAACGTCTCCCCTGGGAGCCCCAACAGAGGGGTCAGACGGGGCCGTTTCTTTGTCATCCGGCGAACCACAATGCCATCCGCCCTTGTCGAGACAGGTTTTTTGACAGGACGGCTAGATGCACCTCGGCTGGCTTCAGCATCCCATCGCCGCAAGTTGGCTCTGGCTATTGCTACTGGCATCCTCAACTATTTGCAGGGGGTCCGTTGAAGCCTCGCTTGGGATTATTTGATAGCGGCGTGGGTGGGCTGACTGTGCTCAGGCGAGTGCTGGAGCGCCATGGGCAGGTGTCTTGCCTCTATCTCGGTGATACCGCCCGAGTCCCCTACGGAAACCGAATGCCGCATGAAATCCGAGTGATCGCCAAGGAGGTTGTCCAGTGGTTACGAGACCAGCAAGTGACTGCGGTTGTGATGGCTTGCAACACCACGAATGCGTTGGCTTCTGATGTGGCTGAAGCGGTTGCGGGAGGGATCCCTGTCGTGAGGTTGATCGATGCAGCAGCCAACATGCTTTCGGAAGCGCGTGTGGGAGTACTGGCCACTCCTGCTGCTGCTGCATCAGGCGCATATGGCAAACAAATTGAGATCTCTCGACCAGGCACGATGGTTATTGAGCAGGGATGTCCGGCCTTTGTGCCATTGATTGAGACTGGTCAACTCAGCAGCGAGGAGCTTTATCAGGCGGCGCGTGAGTATCTGAATCCACTGTTGGCTGCACAGGTGGAAGCAGTGGTTCTCGGATGCACTCACTATCCTCTTCTTGAACCGATCTTGCGTCAGATTTTGCCGCAAGATGTGCGCTTGATTGATCCTGCTATCGGTGTGGCGCGCGAGCTGGATGTTCTGTTGGGTAGCCCAACGATCCCATTGGGAACATCACTGTCGCTGACCTCTACACGGTTCTGCGTGACTGCCAATCCCGAGGGCTTTGCCACACGTGCTACGCCATGGTTGGGCGAGCGTCCTCAAGTTGAGTTGGTTTCACTGCAATGTCCTGCCTGCGCCTCGTAAGATCACTCCACCGAGGGAATCCATGGCCACCGTTACTGAGCTGCTGCAGCCGGTCGAGCTGGATCTTGAGACCCTGCTCACTGATCTGCGCAGCTTGATTGGTGCCGGTCATCCCATTCTTCAAGCAGCGGCAGAGCACTTATTCAGTGCCGGGGGCAAACGCCTTCGCCCAGGCATTGTGCTGTTGATCTCAAGAGCTTTATCTGCTGATGGTGATCTCTCGGCCCGTCATCGTCGGCTGGCGGAGATTACCGAGATGATCCACACGGCTTCTCTTGTTCACGACGACGTCGTCGATGAGGCGGCCACTCGCCGAGGCGTGGCCACTGTTCATAGCCATTTCAATCATCGCGTTGCGGTTTTGGCAGGTGATTTTCTATTCGCACAGGCCAGTTGGCATCTGGCTAATCTTGATAACTTAGCTGTCGTCAAACTTCTCAGTCGGGTCATCATGGACCTCGCCGATGGGGAGGTGAAGCAGGGCCTCTATCGCTATGACACCGGCCAATCATTTGCGACATATCTGGAGAAGAGCTATTGCAAGACGGCTTCTCTGATGGCCAACAGTGTGCAGGCTGCCGGCGTGCTCAGTGGTGAGAGTGTTGAGCATCAGAAATCACTGCATCACTTCGGTCGCCAGCTTGGACTCGCCTTTCAGGTTGTCGATGACATCCTCGACTTCACAGGCAGTGAACAGCAATTAGGGAAACCTGCCGCGAGTGATTTGGCCAGTGGCTATCTAACGGCACCGGCTCTCTATGCGCTAGAGGAGCATTTGGCTCTAGCTCGTCTGATTGAGCGAGAGTTCAGCGAAGAGGACGATCTTGATCAAGCCCTAGAGCTGGTGCGTAATTCGCAGGCTATTTCACGCAGCCGGCAGTTGGCTGAAGATTTTGCAAGGGAATCTCGTGAAGCTATCGCTTGGCTACCAGATTCACCTTGCCAGCGTGCATTAATGGAACTACCTGATTTTGTTTTAAGCCGTCTCTACTGAGCTTTTCAGAGTGCATCCCAAGCCTGCTGGAGATGGTCAAGAACGGTTTTTAACTGAGCGATTTGACGAGGATTCTCATCTTTAAACTTGCCATCGCAATTGATGTGGGCTTCATTTTCGCTCAGCACCCAGACATGACACCCTGCGGCTAGGGCAGCCTGTGTGCCGGCCTGAGAGTCTTCCAATGCCCAACAGGCAGTCGGCTTGACAGCCAGCCGCCGCGCCGCAAGCAGATAAGCATCTGGAGCGGGTTTGCCTGCTGTAAGAGATAGATCATCGCCAAGAACTCGAGTCTTAATCAGTGCAAGCCAGCTGTGATGGATACTTTTAAATGCCACGGCATCTGCCGTACTACTGGAGGCCATGGCCATTGGCAGCCTGTGGTCGTAGCACCAGAGAACCAGTTCCTCTGCTCCAGGCATGGCTTTGGCCTGACTGAGCAGGTGCTTTGCGATCGGCTGGCGCACGGCCAAGAGCTGTTCGATCCCTACCGGGGTGTTCAACCAGTTGTTGACCAGCTGAGCACAATCAAGACGACGCCGACCTTTTAGCATCGACAACTGACTTGTACTGAGACTGGTAGCAAAGACAGCCGCTGTTTGAGACCAGGCCTGAGCATGTAGAGGTTCAGTATCCAACAACACTCCATCTAGATCAAACAAGCAGGCCGCAGGGAAGGACATGAACCAATGCGCCCCCTCTCGGTTGACTTGATTAAAACTCAATATCCAGCTCAGTTATTTTCGATTGGATGCAAGTTGTCAATGGTTTAACAGGAGGTTGTGTGGCCCAACTCATACTTTTAACACCTTTGCTGGAAAAGTGGCTCACCTGGCAAGAGAGACTGCTCATGAGTCATGAAAAGAAGCAGCCATCGCATTTTTAGCTGAAACATGCGATTTTGCATTGAGAGGTAGGCTCTACTTGGCTTGCGGCTTATTGACCTATCAGAGGATCTTATCGTCAATCCAAAGACAAATCTGCCATGAAGCAAAAACTAACACTTGCCAGACAAGCCAAGCATGATGGGATGACTTAAGCAAGACAATCCCCTTACTCAAAGAAAGTTACCATTCAAGGCATTAAACAAATCTCTAAGCTTCCACTCAACTGAAGCAGTGAATATGGCCGCCAAGCAATCATGCAGACGAGATGTTTCAAGACATTCTGGAAGCGCAAGAAAGCCGACATGAGGACGGTCGACACCTGTATGTGTTATTAGTATCTACGTCAGAGGATGAATGCATTTTTCAAGTTTATCAATCGCACAAATTAACTCAGCCGGCATCGCTTTTACAATCGACTTTACAACATAATCACAAGTTTCATATTGAAGTGATTGCGAGTCAATAGATTACCCGCATAGTTGGTCCATCGTTGTGCTGCCATGAGCATTCTTTTCACCGTTAGCAGGAATGTATTTTTTATGACTATATTTGAAGGCCTGCAAGCAGATAGGAAAAGACTTTGAATTGATCATTGTGCTTCGTATTTTTATCTTATTTCAGATTTTTACCCTTTCAATCTGTACTCATTTAGATGCCCTTCAGAGACTGTCGCTTATGGGGTTCGTTTAAACAAGCGTGTCACAGCGCTGTAGTCCCTGCTCTTAATCGCTTGAATGCGGAAAATCACTGGTCATTGATTGCCTTATGTCTCCTGATCCATCCGGCACCATTAAGTCAGTCCTGCAGGAGCAGCGCGTCTTTCACCCCTCCGCAGAGCTGGCCTCACAGTCAATGGTTGGCAGCCTGGAAGCCTATCGTCGGATGGCAGAGCAAGCCAAAACTGATCCTGACAGTTTCTGGGGTGAAGCCGCCCGCACTGAGCTGGAATGGTTTGAACCCTTTGATAGCGTTCTCGATTGGTCGAATCCTCCCTTTGCGCGTTGGTTTGAAGGAGGCACGACAAATCTTTCCTTCAACTGTCTTGATCGCCATCTCAATGGCCCGAAGGCAGACAAAACAGCCCTGATCTGGGAGGGAGAGCCAGGTGATGTGCGGCGCTTCACCTATCGAGAACTTCATGCTGAAGTGTGCAGGGCTGCCAATGCGCTGAAAGCTCTTGGCATTGGCAAAGGTGACCTGGTTGCCCTTTATATGCCAATGGTCCCAGAAGCGGCCATTGCCATGTTGGCTTGCGCCCGTATCGGAGCCCCACATTCTGTTGTCTTTGGTGGCTTTTCCGCTGAAGCCCTTAGAGATCGTTTGGTGGATGGTGAAGCCAAAGCCGTGATCACTGCTGATGGTGGTTTTCGTAAAGACAAGGCCGTTGCCTTGAAGCCGGCAGTGGATGCTGCATTAGCCGAGGGTGCCTGCCCCAGCGTGACGTCGGTGCTGGTGGTGCAACGTACAAAAGAAAGCGTGGTGATGGAACCTGGTCGAGATCAGTGGTGGCACGAGCTTGTGTCAGCTCAATCTCAAGAGTGCGCGGCGGAACCCATGGCGAGTGAAGATCGCCTGTTTGTGCTCTACACCTCTGGCTCCACTGGAAAGCCAAAGGGCGTTGTGCACAGCACGGCAGGCTATAACCTCTGGGCTCACCTCACTTTCAAGTGGATCTTCGATATTCGCGACGAAGACGTCTACTGGTGCACAGCCGACGTGGGCTGGATTACTGGCCATAGCTACATTGTTTATGGGCCTCTTTCCAATGGGGCGACAACTGTGATGTATGAGGGGGCACCACGCCCATCCAAGCCTGGAGCCTTTTGGGAGTTAATTCAGAAGCACGGGATCACGATTTTTTACACCGCACCTACGGCAATTCGGGCATTCATGAAAAGTGGTCGGGCTGTACCCGATCAATACGACATGAGCAGTCTGCGGTTGCTAGGTACCGTCGGAGAACCCATCAATCCTGAGGCCTGGATGTGGTATCGCGAGGTGATCGGTGGTGATCGTTGCCCAATTGTCGACACTTGGTGGCAAACGGAGACAGGTGGGGTGATGATCAGCCCATTGCCTGGTGCGACGCCAACAAAACCAGGATCTGCGACCCTTCCCCTACCAGGCATTGAGGCTGATGTAGTTGACGCACAAGGCGAGCCGGTAGACGTTGACGAAGGTGGATATCTGATCGTGCGACGTCCTTGGCCAGGAATGATGCGCACCGTGCACGGAAATCCTCAACGCTTTAGAGAGAGCTATTGGGAATACTTACGCCCTAAGGATGGCAGTTTCATCTATTTCGCAGGCGATGGAGCTCGTCGAGATGGTGATGGTTATTTCTGGGTGATGGGCAGGGTGGATGATGTGATTAACGTTTCAGGCCATCGTCTTGGCACGATGGAAATCGAATCGGCATTGGTGAGTCACCCGGCAGTGTCTGAAGCGGCAGTGGTTGGAAGGCCTGATGACCTTAAAGGTGAAGCGATCGTGGCCTTCGTCACCTTGGAGGGAAGCAGGGAAGTGAGTGATGCTTTGATTCAGGAGCTTCGTGTTCATGTGGGCAAGGAAATCGGCCCCATTGCTCGACCTGATGAGATCCGTTGCAGTGATGCCTTACCCAAGACCCGCAGCGGCAAAATTATGCGCCGTATCTTGCGGGCTTTGGCCGCTGGAGAGGAGGTCAAGGGTGATACCAGCACCCTGGAAGATCGCTCCGTGCTGGATCGGCTTAGAGCCTGAACACGACCTCGTTCATGGGCTTGCCCAAGAGGAGATCGTTTCCACCAATTGATTGAGAGTCTCGGCCCGGGCGGAGTCATCCGCCCAGTCGCCGAGAAGGTTCTGCCGTAAACCTGCACTGGCTGGGGTGAGGTGATCGCCTGGAAGATGCAAGCTTTGTGTTGCATCTTCCACTCGCTGCTGGAGACTATGCAAAAGGCTTGGGCTCTGATCGAGGCTGTCATCCCCAAAACTCACCAATAAGTTCTGAGGTTGGTGGTAACTCTCGCGGATCAATCGCAATGTTTCATTGGGGCTTGGGCTGAATTCTGTGTAAAAGCCAAACTTTGGTGCAAGTTCGCGAAGCATGGGAATCGAACGATCAGCCGTGAAATTGTTGAAGCTCAATGCCACCAAAGCCCTGCTGTTACGACCTCCATCTGGGGCTAGAAGATGCAACTTGCAGCCAAGGCTATGGCCCAAGCGAAGGGGTGTGGGGAGGGCTCCGACTCTGGCCTCAAGTTGTTGTCGACAACGACGCAAATGTTTCCAAGCTTCATTGGCCTGAGCCTGATGGTCGAAGCCTGGCACATAGCCCCAAGTATGAACCGCCAGATTGTGGTCAGCTAAACCTTCAAGCAATCGTCGGTAGCTGAGCTGGGGGCTCGCCGCCAAATAACTGCCCCCCACCATCTCGACAAGTGCGATTGGCTGAGCTGGCCATAGTCCCCAGACGTTGCCGAGGCGTCTCCATCTGGTCATCGTTTCTTTTTGATTTCCTCCACGACACGACATGCCTCACGCATATGAGCAGGACCATCGAGGAGATTATTAAAAATATTGCGGATTGTTCCTTGGCCATCAATCACGTAAGTAACTCGGCTTGGCAACATCCCAAGGGTGCGAGGAACTTCAAAGGCTCGCCGCAGTGTGTTGTCCTTGTCGCTCAGTAATGCATAGGGCAGGCCATGTCGTTCTGCAAATTGTCGATGACTGATGTCATCGTCTCCACTCACCCCCCAGACTTCAGAACCAAGTTTCTCAAAAGCTGAGTAATTGTCTCGAAAGCTACAAGCTTCGGCTGTACATCCAGGTGTGTCGTCCTTGGGATAGAAAAACAACACGAGTACTTTGCCTTTGAGATCATTACTACGCCGCTTGTTGCCATTTTGATCGACCAGATCAATGGCAGGAGCCTTATCACCAACTTGAAGGGCCATCCAGAAGCTCGCATCTATGACGCACCCTAGAGAGCCCCTTGATGGGTGCGGGAGAATACAAGCAATCGATCGATGAACTCGGCGTGGGGGAAGCAAAGCAGCATCTCTTTGGAGCTGGTCAGTTGGATCTTCTCCCCGATCTCAATGCAGAAGAGGCAGTTGTCACTCCTTCAAAGTCTGTCTCTACTTCAAAGGCTGTCTCTACTGCAGAGGCTGTCTCTTTACCGCAACCTCATGCACCAGTGGCACTGCCTTCATTGCATCGAGAAGCTTTGAGCTCACTGCCAGAGATGCTGCTGATCATCGATACGGAAACCACTGGATTGGATCCGAAGCGAGGTCAATGCCTAGAGGTTGGAGCCATCCTTTTCCATGCACCGCAGCGTGCTGTGCTTGCCCAGCATTCCTTTTTGCTACCTGTGGAAACCAATGCGGCTGAATCAATCAATCGCATCCCCGCTGAGGTCACTCGCTTGGATCAGCCTTGGCGACAAGCGCTGGACTATTTCCAAGCCTTACTGGATGCCGCTGATCTGTTAGTTGCTCACAATGCTGGCTTCGATCGTCAGTGGTTCGGGAAGGATCAGCTTCCAGCTGTCTCCAAGCCCTGGCTGTGCACGATGGAAGACATCGCTTGGCCAGTTGATCGTCAGCTTCGTTCCAGGCCTTCTGTAAGAGATTTAGCTCTCGCTTATGGCGTGCCGGTATGGGCCGCACATCGTGCTCTCACCGACTGCATTTATCTCGCCGAGGTGTTCGCCCGTTGCAAGGATCTCGAAACTCTGCTGCTTCATGGGCTAGAGCCAAGGCGTTTGATGCGTGCCCAGGTGTCTTATGCACAAAGACACTTAGCCAAGGAAGCTGGGTTTCGTTGGAATGATCCAATTCAAGGTGCCTGGACTCGACGCTTAAGTAATCGAGAGGCCGCCAAGCTGGAATTCCAAGTGGTTTCCATTGATCAACAAGAGGAGCAGCCATTGAGTGCATAACGTTGCTTTCGATGGAATCATCCATTTGAGAAAAGGTTGAGCTGCCAAACATCCTTGCTCCGATAGCGTTGAATTCTGATTGATTTCCTTAGTCAAGAGCTGAACTCTCCTAACCGTCTCATCACTTGCTTGCTGCCGCTTTGGAATAGGTGATCAAACTTGCAAGTTCTGATCGGTAGGCAATTAGAAACACTTCACTTAATAAGTTACGACTCTTTGTCTGGGATTAGATCAGCCCTAGGTCACAACCCCATTGATTAGCTTCCTACGATTTTTTCATTGAGCCATTCCGTTCCTTCATGACAAAAACCGATGACTCACCAAGCATGTCTACTTAACTGGCATAAATCAGGAGAATGCGTAGATGAATAACTCATCGATGGATCCCACCCCTCGCTTGGTGAATGGTTCAAGCGATGCTCCTGCCACCCTGCTCTTAGCCCATGGGGCTGGTGCAGCGATGGATAGCCCTTTCATGACAGCGATAGCTAGTGGCTTAGCAGGGGTCGGTTGGCGAGTGGTGCGCTTTGAATTCGCCTACATGGCTAAACAACGCATCAATGGCAAACGCTCTCCACCTGATCCATTGCCGAAATTGAAGCAAGTCTTCCTCGAGCAAGTGGAGATAGAAATTGCAAGTCGGCCCGTCTTCATCGCTGGTAAGTCCATGGGGGGCAGGGTCGCCAGTCTTCTGGCAGATGAACTCTCAGCCAAAATGAACGTACTTGGCTGCATCTGCCTGGGTTACCCCTTTCATCCCTTGGGGAAACCTCAGCAGTTGAGAACTGAACATCTTGCCGTGCAAAAAACGCCAACCTTGATTTTGCAAGGCGAACGCGATGGGATGGGTCGACAAGATGAAGTGGAAAACTACACTTTGTCGCCAAAGGTCTGTTTGCAATGGATCCCTGCCGGGGATCACAGCTTCAAACCCACCCGAAACTCTGGACTCACTGAAGCCGAAAACTGGACCGCCGCAGTGACTCACTCAAGTAATTTTTGCAAGAGACTGCTAAGCATCTGAACATGAACAAAAACCAAAACAATGAACCTGATAACTCACTTGTCCATTGACAGAATCATGCTCATCCTTGTGGCTGGTTCTGTTGTGTTGGCGAGACCAACAGCAAAGAGAAAAGGAGGTTAATAATCATGGCTGTGAAGGAAATCCTGCGTATGGGCAACCCTCAACTGAGGCAAGTGTCCAAGGTCGTCGATGATGTCTCTGCTGAGCAGATCATTTCACTCATCAAGGATTTACGAGACACGATGAAGGCCCATCAAGGAGCAGGACTCGCCGCACCCCAAATTGGTATCCCTTTAAGAGTGGTGCTGTTTGGTGGAGAAGGCCCTAATCCACGCTATCCCGAGGCCCCATCGATTCCACAAAAACTTCTGATTAATCCTGTCTTAACACCAATCGGCTCTGATCTAGAGGATGGTTGGGAGGGGTGCTTGAGTGTGCCAGGCCTGCGGGGCAAGGTGTCCCGCTGGAGTCGGATTCACTACAGGGCGCTCAATGAAGATGGTTTAGAGATTGAGCATTGCCTTGAGGGATTCCCAGCAAGAGTTATCCAACATGAATGTGACCACTTAGACGGGGTTTTGTTTCCCGATCGTCTGGTTGACTCTGCCTCATTTGGCTTCACAGGGGAGTTAAAAACTGCTGGATTAGTCCCTATGAATACAGATCCACATTAGATCACTATAAGCAACCTCTGCAAAAGAAGAGATTGCGAATTGATTAGAAACAAATAGATTTACAATAAAAAGAGCAATAAAAGCCATGAAAAAACAATATCAATACCGAGAAAAGCCCTCGCAATGACTGAAAGAAACGAAAGGTCAAAAGAATTTGATTTTCAGCAGATAATACCAGTAACAATTACAAAAGGAACCAACAAGGTCGAAGGCCTGCAAAAACGGAAAGAAAAACTATTAAGGGAGTAAACAAAATGAACGAATAGACAAAACAAATACTAATCACCACAACACGGCAAGCAAACTCATTGTGGCATTACAAATAAGTTGCCATATGCCTTATTTACTAGAGAGTTGTAAAAATATGTCAAATCAAGACTCAAAGAATAACAAAAGCAAAGCAGGAAGGCATAATACTCTAAGATAGTTAATGTCAGTTAAATATTAAAACCTGAAAAATGATCAGCTGACTGCCAAGGGAATGACATAGTTACCTAATCTTAACTGAAGAGACAAAAAGAATGTCTATTGTATTTCTCACTTGTCTAATATATAGCTAGAGGCGGATTGGAGCGCTAAAGATGCTAAAGCTGCTGAGATCATGCCTTTATCCATACAATGGTAAAATCTCTTAGTAAATTGATCGTCAATTTCAGAAATATCATACCAGTAATACAGCAGAGGTTCAGAAGGAAAACATTCTTGCCCCTGAAATTGCCTTAGGTAATTAGTTGCTTTTATTAGAGAATTCATTATTTCATTGGATAAGTTAATAGGCAAGGAGTTGCGATATAAAGCAAGAGTTAGAATTACAGAAGAGGTCGATATTGGGGAGTCCTCCCATGAGCCATTGGAAACTTGTGATTGCAGAATCCGTTCATAATAACGTGACAATAATAAATAAGTCGTATGATCATCTGGCAGAAGCATTAAAAGCCTAACGACATAAAAACTGGTAAAATAATAATTAGTAAACCAACGACTTTTCCAAAGAGAGTCTGAGGTTACACTGGCTGACAAAAAATCCAAGATCTTTTGGCTATCTAGTAACGAATCGGACAAGTTAAAGTGTTTTAGAATTAGATACGATATCTGGGCAGTTCCATGAATAGAGGGTCCTTGCCAGTAACTAGAGCGACCTTTTTTTACCGTTACAAATAAACCAGTTGTTGTGTCATAAAATTTGTCAATGCAGAGGTTGAGAATACGTTTAATGTGATGCTTCGGCAAACCATTATCAATCAGCCCCTCGAGAACAAGGAGTGAATCCTCTAGAGTAACGCCAAATCCATGATTATATTCCCATAATCCTTCAACTGAAGCCTTAAGCAGATATGACTTAATAGATTGTTCTTTAAAAGCAGACAATAGTAGGCCATAAAAAGCAACGTTACCTTCTGGCTGTGAGCCTAAAAATTTAGGTATTTGTTGATTGAAGGTAAAAACGTGAGCATTTAACAAGGGAGGTAATGGCCTAAAATTGAGAAAACGGTGAGAGGAGGAAATATTATCAATGGTAAAGTTAGCGGCCATTTCGCCAGCTTTGATGGCATTACGGGTTCCGTAAGCGTTTAAGTTATCAGGAGTAAAGGTTGAAAGTTCGCCTCCATAAAAAATCCTATTTGAGAGTACATAATGTTCATGAAAGTATCTATCAACTAAAAGATCTGATAGAACTGGAGCGAGATATCTCCAAAACTTAGAGCGAGATTGTAGCAGTACGCAAGAATCTGAAAGATAGGGTTTAAGAGAAGAGGCCAATTCATGCTCGGAAGGTTTTGCTAAAAACTGACCAAAACGGGTTGATGGGACATAGCAATTAACAATAAATCTAGAATCGTCAACTCGTGTAAAAAAACAAACACTCCATATATGGATAGATGACACAAATGCAGATTGCGCTGGAATAGGTCCAATAAAAAGAAAGACGAAAGAATATCCGCTGATATATGGCGCGGAATGATAAAAATTAAGGCTTTGAGATCTGATAGATTTAATAAACGGAAAAATAGAGGCCGGTGGTGGAGTAACAATCACCGATTTTGCTTGGGCAGAAATGCATTTATCATTGCTTTCAAACTTCACCTCAACTGATGAGTTGAGCTCGGTTAAACTTATTATATTACTTGATAAAGCCACCTGAGCGTTGCTAGGTACTCTAAAAAGATTCATCAAAACTGATTGGTTGGTTTGCGTACGAGTCAAAGAAGGGAAATTATTTAAGCATAATGGTCTTAATGATGGAATACAGTCATAAATTGATCCTGGATGAGTAACTTGAAAAAGTGAACCAACAAGGCTTAACTGATCAGGTGAAAGTAAATCAAGCCTGCCAAAGTTGGGGTTAGTGATTGTGGGTTCAGATCTAGAGTCTGTTTTTATGACTCGCTTATAAAAGCTAGTACTTTGTGGAGATTGATTTGCTATGGCAAGCCTGTCAAAGGCTTCGATAGGTGAAAATGACTCGAACTGAAGAGAGTGAGATATAATAAATAAGATAGATGAGTGTTGAGCATTGCCATTAGTGTTATCCAAGCATGCTGTTTGTGATATAGAATTAAATTGCAGCATCGGTTCCAAGGAATATAATGCTCCTAACTCAGCAGAGGAATCTTCTAGGTTTATTGACTTAACACGACCACCTAAAAATGAGTTTTTCTCTATTAATAAAGTCCGATAATTAGCCAAAGTGCTTAAAGCGGATAATCCAGCACATCCACCTCCAACTATGATAACATCGTATGAATTCATAAGATTTGGTTGAAATGACTAAGGAATCAAAAAGGATGGATATAGGGCCATGCTAAGAAAATTATTATTGCAATGGAGAACTGTCAAGATGTAATTTTAGCAGCTAATACCTATTCAAAGAACAAACTATAGACCAAAGCATTGATTTACGAAAATGCGCAAACTTTTCAAGCAATCATCTCAGCCCAGCAAAGGCATCAATACATTGATATGCATTGGTGTATAAATATTATGCCGTTATTTCCGAGTGTGTATTCAATCTGCCAGACCAATCCTCCATCTTCAGCCTGTGGGATCCGCTGAATAAACTCTCAAGAATTTTTTTCTCACATTCTCTGACAGATTTGAGTATCTATTTTTTTGATTAAAAAAGCTTGACAGTGCAGGCATTTAGGTATATGTGTGCAATGATCAAAGCAAACTATTCAGAGTTTTAACGAATACGCCAGCTTCTTTGTTTGTGTTCGGCAAAAGGCCTTATCATGAATTGCAACACTTTCATTGAGGTCCAGGCATAATGACAAGCCCTGAGAATATTTTATACCGAATATAAATATTGGCATCAATGCTGTGCGTAGCAGTGAGCAAAGCAGATATGCTGATTTTAGTAAAGTGATCTTGCGTCATGGCTTATTCAGTTAACAATATAAATGATCTTATTCCATGGGGCTTGAATCCAACATGGATCGGTAACCAACTAAACCATACCTGGCACGTAGGAACTCATACTGTTAGTCATCACAACCACTATAATCACTGGGCTCATCACCATAATAGCGATACCACATCCCAAGAAAACACTTATGAAGACAACATAAAATATGAAGCCAATCATACCTTTAACAAGGATATGTGGAACACTTATGCAGCAGGAACAAAAGGAATTAGAGGGAACCAGGTTCGTGAAAATGGAGGTTATGGATTAAATGCAAATATTGATGGCGCTATTACTCTAAATCAGGATGTTGGTTCAGTTGTATTAGGGAAGCCAACTGGACAGATTAAAGCTAATGGTGGTCAATCCATGGCATCTAGTTCAGCTAATACTGTCAGAAATACCTCTTCTTCTCCAATAACAACAACATTAAAGGTTACAAAAACCACCTCTGATTCATCACAAAGCAGTACAACCTCTGGCTACACTCAAGGTCATACACTGGATATTGGCACATCGCTAAAACAAACGATCAAGGCAGGTGTTGAAGGAATTGCCAGTACAGAGACGGAAATCGGACTTAATATTAACAACACACTTTCAACAGAGATAAACAGCAGCTCTACTACAGAAACAAGTAATTCAACATCTATAACCTTTGAACGCGCAACATCAGTAACTGTAGACCCTGGTAAAGCAGTAAATGTTTTTCTTACATGGGACACTCAAAAGATTAATGTTCCATGGACATCACCAATTCATGCGGAAGGTAGTTCTACTTACTGGGATAAATATGAGAATAGAATTAATTACAAAGTTGGAGATGCAATGGGTATAGCAAAGAAATTTGGCGTGCCTGATTCTCATTTAATAAAAGGCACGACGGGTAACGTCACTGATTTTGTTGCCTCAGGAATGATTCATAATGTCCATAATTACGATTTCAACGTAAGCGCTAGAGACATCGTACAAAATAACACTGCCACATCGCTGAAAGGATCGAGCTTAGATAAAAATATAGATCATACTAAATTATCAATAAATAGTCACGAGGCACATTCAGCCTCAACTGTATATCTCGATGGCGTCTTAACACATATCGGTCGAGAATATAGAGCAAATGATCATACCGAAAATGGGAAGATTATGAAAGGTACGGATAAAGGAGACCTGATTGAACTAGGTGGAAAAAATCAGGTTGCCTATACATTTGGCGGTAATGATTACGTACTTGGATCAGTACATGCAGATAGAATTTATTCACAAGGCAACGGAATTGGCGGTAATGAAATTCTATCTGGCGATGGTGATGACTATATAGAAAGTTATGATGGATCAGAATATATAGATGCAGGAAATGGTAATGATACTGTTATTGTCGGCGGAGAATCTGGAAAGCTTGATGATATTACACTTGGAAACGGTAGAGACAGCCTAGAGATAAAATTAGACAATAATATTGACGGAGTAGCTTTTATTATTAGAGATGCATCATTAGAAGACTCTATAAAAATACATGGCTCCAACAGAGAACTCCATATTAAAGCATTTGGAGATACAGTTGAAGTGCATGCTGGAGACGATCAGATTGGATTGCTTCATAACTATGCTTCTTACTTTGACTTCGCAGGCAATGAATTACTAAACGTTGGTGTTATGAACAAAACCAAGTTAAGTAGTGGGAAATTAAACAATGAAAACCTGGAAGGTTGGTGGGATGAAATTGTGGTTTCAAGTATTAAAGGAAATGATATAATAACGGACTACAACCAATTCATATCAGACGAGGCCTATTTCAAAGATAACATAAGAAGATCATTGTATCATTTCCTTGGAGGTGATCTTAGCCCAACAGAAGAAATAAGAATAGGCAATGTTGCAACAACAGCTTATAGCTTAAGAGATAATTATAATGATGTTTCCAATCTTTTAATGGCGAGCCTTGAAAAGGATAATGTTTCTATTGGATATTTCAATGACCCACTCGCGTGATGTTCGAGCAGATCATTGGAACAGAACATTTAAATAATTAATTACCAACTATACCTAATACCACTCCTGCATAAAAAATATCCAATAGATTGCACTAATAGGTCATACAGGGTAAAAACACTTATTACTAATAAACTATGGCAAAATCAACTGTTCTAGCTTAAAAGTACAGTTGTTCGTTCGTTGACTAGCATCCCTAAATCAAGGAAATCTATCATGAGATAAACGTTAAATATATATATACAGGCACTAACAAACAGGCAATTTAAGTAATATGCAATGACAAAAGAGGAAATGTTGTATTGGCTATTCCTTCACAACATCACTGATGATTATAAAATGACAGGCAAATGAAAATAGGCTTGAATTATTCAACTAAGCATTTTGCTTAGGGAGATCATAAGACATTCTATTAATAATAATTTGATATATCATTCTAAAAGTGATACTCCAAAATATATTAAACACGTACTGTCTTTTTTTCTCCACATTTAAGGTTTGTGACTGATTATAATGTAAAGAGCATGCATGAAGCTATTGATCATATTAAAATTTGCTAATGTTGATCAGTTTTAATGACTCACACTGCAAAAATATCCTCAGTTAAAGAGAATAAAAACAGCTTATCTGACCACATCAGAAAAGCTTGGGGATTACCTGAAGATGAGTATATAGAGCAGGCAATAAGCGAACTAGGGTCAGTATTATTAGATTTTGGATTTATAACAGCCTGGCATAGCCTGAAGGCAGAGTCAGCGATGAAAGGAGTCGAGTTATCTAATGAGCAACACCATCTAGTTGTTCAACTTGAAATGTTCAGCTCTGAGCTACTAGATGAGTTATTACGGATACAGTCACCACGTGAACTTAAAGATGACTGCCGCATAATCGGACTATTGCACCATATTCAGACGGCTGGCAAAGATCTTCCTTCTAACATTGGAGAACTAGCGGCATTGCCTCGAGATGCATTTGATAATTATATTTTGACGTCTCTCATCAGTAGAGATCATACAACAACTATCAGAGTAATAGAGGTTCTTAAAGGATCTACGAGATTGTCAGAATCATATCAACACTACATCACATCATATAGCTCTCCATTAGTCCACAGAAATCTTAGAATAGCCAGCCAATGTAAAAAATCTATTAGTCCATGGAGAGAAATTAGCGATGCTATTGACTCATTAGTAGAAGTAGTATCATATATTCACGACATGCAGTATTCAGATGCAAAGAATATATGTAATCAGGTTTTGGCGGTATTACCAAATTTACAGGAAGCAAAGTTTCTAAATAGAGTAATCGAGCATTATCAATCAAGTGTGAATGACAAGCCAGACATCGACCCTCTCATGCTTTATGGGTCAGAGGTTCTTGGAATAAGCTGGGCAGATGTCTGGGATAAATATAAAAATACCGATGATATTCGTAAATACATTAATAATATTAAGTCGATGAAAGCATTTGACAGAAGTTTGTACAATAGAGCACAGTTTCTCACTATTCAGTGTAATTATCAGGACGAAAAATACGAATCACTTTGGAAGGAAGTAGAGGCATTGAATGATAATTTAATAAGGGTTAGTCAATATGATGTCTTTAGCCTGACTGCATTTGCAACTCGTCTAGAGGGATTGTCAGCCATGCCAGTTAATTACAACGAATATGAAGATAGTATACTTAACCATATTACATTTATCACTGGATTGCCGGGCCCTCATTTTTCACGTCTGCGTAGTTGGCTAGCACATTCAGAGGATGTGGCGTGTATGTACTCGGATCAAGTCTTGAAAGGCATGGCCCAATATGTATATGACAAGTTTGAAGAAAAATACCCCAGCTCAATAGAACAGTTAGATACTGATGATCTTTTACAACTTAGAAAAATATATTTACTACATCTTGCCTTTTGCTATGGGGACAGGCAAATCGAGAGAATAATAGACATAATACCATCGGGGTTCAAGCATATTGGATTACTGTCTCTTATTTTCCCAGAGGCAAAGTTTATAGCGATCCATCCAAATATCTATGATCATCTTAAATTTAGCTTCATGTCATTATTTGGCTTTGATAGTTCTCACGCAAATGCTACGATGAGTGAATTGGTAGGTTATGCATATGATTATTCATTAATAATAGATGGGTGGAAAAAGCATCTGGGTCCAAAGCTAGATTATGTAAATCTAGATATCTTTAAATTGTCTGATTACGACGACCTGAAAAATTTGATTATTCCAGAAAGTGCTAATATAAAGCTCATGGATATAAAGCCCACCCTCGAGATGCCCAAACGCCCTAAAGTACCTATTGAAAACGTTGAGTCAAAGCTCTTAGAGTTTGTAGACGATATAAATGAAATCAATGAAAAGGTTAATATGCTACAAGGAGCTTAATTTGCAAAGGAAAGATCCCCCACCAGCATATTTTGATACATTTCCTGAAAATTGGAGGGAATTTATCGACAAGTTGATTATAGACCATCCAAACCATAGGAATAATGAGCTTTCGATCAGATTGTTGCGCCAAAATATAAAATCAAAACTCGAAGCAGAGGTTTACGCTGCAATGCTTGATGGTTGTTCGGCTACAGCGATACTTGAATCACATAGACTGTTTAATATATTTGATTATATCTATAAAAATGATATTTGGCCATTCTTTGGAATGGGTGCATCACACTGCGATGCTTCATTGTCAGATTTAGGCCCTTTCCCAGACATATCAATAATAGAGGGTAGTTTAAATGTTGCGAAGCAATATGAAATCATACTAGATGAACTGAATCGTGTGCGTAGAAGTATTAGAGCCGAAACTAGAGAATTTATTTATACAGGCACTTGGCGCTCACTTGACATATGGAGTTCAGGAGAAAAAGAATCACCCGCTGAAGATATGTTTGCAAATACGATAGACCTGATGCGCTCAATCAAAGTATTCAATACATTATACGAATATTCAAAGTTAAATAATCCTCTTAGTGGTTATTTTATTCGTATCTCTTCACTCAAGCCTGATACGATCATACTTCCACACTTTGGAATTACAAATACACGAGTAAGGATTCAGATACCACTTATAATTCCAGACGGTGAGCTATTTATTTATTGCCATAATCAGAAGAGATCTTATGAATATGGTACTCCTATAATATTAAATGACTCTTATATTCATGGAGTTAAAAATCAGGCAGACGGAGACAGGGTAATACTTTTAGCAGATCTACCCCACCCTTCTGCATCACTAGATCAATTAAAAGATTTTAGAGATGGTTAAACAAGAGCTATTAAAAGTATGATTTCTATTCTGGAATGTATTGAAAGACTTAGTAGATCATTTCCGCTCAACTCTTGTAGCTCTTCTTTCGATTTTCAAGCAATATTACCAGTCAACTTGCCGCGCATCTCTGGGTTTGAATTTAAACCTGGTTCTCCCAAGTCTGATTTTCTTAGTTGTTTTTCAATCAGTGAGCTTAGTTATCTTAAAGACCTAATTGAGAGGTGTGATTTGTCAGCGAAAGAAGGAGCAAAGCATCTGAATATACTAAAACAAGCCATATCAATTTTGGAAGGGATGCCAGAGCTACAATGTTTAAGTGATCATATGTGGGTAGAGATTGATTCTAACCCTAATACTGCGATAAGTTTCTTTCTTGGCAGTGACAATCAATTTCAAACGCTAGATGAGAAGATTTCAATGCTTGAGTATTGCCAGGAGTTTCATGACAAGCTAAGAGAAGCTTTTAGTTGGCCTAAGATTAATACTACTCCATATTTAGAAAGGCTTACAAACATCTTTGGTAATTTCTCAGACTTAACAACTGGGCAAATAGGCTTTATGGGCAGAGCAAATATGCACCAACATGCAAAGATGCTATTGACATCAAAGAGTGATTTAGATATCCCTAAGTTTATTGAAATCTGTTTCCCTAAAGATAGTCATAAGTCAGGGCAAGATTCGAGAATTCCTTCAATCATGGATTTAATATATTCATCACCAGTTAAAACGACAGTCTCTATCTCTATAGCATTGTACGTCGATGTATTCAAAGCAGCATTAGAAGTGCTGCCAGTTTATTCATCTAATGAAGAAGATGGTTATACTGTTTTTTGGGATCAGGCGAAAAAGTATTTTGAGCAAGACCTTGCAAATGCAGCGTACAAAGATGTTATTTGGAAGTTACATCATAAGAATCATGAAATATACTCTAAACTCCATCATCTTAAATTTTATTCAGCGCCATCAGGAAATATAACAGCAAAATTCTACAGAGACCTTCGTATCAACAAAACCCTTCATTAGGCTTGTCACTAGCTTTTCTATGTGCTGAAAATTCGCACTGGTATAATATCAACTCACTTATTAATTCTTCCTTTCTAGACTCCATAAACTCTTTCAGTCTAATGCAAAAATAAACGCAGCAAAAAGAACAACAGCCGTTAAATTGGAAACATTATCACGTTAGCAATAACTTACCAAAGCAGTTTTGCATCTTGCGATCCATTAGAAAAATCAAATTGAGCAATCATTTAGGCGAGAGCTGCACGTGTCAACGAACAGCACATCCTTAAATGGCTTTATAGGCAAGTTAAAAGCTGCTTCATGATTGCGAAGCTTGCTAGGACAGAGCAAAAAGCATCACAACAGAGCAGATCAGATTGAAAGATTAAACCTTATTCTTAAAGAGACAACGCACCATCATTAGCCAAGAGATAAAGAGTGACAATGGTCAACATGAGGCTATTAATATGGACAGTTTTTGTATTTATAATGATGATAGAGGTTGCTCCCAACGATGGACAAATCCTTGTGGGAACGTTTTCTGGATTATTGATCGGACTGTTAGTGCACACGCTGAAAAGCTTAGACAAAGCACAGTAAGATGAGTAATCAACATCTGCTGACGACTTAGGAGTGACTAAATCCAGAGAACAGCTTGAACAGTGGATGAGTGAGACCAACTCCCTGCTCCACAAAAGGCTGAGGACTAGAGCAATAAAGCGACGCACTCTACGCACCTTGACATTAACTAGTTTTATCCTGATAGTTGCGACAGAAATCGCACCCAATGCCGACGGCCAAGTTGTCTTTGGTGCATTTCTTGGCATCGCCCTATATCATTTCTCCATTGAATTAGAAAATTTGAAGGACAGTGAGTAAAACCAGGACTGATGATTTTAATAATTAGCAACTGCTCTAGATGCCACGATATAGAGTTCCACTAAACGTAGACAGGTTAATGACAGCGACTTGTTTAGCGAGAAAGGACTTTCGGATCAAGTTGATAGCCTAAAAACTGATTATGTAAGCTGCTACTAGATCAATATAGACGAATCAATATGGAAAGGCCTTGATCCTTAGCTGTTACTTGATGGCAGAGTGAATTAAGTGTGCCGTTGCTTCTTAGTCAGGAAGCATGAGGCCCATTAGCTGAAAGCAATACAAAACCGGCAAAGGGAAAGCAGGGGGCCTTGTTGTCGCGATCCATCTCCTGACAAAAGCTCCCAAACACCGCCCGATCACATGGTGTTTCTTTTAATGCCTAGGGACCTGCCAGCAAATGCCTAAAGGCCAACTGCAGAATGCACCGCCGTCAGCACAAGGCCCCTTCTGCTGACGTCTTTCCTAACCAATGCGATGCCGACTTGCCTTTGGTTTCGTTTCCTCAGTTGTTGTCGTAATGCCTGTTGCCGTTCAAGCAGCAAAAATAATTGCCAAAGAGATCAACATCAAGACTTAAACAGGAAAGGTAGCCAAACAAGCGAAAGACACCGCTGCAGACTTGGGCATGATGACGATCAGCCTGAGTGACTATCTAACACCCGAGATCATGGGCTGACTTATCTATCAAAAACAAAACATTGAAAAGAGATTGGAACGAGATTTTTTAGCAAATGCCAACCACTACTTTCGATCACCTTGATGAAGATCATTCAATTTCGCAACAACTGATTGTTGTAATTTATCTTTTTTACTGACCAGCCAGTCACTTACATTTAACTTCTCTTGTGGAGTAAGGTTCATTTTTTGCAAGTATTCCTTAGTGGCCTCCCAAACCAAAGCTCCAAATTCTTTTGAGTGCTTGAGCCGCTCAGCCACTTTTTCATGAATATCATCGTCATTCAGCAGAGGGTGGGTTTCCGTCGTTTCGGCAGAAATGTCAATGATCGGCTGATCTGATGTTTCCGGCATAGAAAGAAAAGGCGACGATGACAATGGTTGGTAAAAGAATTATATCTTGTTGGTATTACTTGTTAGCATGGATGAGTCGCCCAGCTTAATGATAGTTTTCTTAGGCGAAATCACCCATCATGTGCACAGGCTAGTGTTGCCCAAAACATCCAATCAAGCCACTGATCAAATACTTATCTCGTCAAGCTACTACTCAAGGAAGTCTCTTAAATGATCCTGAATCAATCACATTATGTAGCTCTCAAATAATAAGTGAATCTTATCAGCACGAGGACTTTTCTGTGGACAAAAGCTATCGAGCTAGCATCTAATCTCAGCAGAATCAACCTGGATTAGACTGCCTAATACTGAAAGATGAGCGATCTGTTAACCACCCTCTGCTTGTCTATTGAATTCTCAATTAGATTTACTATTTGGGGTGGGGCCTGGTAGGGTGGGTTAAACAAGACTGGTAATTAAGCAAGAAGTCATCCCTAGTGCAAAAAGTAGTACAAAAAAGTGCAATAACTTGCTCTAGCAGTGGGTGGCGGGAATCATCCTAGAGACAAGAAAGCCCAGGCTCTACCTGGGAAATTGAATGGAGCCAAGGAGACTCGAACTCCTGACCCCCTGCATGCCATGCAGGTGCTCTACCAGCTGAGCTATGGCCCCATAAACGCCGGTAACACTGGGCTCGTACCGCCGTCAGAACAGAGCTTACAACGGCAAGGCCTCAAACCTGACGCCAAACAGCCACGAGCTTGCCCTGCACCTGCACCTGATCGGCTGGTAGCTCAATCGGCTCATAGGCGGTATTGGCGGCCTCAAGCCGCACCGAGGCGCCGTTGCGGTGAAAGTGCTTCAGCGTGGTGCCACTTCCGGGCACAAGTGCACTCACCACCGTTCCATCTCGCAGCCGCGAAGGCTCAGGCACTGGCTCCATCAGAACCACATCGCCATCTGCAATGTAGGCATCCACCATCGAATCTCCATTCACGGTGAGCGCAAACAGGCCACGGGTCTCCAAAACTGGTGCAAGATCTAACCGCTCCTGAACATCATCAAACGTCTCCACCAAACCACCAGCGGCGACTGCCCCCAACACGGGGATACCGGACACCAACCCACCAAGCAGCTGCAAGGTACGCGCCTGCCCTTCCTGCCAAGTGATCCATCCCTTCTGCTGCAAATGTCGAAGCCGGCTCTGCACCGGCGCTGGTGAGCGCAGACCCATGGCCTGCATCATCTGTCGAATCGAAGGGCTGTGGTGATGGCTGCCGATGTAATCGGCCAACCAGTCATAAAGCTCCTGCTGGGCAGAAGTAAGCAACTCAGGAGAAGAGGCAGCCAACGGCAATGCATTGATTCTTCAATACATGTGTACCTATAGACACTGAATCTGGCAAGGGTTTAAACACCAAACAGTGCAGCCGCAAGAAGATCATGAGTTGACCAGAATGCTCAAAACCGAAAGCAGCAATCCAGCCTGGAACTAGAGACCACCAAGCACGGCCGCAAGCAAAGCTTGCTGAACATGCAAACGATTTTCAGCCTGATCGAAAATTCGACTGGCCTCACCTTCCATCACGCCTGAACTGATCTCCTCCCCTCGATGAGCCGGTAGGCAGTGCAACACGATCGCGTTGGGATCTGCCTGAGCAAGCAAATCCTCATTGAGACAGAAACCACGAAAGGCCTCTTCCCGAAGCGACTGTTCCTGTTCCTGTCCCATCGAGGCCCAAACATCGGTGTACAACGCCTGCGCACCTCGCACTGCATCAAATGGATCTGTCATCACTTCAATACGAGCATCAGCAACTGCCAAGTTGCGTGCCTGATCAATCACCTCAGGTAGAGGTTCAAATCCCTGCGGGCAGCCAATCCGAACGTTGACCCCCAAGAGAGCTCCGCAGAGCATCAAAGAATGTGAGACGTTATTACCATCGCCCACATAGGCCAAGGTCTGGCCGGTTAATGACCCGAGAGCCTCTTGAATCGTTAGAAAATCCGCCATTGCCTGACAGGGATGCTCCAAATCAGTCAAGGCATTGAGCACCGGAATCGAAGCCCAATGGGCGTAATCCAGCAATTCCTGCTGAGCAAAGGTCCGCACCGCCATCACATCACAGAAACGACTCAACACTCTCGCCGTGTCTTCAAGGGGTTCGCCCCGGCCCAATTGGGTCACCTGAGGATTGAGATCCACCGTTTGCCCGCCAAGGCGTGCCATCGCGACCTGAAAGCTCACTCGTGTGCGCGTCGATGCCTTGGTAAAAATCAATCCGAGAACTCGATTTCCCAAATCAATGCGACGATCCCCGCTCTTGAGCTGACGGGAAAGCTCAAGCAAGGCAACCGTCTGCTCCGCAGTGAAATCAGCGCAGGAGAGAAAGTCTCGCCCCTTCAGGTCAGCAAGGACGGCTGCAACACCTTGGGGATTGTCAGCCATTAGGGGAGCTTCAAAGAGTCTTTATCGGAGACCAGCCCCCCTGACGTCAAGCCTTCAGGCAACAACAACACCTCTAGGGAGAGCGCTGGAATCGAGCATCTCGATCAGCTCATCGCCTTCGATCACTTCCTTTTCGAGGATCTTCTGGGCGATAGTCTCCAGCAAGGCGAGGTTATGCCGAAGAATCGAAAGGGCACTCTCATGACCTTGATCCACCAAACTCCTCACCTCCTTATCGATGGCCTGAGCAGTGGCATCACTCACCACTCGGCGTGGATTGTTGTTACCACCAAGGAAACGCCCCCCACCTTGCTTGTCATAAGCCAGAGGGCCCAAAATATCGCTCATCCCATAAGTCCCCACCATCTGCTCTGCCAGATCAGTAGCGCGCTGTAGATCATTAGCAGCACCAGTGGTGATCTTGCCAAACACGATTTCTTCTGCAGAACGCCCTCCTAACAAGGTGGCAATCTGACCTTCAAGGTCTTGCTTGGAATTGAGGAAACGCTCCTCAGTAGGTAACTGCAAGGTGTAACCAAGAGCACTCATCCCCCTTGGCACGATTGAAATCTTGGCAACCTTGCTACCGCCAGGCATCAGGTGTCCAACGATGGCGTGCCCCACTTCGTGATAGGCCACAACCTTCTTCTCATCATCCTGGAGCACTCGGCTCTTCTTCTCAAGGCCTGCCACAACACGCTCGATCGCTTCGTTGAGATCCTTCAGCTCTACCTCTTTTCGTTTGCCACGAGCCGCCAACAAGGCCGCTTCGTTCACCACATTGGCCAAATCAGCGCCAGCAAAACCGCTGGTTGCCTGAGCGATGCGGTCTAAATCAACCCCTTCAGCCAATTTCACTTTCTTGACATAGATCTCGAGAATCGTCTTACGGCCAGAGAGGTCTGGGCGGTCCACAAGAACCTGTCGGTCAAAACGACCAGGCCTGAGCAGGGCTGCATCAAGGACCTCGGGCTGGTTGGTCGCGGCCAACACGATGACGGGCTTATCGGTGGACGAGAAGCCATCCATTTCCGTGAGCAGCTGGTTAAGGGTCTGCTCCCGCTCATCATTGCCTCCCACGACACCCATTGAGCCAGAACGACTTTTACCGATGGCATCAAGTTCATCGATGAAGATGATGCAAGGAGCCTTCTTCTTGGCCTGCTCAAACAGGTCCCTCACGCGGGCCGCACCAGCGCCGACAAACAGCTCGACAAACTCCGAACCAGAAATAATGAAAAAGGGAACCTCTGCCTCCCCAGCAACGGCCTTGGAGAGCAAGGTCTTACCTGTACCAGGAGGGCCCACAAGCAGCACACCCTTAGGAATGCGCGCGCCTATTTCTGTATATCGCTCAGGTGTTTTGAGAAAATCAACGATTTCTGTGAGCTCATCCTTGGCCTCATCGACCCCTGCCACATCGGCAAAGGTGACTCGGGACTCTTCATCCGGGACATAAACCTTCGCCTTGCTCTTCGTGAAACTAAGAGCGCCCTGGGCACCACCACCACCCATGGAACGCCTGGCAAAAAACTGCAGTACAAGGATGAAGATCAGCGGGGGCACAACCCAGCTGAGGATGGTGGAGAAAACATTGGGCTTCTTCGGCGGCGCTGCTGCAAATTCAACTCCTTTGCTTTCCAAGCGTTGGGGCAGATCCATATCAAAGATCGGCGTAGTGGCCAGCAACGACGGTGCTCCCTCCTCAGGATTGGCCAGTTCGTAACGGATCTGATCCTGAGTGATGAAGGCCCGCTTCACGGCGCCATCGTCAACCTGATCAATAAATAGTGAGTAGGGAACCCTCGGCACCTGTGCCGCAGGATTGGGTAAGAAGCTGCTGAAAAGCAACAAAACACCGAAACCGATCAACACCAAATTGACGATGCCAAAGCGTCGATTCGGTTTGTTGTCATCCTCACGGATCGCCATCGAAAAAAATTGATTTCCGGGCTGTCACGCTAAGACGATCAATCCCTAAGCGCTTGCCTTTACTGGTGTGAGAACCGAACGTCACCACAAACGAAGCGCTGCTGGCTGCCTTGGAGACGTCAATTCATCGTTGTCAGTGGCCGCTAAGACAAAGCCTTTTCGTTAAGGGTTTTAAGGAGTTCACTGCCAATCAAAGGCACTTATTTTCCCCAAACCAAGCCATTAACTGCCATCTGAATACTGCTGAAACCGATGCTGCAAAGGCAGTTTCAAGGCAACCAACGACACCCCTAGGCAAAAAAGAATTTTGTAGTGCATTGGCACCACAAGTCTTGATATCAGCCCTCTTCTGAAAAGCGCTGTCTGAACAATCAATTTGGTTTCTATAGACGCAAGACATTTTCTTTAGCCATGAGAGCGAAGCAATCCCATGAAGGTATTTATTCTCAGGCAATTGCGCCTAAGCGATGTAACTTAGGTGCTTTATTATTATTAACCAAACATTCAGCCCCCCAAGAAAGTGAGCTAGGATTTATTAAACAAAAGGGAGGCATTCGCTTCACTGTGAAAACCTAAGCTGCGCCTGGCTATTACCGCAACCAATCGGCTGCATTCTCCTGCAGGCATTCACAAATCCATATCCTTCAACTGCAGTAGCAAGGCAACCCCAGCAAGGTAATTTCTCACGGGCGTGTCAATAGCAAATAAATGCTGATATCTCTATGCATAAATATCTAAAACAAAAGTCATCTTTACTTCTCAGAAAGGCCAGTACCGATACAAACTTCAGGCGTTGAAGCATCAACACGTCGACCCTCAAGTCTATTGATCTAAGCAACGAAAAAACTCACCGCCATGAAGTACCATCCATTCTACGTAAGCGCAAAAGGCGGGACAATCCAGTGCTTCGAGGGCGATAGAGGTCGCCTATTTCGAGTTTGCTCAAGATCTCAATGCCTTTATTGCGAAGGGCTGCACTCAGCAAAATCACATCTTGACTATTTAGAGAGCTCTAAAGGTCTTCCTGCAATGTTGCTGCCTCCATGTTCTCCTCTTCAGCCAGATGAGCTATGGCCATATCCACCACTTGCTCTGCTGATGGATACGGCAACAAACGTCTTAATGGAGAACGACTCTGCCAGCGCTTTGGGTATCACTGAAAACACGAGGTCAAATCATGAGTTTTCGTTAGAATCAGAGCAAACTTGGGATGCTGTTGAGACTTACTTTGAATGCATTTCAACCTGCTCACTTGATGACGGCGAATGTCTCACCAGCTGTGTTGAGCAGCTAAGAGAGGCTGACGAGTAAGCAAATTACATATCTCGACCATCTATCAACGCAAACACACAAAGCAGATCAATAGAAAGGTCTTATCAGAGACAATCAAGCCCTGGGAGAGAGAGAGGAACCATGTGTGGCTGCTATAGCCTCACCACCCCAAGGGACACTCTGCGAAAGGTCCTGGCGCCTTGGCTGGCCAACAGCTCTTCGTCAACATGGCTAAACCACTACGCCCCTCGCGCTGAAATCCACCCAGGCGAGCCTGTGCTCGCGCTAAGAGAGCATCAAAGACATACGGATGTAACCCATTTTCTGTGGGGCTTTTTGGCCAGCTGGGTGAAAGATCCCTGGCGAGGCCCAAGGCCAATCAACGCTCGTGCCGAAACCCTTGCGGAGAAGCCAACTTTTCGCGCAGCTTGGCGTCATCACCGCTGCCTATTACCTAGCGATGGTTTTTATGAAAAAGGGCAACGTATTCATCGGTGCGATGGTGAACCGTTCTGGCTGGCTGGGCTGTGGGATCACTGGATCGGGCCCGATGGCAGCGAAGTAGAAACCTGTTGCGTCATCACCACGCGCGCCAATGCCTTAGTGCGTCCACTGCACACGCGGATGCCTGTCATCGTGCCAAATGGCTTAGAAGAGGCCTGGCTTGAAGAAGGGGATGCCACCCACTTGCATGCACTTGAAAGCTTGCTTAACCCTTGGGATCCACATGATTGGTGTTTGAGCCGAGCCCTCAAAACGGCTTCAAGGAGCAACCCAAATCAATTACAGCTTTTCTGATCGATCAAAGAAAACTGATAGGAATCAACCATATAAACCGATGCATAAGTTTTAACTTTAATCAGTTCAACAGACTGCTAGGACAAACAATCAAAGAGAGTCAATAGCAACAATGGAAACAAATCCTAGCAAGCATCATGCCTGAATTAGATAGATATTGATTGCAAACATAGCAACAACAGTTGTTAACAACTGTAAGAATCGAATGGAGTCAGCGACTTAGGATGAACATTCACTCTGTATATAACGATATCTTTTGCCATAACCCACACTAGGGATTGCATCATAAAGCAACTGGAAACAACTTAATTCTTGAGCCCTGAAAAGCAGCGGCAAAGTCAAATCGTGTGATATCATCTTCCAAGGATCCATGATTACGATGTTTCTTGTGCCTGTCAAAGGAAGTCAAGATCACAGTCATAGAAACTTTCTAAAGCATCAATTTCCCGAGAATTAAGATCACCACGACACAATATCAAGAAGGAATTATCGTCATAATCTTTTTCAACTTCTTCGACCTTTTGTTGTATAGATTGAACAGTTCCATGATGCCAATATTTCACCAACTCGCCGATCTGGTTCATCGCTAAAATCACATGATAGAGAAAACGAAAGCGTGATCGAATATCGCCACATCATCGTTCCAGCTGATCAATAGAGCAAATGCGTCCATAGTCAAGAACTTGAGTCCAAAGCCGCCAGTCATGCAAGAAACGGAAATATTCGCTAACAAAGAGTTAACGATGTCTTCAAAAAAATCTATACTTGCTCTAAGCAAAAGCTCTACCAAAACCAATACGATATAAAGTCTCTCAAAGCCTAAAAAAATACATCCAAGCTAGTAGCAAAGCCTTATACAAGCTAATATGGATTCTCTGAGAGCTATTGTGAAAAAGTCCATGACTCAAATCCAATAATCATCTAAACCGTTTCTTCTCACCAAGCAGGTGCTTGACAAACGCATCGCTACACTAAGCATTTTATGAGCTGATTGTTTCGGGTGACTACTGCACCACGGCAACGAAAACATCAATATCGAGACCGGCTTTATCGCCTCTTGCTCGCTTTTACACTGTTGCTATTGGCAAGCTTTGCGATACCGCAAGTTTATTGGCCTGCTCCAATTTGCTATTCAGTCATCGCAATTCTTATCACCAGGTTGCTGGCGAGAAAAGTCAAGCACCATGTCTGGAGAGAACGGCTCTATCAATGGCTGGGATGGGCAGCATTGCTGAGCCTATGGTTCTGGCTGCTCACGCCAAGTCACTGGACCTACAGCGGTATTCCCCTGATATGGAGCTGGATTTTGTTCGTGGGCTGGAGCTTAATTCGACTGGTGAAACAGCTGAGTCGTGAGCGCCAAGTCAGCGAAATGGTTTTGATGGGAGCAGCCGCTGGATACTTACTCTTAGGAATCAGCGCCGGCCTGGTGATGAATGCCTTGTATACGGTTGAACCCAACAGCTTTGCGCTCCTGGATTTACCCAACCAGGCCATCACCAGCACCAATCACAGCGTACTGAATACACCTCAGCGATTTGCTGAGATCAACTACTTTGCCTTCGTGTGCCTAACCACCGTTGGCTTCGGGGGGATCAAGCCGATTCTGCCCGCAGCAAGGATGGTGAGCGTTACCACCAGCATTGTTGGCCCTCTTTATCTAACGCTGATGATGGGTGCTCTGATCAGCAGATTCTCCGGCAATACCAACAGCAAGCGGCTTAACAAAGAATCGACTCAAAAAGACACTCAGCCTTCACAGCAAGAGGTCACTACTGATCAAAAAGATAGATAAATCATCCCTCTACCTTGATAACATCAAGATCAAAGAATAAACTCTATACTATAGAGACGAGCATCGACTTTCCAAGACGAATGAGATCAATTAATCGGTGTATTCATCCCAAGCCTTCTCAATCCCATCGGCAAGCATAGAGAAAGAAAATATCTATTTAAAATTCTAAGATGTTAAAAGCACAAGGCAGGCTAGTCCTTCAATGACTACACTGCTAACGCTGTTATCAAGTATTATTTAAACAGGCATAGACTTTTGAACAGGCAGTCTATCGCAATAGGTTAATAATTTAGTCGTTACACTCATTACCAGCCTTTCTTCATCTCGATTTCTAATTGCAGATAAACATTGCTGGATTAAGTGCCCGCTTATCGAAGCAAGCGCTAGCGATTGAGAGTAACGATTGGAATCGCATGAGCAATTGCGACCCATCTCTCTGATCAGGCACTCTGCCTCGCGCCAATGATCATCTCCCTATGCTACAAATTGTCTTAATGTGTTAGCACCTCTCCTTTAAGTTTCAGGCTTAGAGAATGCCCTAGGCCAACTAAGTTTTTGGAGGTTTTTAAATTATTGATGGATTTTATCTTGCATCAAATCAATCATCAAATAGCTTTCGTAAGCATAAAACTAATACCTCTGTCCAGTTCATCAACCTTGTGGTGATTTCAGCTCGATTGACAGATGGTTTGACAAGCATTGCGATTAAAATCAACACGGCCTACAAGGTCTTCGGAGTCTTGTTAATTGCTCAATGCACCACAACAATCATCGATTGATGCGGCCAATATTGTTGTGATAACTTTCTGTGGTCAGCTCCTAAAAATATTTGCCAATCCAATACATAGACATAACTTACTCCAAGAACATTCAAACGATAGATATTACGCATATCTCAGTAATGCTTAGAAAGCTCATATTGCAAGAGCCAGTCAGCCCCCAACTGCTGCAATGAGCCAGGCTCCAGTACGACAACCTCTTTCATGCTTGTGAGGCCAAGATCATCAAGTGGTGTTCTGGCCGGCAAGCCACCCAACAGCTTGGGAGCCACCACCACCGCCAATTCTTGAACACAGCCTTGCTGCAGGGCTGCGGCTGCTAAGCCTGGCCCGCATTCCCACAGCACACGATTGCAGTCTTGTTGAGCTAAGGCCTGCAGCAACTCAAGCGGTTCAGAGGCAGGCAAAGCAAGTAGCTCAGGCCCCTCAGGCAAATGAGCCAGCTGTTCATGGCCAGGCTCTAGGCCATGAGCAACGAGGGTATGAGCCACTGCAATATCCCAAAGCTGAGCTTGTTGAGGCAAATCAAGACTGCGACTCAGCACCACCCGCTTTGGTTCGGGGTCAGAGTGCCCACGACTGGTCAGCAACGGATCGTCCGCACGCACAGTGCCGCCGCCAACGATCACAGCATCACATTGGCCACGTAAGCGATGCACCCAGCTACGCGCTTCACCACCACTGGTCCACTGACTGGCGCCATTGGGCAGAGCCGTGCGTCCATCGAGGCTCATCGCCCATTTGAGAATCCCCCAGGGGCGCCCAGTACAAACACGATGCACAAAAGCCCGGTTCTGATGTGCTGCTTCGGGCTCCAACACAGCAGTGATCACCTCCAGCCCGGCATCGCGCAAACGAGTGATGCCGGCTCCAGCAACACGTGGGTCGGGGTCCTGCATTGCAACCACAACTCGGCGAAGTCCGGCAGCGATGACGGCCTCCGTGCAGGGAGGCGTGCGGCCTTGATGGCAACAGGGTTCCAAAGTGACCACCAGGGTTCCACCGCTGGCCTGTTCACCAGCTTGTGTGAGAGCGCCTACCTCAGCATGAGGTTGCCCAGCGCGGGCATGAAAACCCTCTCCCACAAGCTTGCCAGCCTTGTCGAGAACAACTGCCCCAACAAGAGGGTTGGGACTGGTGCGACCATCTGCGAGGGCAGCCAACTGCAACGCCCGCCGCATCCATGGCAGCCAAACAGCACTTGCAGAGGGGTTGACGTTCATCAACTATTGAGAAGCCTGCGGCAATGAACGCCACTCGCCGACGACATAAGGAGGCACAGGCAGTTCAGCAAACACACCGGCGAGCTGCAAGCGCAGCGGGCGATTGTTGGTTAAATCATCCAGCAAAGGGTTGAGATCGAATTCTGCTGCTGCTTCACGGCCATCCTTCGCCAATTGCGGACTGGCCATTGTGATGTCATCCAAAGCCCAGTCGCGGCGACCGGCATGCACGAGCAGGGCGGTTGGATGATTGAGACGAACCTTGCCGGGATAACCAACAATCCTCAACACCACTGGCTCACCTGGCGGGCCCTGGCGGTAAGCCACCACCTGCCAACTGTGATACTCGAGGTCACGCAGGGTCTCAAAGCTGCGTACAAATAAGGAACTTTCATCACTTTCATTGGTCAACACCTGCGCCTGGGCAAGAGATGGGCTGAGCAGCAACAACACAACGGCCGCAAAGAAGCAAGCCAAAGCCCTCTTCAGCATGAGAAGGCCATGCCATCGATGCGATGCAGAACTCCCTGCGCTGGCCATGACCTCAAAGAAGGTCTTCACAGCGTATGCAAAAAACCATCGCTGCCGATAGGACATCCCACACAGATTGGCGTCACTCATTCACCCCTCAGACCCTGCCCGTTCGGCACCTGGAATCAACTGCCAATCCGTATGTGTTGCCCACAGGGCCCAGATCGCCATTGCACGCAAATAGTGGCAAGCCCTGTAGGTCTTCACTGCAGTAATCGCTTCTGGGGTGCGGAACTGCAAACCACCGCCATACACCTGATTGACCACCGCTGAACAGATGGCTGTGGCCGTCGGGGCATCGCCCATCAGTCGGTAGTAGGCCGCTAGACCGAAGTTGATGCCAGTCCATACCTCCAAGGGATGGGTTCCCTGGGGATCAAGTGGCATGCCATCACGGCACAAACCATTGGCAACTCCCAAACGGCCGCCTTCAAAACCTTCAAAGCAGGCCTCTTTGACTGCATTCAAACTGCTGCGACTGCGTTCATCAGCAACAACAGAGGGCAGCCCCAACAAGCGAGCATAAAAATCGCCGCAGAGTTGATCAGCCATCACCACCGGCGTACCACTCTCAGCATCAATCTTGTAGTACTCCCCATTCCAAAGCAGCCGATCGAAGTTGGCCCGTGATTGCTCAAGCCAACCGCTGAACTGATGTTGCTCCTCTGCCGTATTGAGTCCTAAGTCCAATTGCAAGCGCTGTGCCATAGCTAGAGCAGCCTCAAGAGCTGCAATCCAAAGAGCACCGCAATAGGCGCTCACGCCTTGCAAAGGCCAATCGTCAAAGGTCTGGTCCGGAGCACCACCGTTATCGGGCAGACCATCGTGATTGACATCAAAGCGCTTGAGATAACTGAGGGCCTGCACTGCCGCCGGCCAGCATTCAGCCAAGAAGCTCAGATCTTCGCCATTCGGTGAGAGAAGAAACGTTCGCCATACCTGCAGCACATAATCACTGGCCAGATCTTTCCAGAGATTGCAATCCTGATAAGCGGTGTAGTTGGTGGCATCAAACGGCGACTCATTCGGTGCTCCCAGATCATGGGGGGTAGCCGACGCCCTCTTGCGGGGGGCCTCGACCCGGCCACGCCCCTGGGTGAAGTACCAGCCGATTGGTCGTGGCGTGGCATCTGCCGCTGGAATGGCTCGAGCAAAACTACGCAAGACGGCCTTATCGAGCTCAGGCCACAACTGCAGCAGAGCCAAGGAGCCATAGAGGCGCACATCAAGACTTTCGTACCAGGCGTAGTCGAAGCACTCAAGAACCCCAAAGCGACCCACCGGATCTCCTGGACGGGCTGCCGTCCAAAGGCTGCCACCGCTAGCTAAGTCGTATAGCTCATTGAACAAAGCCATTCGCAAGCGCTCCGGCAAATCCTCACGCGCCAGCACCGGCGCCTGCCAGGCATCAATCTGCTCACGCCAATCAGGCCAATCACGCAAGGCCTCTGCAGCAAGAGCGGCGGCCGCCTGACCATCGCTGCCGTGAAAGTCGGTGTAACGGCGTAAATCGCGAACGCCTGTAGCGAAAGCCGTCACCGGCAGATCCCAACTGATCACCACAGGGATCTCAAGACTTTCACCAGGCGCCAGGGTGACCTTCACCGCTAAAGCAGCGCTGGTCTGCTCGCCCGCCAAGCTCTTGCGCTTGTCATTGCTGTTTGCAATGGTTCCTTCACTTGCGAAGGAACTCCACAGTTCGCTGCCATCTCCGCTGGGATCCCAACGGCTACAACGCATTACCTCCACTCCAGGCAGATGATCAGGGACAGCCAAACACCACTGCCCTTGCCCCTCAGCCAAGGGGTCAGCTCGCTCACCCTCCATCAAGACACCAATCAGGCCTGGCTGATCAATCCAACGATTGCACTGGCCCTCGCCACGACCGATGGCAGGCACATAACTGTGTTCAGGGCTACCGTCATCGCGGAAATGAACGCTGGCCGAGGGATCGGTGTTCGTGAACCAGCCACAGGTGTTGCGCCAACTCAGCAGCAGCGACAATTCAAGAGATTGCGATGTGGGGTTCTGCAACTGCCAACGAAACACGGCCAGGGGGTAGCTGGTGCGTCGGTAATCACCGGGCAGAATTGGACTGAACGCCTCACAAACCACCTCAGCCGCGAAGACTTCTTTGTAATGGGTCCAACTGAGCGGATAGCGGGCTGAATAGCTACCAGTCGTGCGGTGCTCTGTACTGGCTGGATACCAGCTCCACGAGGAGAGAGGCTTGTCTAGTTCAGGCTGAGAGTCATCGGCTTGTGGCGCTGTCGCCAGCGCATGAGCACGCACCTGATCCCCCTGCCGCTCAAACAAAGCGAACTGGCAATCAGGAATGCTGCCCTGCCAATGCTCACCACCATCAAGATTCCAGAGATTGAAATCACCGCGCGGGCTACGCCCGATACAACCGGCCCCGAAGCCTCCCAGGGGCATGCCATGCCAGGGCCCATCATCGAGATTGCTGGCATAACGAACCGTGTAAGGCTGTTGCCAAGCCAATCCGAAAGCACGGCTCCAGCTGGCCGCAGGCACACTCCAAGGCTTCAAGCTCGATCCACGCTTCAATAAGGATCTGAAAGCTGACAAGCCAAAAAGGGCCATGAGGCAAGAAATGATGCGCCCAGCTTGTCAGCAGATCAAGCGCTCAGCCAGAGCCATCAAGGCATCGTTTGAACCTTGATGGCATAACAACGGTTTCTATAGCTCAGATAAAGTCAACAACATCAGCCATTAAGAATTCAACCTTATCCACATCCAGCAATGTGGTGTGTATGCCATCTGCTGTGAGCAATAGATCATCTCCAACTTGCGTCAAGGAAAGCTCAACTCCATTAGCAACAGAGATGCGATCGTTTTCAGCGAATGAAAAGCCGATAA
>NZ_LVHK01000035.1:0-71920 GCF_001631965.1 Prochlorococcus sp. MIT 1303
TGTAGAACTTAATGGAGTCCTGTTTGATAAATAACTTCGCCTACTTCTACTATGTGTCCCTAATGGAGTTCCACAGTTCATGCAAACCAACCGACCGGCAAGCGAACGGTCGGCTCTAAACATTGAGCCACCACACGAACTACAGGATTTAGAGCTCATAAAATCATATAATAGAGTAAATAATAAAGGTTATCAACGGAAGAACAGAAATGCATCATAGAGAAATTTTAGTACAGAGGTAGAAAGATAAATGACATAGCCACAACATACAAAAAGAAAAGTACCTGCGAAGAATTAGGCTAACTAAGATGTGAGTGTATTAGTGATAAGCTAAAAAATTAAACAAAAGTTCTAATTATCATGTAAGGCAAATATATATCCAAGTAACTAACAAGATAAAGATCATATATTAAAGAGAGTAGAGATATTAGATGATTTCAATTGAGGACAGTCTGTTGCGAAAATCTCCCTTTGGCATTCCTCCTTTAAGTTCACCATGGATTGTAAATTCGCCTTCTGGATCACTAACGATCAGGTAAGTAGGCCAACCCATACCTACTTTATTTGGGTATTGGGCAAGAAGCAATCGCCGGTAACGGCGATAAACATCTGTATCCTGAAGCATGACATTAACAAAGGAATATCCAAGCTCTTTGCTGACTGACTCATCGTAATGACTCATACGGTGACAAGTGCCACAATCCTCTGAGCTGAACTTTAAAACTGTGATGGATCCCATGATTCTCGTCTGATAATGAGTAGCTTCATAATAGGCTACCATAAAATATATAGTTTACAGAAATACAGATTTACTGAAAATTTCATATACAAATGGAAGGCAAGTCAATTGAAGTTAATCATATTAAATTAAATTGGTTTTATCATACTGACTATCTAAAAAATAGATTTGTATAGCTCTATAGTCTAAAAGAAGCTAGTCGCACTACCAATCTTAGTCTTAGAGCACTGTGCGTTAGAACGTTATTCGATTTATATTAACAAAGCACGAATTGTCCTTCCATTGTTATCAACCCATATCGTTGATAATATCTTTGATTTGCTTAGGCAACGGCTTCCATTTGATCACTGGCCTGCTCCCGTTCCCATAGCCGGCGGTATGGTCCCTGGACAGCAAGTAAGTCAGTGTGATGGCCCTGTTGGACTAGCCGTCCTTGTTCGATAACAAGAATCCGATCGCAGGCGGCGGCCGCAGAAAGCTGATGGCTAATCATCAGGATTGTCTGATTCTGTTGGACACGAATCGAGCTCAGGATCGACGCAGCTGTTTTGTTATCAACACTTGCTAGAGCGTCATCAAGAACCACAACAGGAGCCTCCACTAGAAGTGCTCTGCCAAGAGCAGTTCGTTGACGCTGCCCGCCGCTGAGAGTGATGCCTCTTTCTCCTACAAGCGTTTCCAATCCATCCGGGAAGCCCCTGACATCATCCATCAGTCGGGCCTGCCTCGCAGATGTTTCAACTCGCTCCATGGAGGCCTGAGGATCGCCGTAACGAAGATTATCGGCGAGGCTGCTGGTGAAGAGATATCCCTCTTGCGGAACTAGTGCAACATTGCTGCGCAGATCCTCGAGCAGCAAATCATTGACATCATGATTGTCAATGAAAAGTTGCCCCCTTGGAACTTCCACCATCCTTCCGAGAGCTCTTGCCAGGGTCGTTTTCCCACATCCCACTGGCCCCACCACGGCGACGAGTTCACCTGGATTGATGACAAAGCTCAGTCCCGACAGCGAGTCGGTCTTGCTTTTGTCGTAACGAATCCGCAGTTCACGTGCTTCGATTCGCCCTTTGAGCGGCGTATCCAGGATTAATGGTGTGGTTGGGTTGCGAATCATCGGTATACGCTGCAGAAGCTCTTCCACACGCTCCAAGCTCACCTGACCGGTCTGGAAAGTGTTGAGGGTGAAACCAAGTAGTGCAGTAGGAAAAACTAAGCGCTCCACAAAAAGGATCAAGGCCACCAATCCGCCGATGCTGAGGGTGCCTTGTTCCAGTTGACCGCTGCCAAGTGCCAAAAGTAGGAGCAGTGAAACCGAGGAGATTCCTCCCAGCAAGGGGAAGAGGGTGCTGCGAGTTCGTGCCAGGCGAATAGCACTGTCTTTGTAGGTGTTGTTTCGCTCAGCAAAGGCATCCTGTTCAGGTTGCTCCTGGCCATAGATCTTGATTGCACTTATGCCTGAGAGATCCTCTTGGATCAGTTCGCTGAGACTTGATAGAGCTTCCTGCTGGCGTTTTTGTTGGCGCATCATTCGCCCCCCAAACAGGCGCACAGTGCCCAGCATTACTGGATAGAGAGAGATCGCGGCCAGGGTTAACCCTGGGTCGATGGCCAGCATCGCTGGAAGAGTGAAGCAGTAAGCCAACACAGTGTTGGTAAGGCTAAGAATCGCGAATCCAAGTAGACGACGAATGTTTTCAACATCGCTGGTTGCACGGCTGATGACTTCACCACTACCGGTCTCCTGCACCCAGCCGGGTTCCTGCCTAAGCATGTGGTCAAAGATGCGCTGGCGCAGGTCCACCTCCACTTGGCGACCGACACCGAACACCAGTTGCCTAGACACCAAACGCACGATGCCCATGATGCTGGCGAGAATCACTATCCAGCTGGCCTGACGCATCACGTCTGTGATGGCAAAGCCTTCTTGGAGATCATCAATGATGCGCCTCACCTCTAGGGGGATGATGACGCTGACAATGTTCACCACCACGAGGGCCATTGCACCCATCAGCACAGTGCGGCGATGGGGCTTTAGATAACGACCAATGAGATCGAGGCGAAATGCTGCCATGCAGGTATCGCTACATGGTTCAACCTATGCAGCCAGTTTGATGAGCGAGCCTAGAGGGATTCTTGAAACGTTGCGATCACAGATCCTTAGCTAATCAGCATTAGAACCATCCAATCCAGGTGAATGCTTGCGATTAAGCAGCGTTGCTGCTCACTAACGAATGACCTCCGGATGTCGATCTGGTCTCTATGCCCTGATTGTTGATTCGGGTCATTGTTCTTAAAGGGTGCAAGATTTTTAGTGTGAATGTCTCAAGATCCTCAAGTTTTTGGGATGGCATGACGCAGCGCTAAATAACTGAGACCTTTGGCCTTGGCGCTAGTTCCAGCGCTCAGAAAGTCGTTCCTATACAGCTTAAATAGCGCCGTTTGGATGGATCAGAGTTCTTTCTTGCTGTTCTCTTGTAGAGATTCTCGCCATCAGCAAAGATTTAGGGGATAGTGGTGTTGTCCCCATCACCAGGCCCGGAGTGCTTCGCACCCGGGTTTTTTTCTGCTCCGATGCCTACTCCAGCTATTGCCTCTCCCTCTTGGTCGCAAATCCTCGAGATGTTGCTCGAGGGACAAAACCTGCCCGAGGTGGAAGCAACTGCCTTGATGGAGGCTTGGTTGGCGGAACAACTAACCCCTGTGCAGACCGGTGCGTTTCTAGCAGCTTTGCGAGCCAAGGGGGTAACCGGAAGTGAGTTGTCAGGCATGGCCCTGGTGTTGCGAGGTGCGTGTCCCTTGCCTTGCCCATTGCCAGACATCCTTATGGTCGACACCTGTGGAACAGGTGGCGACGGTGCAGATACCTTCAACATCTCAACCGCAGTGGCGTTTACTGCTGCCGCCTGCGGGGCGAATGTGGCTAAGCATGGCAATCGCAGTGCAAGTGGCAAAGTCGGTTCAGCAGATGTTCTCGAGGGCCTGGGTCTGCAGCTCAAAGCTCCTCTTGTCTCTGTGGTGGAGGCCCTGGCTGAGGTAGGCGTCACATTTTTATTTGCCCCGGCCTGGCACCCCGCTTTGGTCAACTTGGCCCCGTTGCGGCGCAGCCTTGGAGTGCGCACCGTGTTCAATCTTCTGGGTCCACTGGTGAATCCTTTACAACCGAATGCCCAAGTTCTCGGGGTCGCTAAGGCTGAACTGCTCAATCCAATGGCGGAAGCATTGCAACGGCTTGGTTTGCAGCGGGCCGTTGTTGTCCATGGCGCCGGTGGCCTTGATGAAGCGTCGTTGGAGGGAGTCAATGCAATGCGTTTGCTTGAGGATGGTCATGTGCGACAAGCATCGATCGATTCGGCAGAACTCGGGCTTACTAGAGCTCCTTTGCAGGCTCTCCAGGGGGGTGATTTGGCAACAAATCAAGCGATTCTTTCCGCTGTACTTCAGGGAGGCGGCACCGCCCCTCAAAGGGATGTGGTGGCATTGAATACAGCCCTAGTGCTCTGGGCTGCTGGCCTACAAGATGATTTACGAGCAGGTGTTTCTGCTGCAAAGACTTGCCTGCAGGAGGGCCTCCCCTGGCAGCGGCTAGAAGGGCTCCGCATGGCACTTGATCATCAAATTGGAGAATGAGACTGCGATGACTTCGGGATCCTGCTGCTGATGATTGCTTCATCGCGAAATTCAGCGCTCTTGGTGCTTGCTGATGGCACGGTGCTTGAGGGGGAGGCCTTTGGTCATCGCGGTGCCGCGATGGGCGAGGTGGTTTTCAACACCGGCATGACGGGTTACCAGGAAGTACTTACGGATCCCAGTTACTCCGGTCAGTTGGTCACATTCACCTATCCAGAGTTGGGTAACACAGGCGTAAATCTTGATGATCAAGAATCATCCCGGCCTCATGCAAGGGGTGTCATCGCCCGTCAACTCTCCCCAACGCCGAGCAGTTGGCGTTGCCAACAGTCGCTGCAGACTTGGCTTGAGGGGCAAAGAGTTGTTGGTATCTCAGGTGTTGACACCAGGGCGCTTGTGAGACATCTGCGCGAGGTCGGAGCCATGAATGGCGTCATAAGCAGCGATGGTTCCACCCCTAAGCAGCTTATGGAACTGTTGCAGCAGGCTCCATCGATGGAGGGATTAAACCTTGCAGATCAGGTCTCAACAAAAGATCCATACAGCTGGAGATCGACTTGTGCTGTGGGCTTTGATCAAAGGTTGAAGCGACACATTGATTCGCCCTATCGCGTTGTCGCGATTGATTTCGGTATCAAGCGGGCCATACTCGACCGTTTGGTCGCTCACGGTTGTGAGGTCACCGTCCTGCCGGCCAGTTCCGATTTAGCCACCGTGTTGAGTTCACAACCCGAGGGCGTATTTCTATCTAATGGACCTGGTGACCCTGCTGCCGTGAATGGTGGTATTGCCCTGGTTAAAGATCTTCTCAATAAGGTTGATATCCCCCTGTTTGGTATTTGCCTAGGTCATCAGATTATTGGGCTTGCCATGGGTGGCCGTACTTTCAAATTGGCCTATGGCCATCGCGGGCTCAACCATCCCTGCGGCACAACGGGTCAGGTGGAGATCACCAGTCAAAACCATGGATTCGCACTTGACGCCTCGTCTCTGTCAGAGGTCAGCGTGGTTGTGACCCATCTCAATCTCAATGACCGCACTGTTGCCGCAATAGCGCATCGGGATCGACCTGTTTTTGGTGTGCAATACCACCCGGAGGCGAGTCCTGGTCCTCATGATGCAGACCACCACTTCGCTCACTTTGTTGAGCTGATGGCAGATCGTCGCTGAAGCGTGGTGCGGATCACTCAGTATCACTACACTTCGTGCCATTGCGTCCCGGGGGACTGGTCCCATCACCGAATTGCAGCGACTGACCGTTTCTCTAAGAGGGGGTTTTGAACGGCGGCAGGGTTGTCTGGTGTTCCAGTTCACTGGCCAGCTAGACGCTTATTCCGAGAAGCAGTTCATCACCTACGTCGAGGATGTGCTCCTGGCCAATCCTGCTCCTTTGGTTATTGACCTGAACAAGATTGACTTTCTTGACTCTTCTGGCCTAGGGGCTTTGGTTCAAACTGCCAAGAAGTGCACCGATGCCAAACGGTCATTTGCCCTTGTAGGCAATGCAAGGGTGGTCCAAACCGTGAAGCTTGTGCGGCTTGAGGATTTTCTCCACCTGGCAGTTGATCTGCGTACGGCTTTAAATCAGTTGAAAGCTTGAACAATTGGATTCGGAGTCAGTCAGCGATTGGCGGTGCTAATGAACTGGGACCGTTGCAGTTGGCTTGGCTTGGTGATGCTGTTTGGGAATTGCATCAGCGTCTGCGTCATTGTTACCAACCTGGCAGATCTGAAGATCTACATCGAGCTGTTGTTGACGAGGTTAAGGCCGCTGCTCAGGCAGAAGCTCTGCTTCGCTTAGATACGCATCTTTCAGATCTTGAGAAGGATTTGGTACGGCGAGGTCGTAACAAATCCGGACGAGGACCACGCCGTGGAGATGCAGCGACCTACGGCAAGGCCACAGGATTTGAGACAATGGTTGGCTGGCTCTTTTTGCAGAATCCGGCGCGACTTGCTCAGCTCTTGGATCAACTGGAGGAGACCGAACAAGACTTGCTATAGCTTCTTCACTTCTTATGAGCTCCCGCTTTGATCGCCGTTCAGGAAACCCCCCTCGCGGTGGTCGTCCTAGAGGAGGTCGTCCTAGAGGAGGTCGTCCTGGTGGTATCCGACGGGATGGCGAGGGGGATTCTGGTCGTTCTGCTTACGGAAGCCGCTCTTCCGGCAGCCGCCCATCGGGTGGTCGTTCCTCTGGACCGCGAGGGGTGTATCGCTCCAGGCCTGATGGAGAAGCTGGTGATAGCCCTTCAAAAGTATTCAATGGTGAGAGCTCTGGGCAGGGGCGTTTCAACCGGGACCGTCCTCGATCTGAGCAGGGTCGTTTTAGCCGGGATCGTCCTCGCTCTGAGCAAGGGCGTGCAAATGAAACTGACAGAAAAGAGGCTCGTCGATTTCGTGATGAGAGACCATCACGACGTCGTAACGATGAACGGCTAGGGCGACGTTCCTACTTGGGAGAACGTTCACGTCCTGCAGACAGGCTGTTGTCTTCAAAAAGATTAGATCCATCTACTTTGGATCGCGTTCCAGAAGCGGAAGCATTCGGACAGGCTGCTGCCGATGATCTGCTTTGGGGACGTCATGCCAGCCAAGCTGCTCTGGAAGCTGGGCGTCCGATTCATCGCATCTGGTGCACATCAGATTTACGAAGCGCACCAAGGTTTTTGCAATTGCTTCGTGAGGCCAAAGCCTCAGGAGTACTTGTTGAAGAGGTCACCTGGGCTCGTCTCGGTCAACTCACAGGTGGTGCTGTGCATCAAGGAATTGTTCTGCAGACTGCTGCAGCGGAGACCCTTGATTTGCAAAGTCTGGTCGAGGGATGTGCGGGTCTTGGGGAATCGCCCCTTTTGCTTGCCCTCGATGGCCTAACGGATCCCCACAATCTCGGCGCCATTATTCGTTCTGCAGAGGCTCTTGGCGCCCATGGGGTTGTTCTCCCACAACGACGAAGTGCTGGTCTCACTGGTTCGGTGGCCAAGGTTGCAGCAGGCGCTTTGGAGCATCTACCAGTAGCGCGTGTCGTGAATCTCAATCGCTCTCTAGAAGCACTGAAGCAAGCGGGATATCGAGTTATTGGCCTGGCGGAGGAAGGGGACATCACCCTTCCAGATGTCGATCTAGACGGACCTTTAGTGATCGTGACGGGATCAGAGAAGCAGGGGATCTCTCTCCTAACTCGTCGCCATTGTGATCAGCTTGTACGCGTTCCATTACGAGGGGTTACTCCCAGTCTGAATGCCTCTGTTGCTACTGCGATGTGTTTATACGAGGTTGCTCGTCGTGGCTGGATGAAGGGGGTTCATGGCCAAACTCCATCACCCAGGATCGTGCGGCCTCAATGCCCTTTGCCGGTGATCTCTTGCGACTCCATTTCCGTGGAGTCAGAACCCATTGCCAAAACCAATCAGTCCCCAATCCATCAGCCGGATGAGATTGAGCGGTTTGGTGAGGCTTTGCCGTCCAGCTTGGCTAACCAGCAACTTTGTTCCAAAGATGATGAGCCACCGATGGATCGCCAAATAGGGGATTTGCAGGCAGAAAGAACTTCGATTGAGGATGAGGATTTGCTGACCAGTCAGCATTGCAATTTTGACGTTCGTGAGGATCAGTCACCTGATGAAGAGAGTGTTCAGGGTTGATCCAAAAGTTCCTTGGCAGCCGACAGCGGAACACCAATTCGAACATGACGAGGCAAAATAATGCACATCCGCCAACCTCAATCATGGGCTCATTGATTAGGCCGCTGCGTAGCCTCGTCAATGTCTTTGGTTTGGCTTGGTGGGCCAGGGTTGAAACCCGTGAACCAAATGTCACCTATTGGTTCGGCCCTTTTTTGACCCGAAAGAGTCTTGAGGTCAAGCTATCTACCTTTGTTGCGGATCTCTCTTTTGAGGGACCTGCGTCTGTGAATCACACCCTCGTGCGGTGTCGTCGCGTTGAGCCGCTGACGATCGCAGTCGAAGGCTGGTCAGACGACTGATAGCGTCGCTGCTGCACAGCACAGCACCGCAAGCCGATGGCGATCGCTGAATGGCGTCAGCAACTAAAGCTCGGCGAGGTTTCCGCCAGGGAACTCACAGATCACCAACTTGCTCGTATCGCAGCGGTTGATACCACTCTGCACGCTTTTCTGGATGTCACATCAGAGCGAGCTCGTGCCGATGCCGATCGCATCGATGAGGCCTTGGCTGCGGGTGAGTCTCTGCCACCTCTGGCCGGTGTGCCTTTGGCAATTAAGGACAACCTCTGCACGAAAGGAATACGCACCACCTGTTCCAGTCGAATGCTGGAAACCTTTGTGCCGCCCTATGAATCCACCGTGACTGAGCGCCTCTGGCAGGCCGGGGCTGTGCTTCTCGGGAAAACAAATCTCGATGAGTTCGCCATGGGTAGCTCGACCGAGACATCTGCGTTTGGGGCTACATCCAATCCCTGGGATATCAGCCGGGTGCCGGGTGGCAGTTCTGGTGGCAGTGCAGCAGCTGTTGCGGCAGGTGAATGCATGGCTGCCTTGGGTTCGGATACTGGGGGCTCAATCCGTCAGCCTGCCTCATTTTGTGGGGTCGTAGGCCTTAAACCCACCTATGGCCGCGTCAGTCGTTGGGGTTTGGTGGCTTTTGCCAGTTCTCTTGATCAAGTTGGACCGTTCACAACCAACGTGGCCGATGCTGCTGAGCTTTTGCAAGTGATCGCAGGATCTGATCCTCGTGACTCAACTTGTCTCAATGTTGCTGTTCCCGATTATTGCTCTGCCCTTTCGCAACCAATGTCTGGTGTACGCATCGGCTTGATTCGAGAGTGCTTTGATCAGAACGGCTTGGATGCGCAAGTGAAGAGAACAGTTTTGGCAGCTGCAGAGAAACTGCAATCCTTGGGAGCGGAACTGGTTGAAGTGAGTTGCCCACGCTTTAGCGATGGCATCGCCACCTATTACGTGATTGCCCCGTCGGAGGCTTCAGCCAACTTGGCGCGTTACGACGGCGTGAAGTACGGCTACCGAGCTGAAGGAACTGATGCTCTAGCCGCGATGACAGCCCGAAGTCGCGCAGAGGGTTTTGGTAGCGAGGTGCAGCGACGCATCCTGATCGGCACCTATGCCCTGTCGGCTGGTTACATGGATGCTTACTACAAAAAAGCCCAGCAGGTCCGCACATTGATCCGTCAAGATTTTGATGCTGCCTTCCAAACAGTCGATGTACTGCTGACACCCACATCACCTACCACTGCATTCCAAGTCGGTGCCCACGCTGATGATCCACTTGCCATGTACCTGGCTGACCTGCTGACGATCCCAGCCAACCTGGCTGGCTTGCCTGCCATCAGTCTTCCCTGTGGATTCGATGACGATGGCCTTCCCATCGGAGTGCAGTTGATTGCCAATGTGCTGGAGGAGTCACGCCTCCTACAAGTGGCTTTTCACTATGAGCAAGCAGCAAACGTGATGGCAAATCAACCGCAGGGAAACTTCATTCCCTAAACGATCTCTTGCGCTAGATGCAGCGTTTGGCTACATGAACAACCCTGCATCTTGCGCCTCCTCCTAGGCTGGGGGCATGGCATTCGTTCCTCTTCACAACCACAGCGACTACAGCCTTCTGGACGGAGCAACACAGCTCCCCCAGATGGTGAAGCGAGCCAAGGAGCTAGGCATGCCCGCTCTGGCACTCACGGACCACGGTGTGATGTATGGCGCCATTGAACTGCTGAAGCTTTGCAAGAACGCTGAGATCAAGCCGATCATCGGCAATGAGATGTATGTGATCAACGGGTCCATTGAGGATCCACAACCGAAGAAGGAGCGTCGTTATCACCTGGTGGTGCTTGCTAAGAACGCTGTTGGCTATCGCAATCTTGTGAAACTCACCAGCATTAGCCATCTGCGCGGGATGCGCGGCCGAGGCATCTTTGCAAGGCCATGCATTGATAAAGAACTGCTCAAGGCCTATAGCGAGGGGTTAATTGTTGCCACCGCTTGTCTTGGTGGGGAGATTCCTCAAGCCATCTTGCGCGGTCGCATTGATGTAGCAAGGGATGTGGCCCGTTGGTACCAGGAGGTCTTTGGCAAAGACTTCTATCTCGAAGTTCAGGATCACGGCTCGCCGGAAGACCGAATCGTCAATGTGGAGATTGTGAGCATCGCCAAAGAGCTAGGGATTGAGCTGATTGCGACCAATGACGCCCATTACCTCAGCAAGAACGATGTGGAGGCCCATGACGCCCTGCTTTGTGTGCTGACAGGCAAGTTGATCAGTGATGAGAAGCGTCTGCGCTACACAGGTACTGAATACATCAAGTCTGAACAGGAGATGGGACGGCTGTTCGCCGATCATCTCGAGCCTGATGTGCTGCAAGAGGCTATTGCCAACACCGCAGCCGTTGCCGAAAAGGTTGAGGAATACTCAATCCTCGGTAGTTATCAGATGCCTCGTTTCCCGATTCCTGAAGGACATAGCGCCGTGAGTTATCTACACGAGGTCTCAGAGCAGGGACTACGGCAAAGGTTGAAACTGGCAACGGCAGATCCAATTGATGACCATTACGGCGAAAGGCTCACCTATGAGCTGGGTGTGATGGAACAGATGGGCTTCCCCACCTATTTCCTGGTGGTATGGGATTACATCCGCTTTGCACGTGAACAGGGCATTCCAGTAGGACCAGGGAGGGGGTCAGCCGCTGGCTCACTCGTGGCATATGCCCTTGGTATTACCAACATTGATCCTGTTCAAAACGGATTGTTATTTGAGCGATTCCTTAATCCTGAGCGTAAGTCGATGCCTGATATTGATACTGATTTCTGTATTGAACGTCGTGGTGAGGTGATCGACTATGTCACGCGTCGTTACGGCGAAGACAAGGTTGCTCAAATTATCACTTTTAACCGAATGACCTCCAAGGCCGTCTTGAAGGATGTAGCCCGGGTGCTTGATATTCCCTATGGAGATGCCGATCGACTTGCCAAGCTTATTCCCGTAGTAAGGGGAAAACCTGCAAAGCTAGCTACGATGATCGGCAGCGATTCGCCAAATGCTGAATTCCGTGAGAAGTATCAGAACGATCCAGTAGTTACAAAATGGGTCGATATGGCGATGCGCATTGAAGGTACAAATAAAACCTTTGGCGTTCATGCCGCTGGAGTCGTCATTGCTGCTGAGCCCCTAGATGATCTTGTACCGCTTCAGCGTAATAACGATGGACAAGTAATTACTCAATACTTCATGGAGGATGTGGAGTCGATGGGGTTATTGAAGATGGATTTTCTTGGGCTCAAGAATCTCACCATGATTGACAAAACACTTGAGCTTGTTGAAGTCAGCAATGGAGAGAGAATTGATCCTGATCAATTGCCCCCAGAGGATCCTGAAACTTTTGCCTTACTTGCAAGAGGAGATCTTGAGGGTATCTTTCAACTTGAATCTAGTGGGATGAGACAGATTGTGCGTGACCTTCGCCCCTCATCTCTTGAAGATATCTCCTCAATTTTAGCTTTGTACAGACCAGGTCCTTTGGATGCCGGATTGATTCCAAAATTCATCAATCGGAAACATGGTCGAGAGGCAATTGATTTTGCTCATGCTGCCCTTGAACCAATCCTTAAGGAGACTTACGGGATCATGGTTTATCAGGAGCAAATCATGAAGATTGCTCAGGATCTTGCTGGCTATTCTCTCGGCGAAGCTGACTTGCTGCGGCGTGCAATGGGCAAGAAAAAGGTTTCAGAGATGCAGAAACATCGCAGTATTTTTGTTGAAGGTGCAAGTCGAAGTGGTGTTGATAAGAAGATCGCCGATGAGCTTTTCGACCAAATGGTTTTGTTCGCCGAATATTGCTTCAACAAGAGTCACTCAACGGCTTATGGCGCTGTTACTTATCAAACTGCCTATTTAAAGGCACATTATCCAGTTGCCTATATGGCGTCATTACTGACAGTCAATGCTGGCGCTAGTGACAAGGTGCAGCGCTATATCTCGAATTGCAATGCAATGGGGATTGAAGTGATGCCGCCAGATGTGAATGCTTCAGGGATTGATTTCACCCCTGCTGGTGATCGCATCTTGTTTGGTCTTTCTGCTGTGAGAAATCTTGGCGATGGTGCAATCAGGCAGCTAATTGCCAATCGCGATGGTGATGGCCCCTTTGTCTCCCTTGCCGATCTCTGTGATCGTCTGCCCTCCAATATTCTGAATCGTCGCGGGTTGGAATCTCTTATTCATTGCGGAGCCCTAGATGCCATAGACCCTGAATCGAACCGGGCCCAGTTAATTGCCGACTTGGAGCTTCTGATCAACTGGGCTGCTTCTCGTGCCCGTGATCGACTAAGTGGTCAGGGCAACCTATTTGATCTTGTGGCTGGAGCTGCAGACGAGCAAACGTCTGATGAGCTGAGCACTGCACCCAAGGCAGCACCGGTTCCCGACTACCCACCGACTGAAAAGCTGAGACTTGAAAAAGAGTTGGTTGGTTTCTACCTTTCTGATCACCCTCTCAAGCAGCTCACTGCTCCAGCTCAATTGCTGGCGCCCATTGGTCTTGCCAGCCTTGAGGATCAGCCTGACAAGGCGAAGGTCAGTGTGATCACGATGCTGACAGAGATGCGCCAAGTCACAACCCGCAAGGGCGATCGCATGGCAGTTCTCAAGATTGAGGATCTCACCGGTGGTTGCGAAGCTGTGGTGTTCCCCAAGAGCTATGCCCGTCTATCAGATCACCTCATGTTGGAAGCGCGACTGCTCATCTGGGCCTCTGTTGATCGTCGCGACGACCGTATCCAATTGATCATTGATGATTGCCGCGCCATCGATGACCTACGACTGCTGTTGGTGGAGTTGATGCCTGATGAAGCCTGTGACATCACTGTGCAGCACAAGCTTCGGGAATGTCTCCATCAGCATCGCCCAGCCAAGGATGAATTTGGCGTGCGGGTACCCGTGGTGGCAGCGGTTCGCCAGGGTCCCCAGGTGCGTTACGTATGCCTAGGTCATCAGTTCTGCGTTCGTGACGCTTCTGCTGCACTCAGTTCCCTTCAACAGCAGGCATTCAAAGCTCGATGCAGCGACCGACTATTTGTCTGATGTTTGTCCGGATTCCTTTGGCTTGATCTCTGATTTTGAGCCTGGTTGATTAGCTTTGCTTGAATCGCGCATTCTTCCTATGTTGCGACCAATGTGTTCCAGTCCAAGCAGGCTGCCTGGAGCATCTTCCCAGCTGGCAGATAGTACCCCATAACTTAGTCCTATCAAGCCAACGAGGAAGCAGGCTCCTGAACTGATCAGCGTGATGAATGGTGAGATATCAGCAATGCCGCGGCTCACAATCAGATAACTAGCGACAAAAACACCCATCCCTGCAGCAGTAGGCAGACCCGAGGCAAAGATCACGCGCCGCAGCATGCGGTTGGCCACCGGCTTTGGAATGGCCTGCTGACTGCTGGAGGTCGCTTTTGCTTTCTTGATCTGTGGCGATTTGGATCCCTTTTGGGGCAGGCTTTTGTTGGCCGTTCCGCTCTTGTCAGGCCCGAAAGGCATAGCTTTGCTTCGTTCGGCCATCTGCTTAAGAATTAGAGGGAAATCGCCAAAAAGGATTTAACCGCGGATGCCTAGTTTGGTGATCAGGCCGTTGTAGCGCTGTTCACTTTTTCCGCGTACATAACTGAGCAGGCGCTTGCGACGACCAATCATCTTGAGCAGACCCTGACGGGATGAGAAGTCGTGCTTGTTCTCCTGCAGGTGCGAGCTGAGCTTGGTAATCCGCTCGCTAAGCATTGCCACTTGCACCTCCACAGACCCCGTATCGGTGCCATGGGTTTGGTTGGCGTTGATCAGCTGTTGCTTTTCTGTTGTATCGAGCGACATGCTTGGCGTTTTGCCCTAAGAGACCAAAAAAACAATCTAACTCTTTAAGGACCATTGTTTAGGCAGCTTCCTGACTAAGCCAGCGCAGGCTTGCTCTCAGCCAGGCGTCAGTATCGTCGATGGCGGGAACAGACTCAGGCATGTCCCTGGCTCCTATTGCAGCACCGCTGGCCACAGCCCTTATGGCACGGCGTATTTCAAGATCTTCGTAACCAAGGCCCCCGAGGGTGATCTGTAGCTCATGCAGACTTGAATCCTTGAGCTGATGCGAATCGATCACACCGTTGTCAACCAGGGACATTCCAGGATCACGACAACTAAATTCAGCCAACTTTGTGCGCAATTCCACCGCAAGACGTTCGGCTGTGCGCTTGCCTACACCTTGAGCCTGACAAAGCTTGCGTAGGTCTCCCTGCACAATCGCCTCTACAAGTTCTCCGGGCTGACATTCCTCTAGAAGAGCGAGGGCCATCTGGGGCCCCACTCCGCTAACACCAATCAAGGTACGAAACATGTCCCGTTCTCGTCGTTCCGGGAAGCCAAACAAGCTGGATCCATCATCACGCTGCACCTGATGGATCCAGAGGATGAATGTGTTTTGCCCGTGCTCCATTTCGCTGAGATGGCGCGGTGCAATCTGAACCTCGTAACCAACACCAGCACATGCCAAAACGACTCCTTGCCGAGTCCCTTGCTGCCAGGCTTCTACTTTTTGCCCTTGCAGCCAGCCGATCATGAGGTTGCTCTTGATGTCATCCATGCTGCCTGATCTGTCCAGCCTCTGCTTGATCGTTCGAGGTCCTGCTCAGAACTTCTGGAGCTTGTTTTGCTTTGCGTGACCGGTCTAAAACTCAATTCCTGCAATAGTCATCAGTAGCCCTGCTAGTGGATGTCAGCCGGAAGCCCTGGTACTACAGATTGAGTTGTTGCAAACGGCTATTACCAGCCGCCTAGATCTTGAGACGGGGAATTCAGAAGACATGGGCCGAGTGCATGTTGAAAAGCGAGATGTCAGTCATCTACGTGAGCATTGGGTCTTGAGGGTAATGGGGGACTTTAATTAACAGCTACCTGGTGATTCACTGACTGTAGAAAGTTCGTTGGAATAGTTTCTAGAGCATTTTCAAAAAGGGTGGGTTGCATTTGTCTGTCTATTGATAACCATCTTCAGAAGAGAAACCCAAACGATCTACTCAAAGAATAACTAGAACCCGGATACCGTATGGCCTATACCTATGACTAAGCTAGACAACCTCATCTATTGAGCATGGTTCACAGACCGAGAGGAGAACCGAATTGTTTTTTTTCAAATAGCCTTTTCAAGTCAGGTTCCCCATTTCTCTCCTCCCCACTCACCTTATCTAATATAGACCTCTATCAGCATTAGATGTCAATTTATCCTGTGCTCCTATTCTGCAGTAGAGATTTGAGTCACAATCAAAACAACTAACAGACCAGTAAAGATTCTATCTCTTTTAGATACAGGTAACTTCATTACTTCCTCATAGAGTCTATCATTAAAATATCTAGCATAAACACCTAATGACTGACGAAGCAACGAGGAACTCTCAACTGACGAATTGAAGGATGTTAGTGGTGGAGTCTTTAGTGCGGGAATTGAGATTCCGAGAGTAACTAACAGACAAAAGAAAGGTAGGGTTCCTATCCAGACAGGATATAAATCTAGGGCGATAACATTACGTTCTGATCCTATTTAACGGTCAGGAAGAGAGTTGAAAGACTCCCTAGCAATACGATAAGATTGCAATGTTTTTGAGAGGGGTCAAGGGCTCATTCTCATCATGTATCCCTAGGGTGCCATTTCAAGGATTTCTTAAAAGAATTTCCATTCTATCGTTTACAGCTCAATCAACAAGATTGAGGTCGCAATCTTTTTCTCATGTTGGTTGGTTTTGGATATTCTCTTGTCTGCTTCTGAAGCTGATGAGTGTTGCTCCTAATACCATCAGAGCTCCAATCACGAACCAGCCATCAACGTGTTCAGCAAACAGCAGTACACCCCAGAGAGTTGCGAACAAAACTTGGGAATAGCCAATTGAGCCTGCTGTGGCTGCTGGCAGAAGAGTTAATCCCTCGGTAATCCAGATTTGACCAAGTTGGGTAAATAGGCCAATACCCAGTATCCAGAGCCAATCGATTCCAAGTGGCAAGACTCCATGATTCCCGAGGAAGAGCAGGGCTATTGGTACTGATGTCAATGGAAAGTAGAAAACGATCACGAGTTGATGTTCCTGCTTTGAAAGCTCACGTACGCAGACGTAGGCCAGAGCTGTAAACAGAGCACCTAAAAGTGCAATAGAGACAGATAAAGGGGAGTAACCGGTGAAGCTTGTGCCAAGCCATTCTGGTTTTAAAACAAGAGTGATCCCCAACCAACCGAGAAGTACTGCTATGCCAATACGACGATGGATTCTTTCTCTTAAAAACATCCATGCCGCTAACGCAATAAATGTTGGATAGGTGTATTGCAGAACGGTTGCGGTAGCAAGGGGTAAGGACGCCAAGGCGTCAAATACACAGAACAATGCCGCTGTGCCCAGCAGCCCGCGCAATAACAGCAACCTTTTACGGTGTCCCCAGGGGGAAACCCCAACCCGAGTGAGCATGAACCGAGTAATTGCCAAGCTGATCAGAGATCTTGCGAACAAAATTTCTGCGACCGGTAAACGACCACCAAGGTGTTTGACGCAAACGGTCATCAAGCTGAAGGCCAGAGCGGCGAGCAGGAGTGATTTGAACCCACGCCATTGGCTGTTTGTCTGCAGTTGGTTGTTGCCCTGCATTGACATCATTCATCGCATCCGCAGAACTGAGGCAATGGCATAGTCAACAACACAAGAGAAGAGGCCATCCCTGAAAGCCTTTGCCGCAAGGAAAGACCAGCAATAGGATTGAGATCGCCATGACGTTCCAAATTGGTGATAGCAAGTCGCGTTGCTTTACGAGAAGCAGCCCACTCTCCTAATTCTTTTTAAATTGCCCGACTGTAGAAATCTCTAATGGATTCAAAAGCCGTGAAACTCTCCTCCTTTGGAGTTGCTGCTGTGGTGGCTTCCTTTGTGTTTGTTCCAGTAGCCGCCTGGGCTGGCCCAACGGTTTCTGTACCCGACTTTAAAAACCAGGTAGGAAGGTTGTCTTGGTGGAGCCCGCGTGTGAGCCGTCAGCTCGCGGATGCTCTTTCCAATGAACTAGCCCTTGCTGGTGGACTAACAGTCGTGGAACGGCAGAATCTCAAGGCGGTCCTCTCTGAGCAAGAGCTTGCCGAGTTGGGGATTGTGCGAAACGACAGAGACGCCGCACGTAGCCGTCAAATGCGTGGCGCCCGCTATTTGATTATGGGGCGTGTGAGTGGCTACGAGGATGGGGTTGAAACAAAGCAATCTGGAAGTGGGATGCGCTTTATGGGTTTTGGTGGCTCGAAGACCGTTTCGGAATCCAAGGCTTATGTTTCCATCGACCTACGGGTGGTGGATTCCTCCACTGGAGAGGTTGTCGGTGCGCGAACAGTAGAGGGGCGTGCGACCAGCACAGCTAAGCAGAAAGGATCCGGCGGATCTTTGGCTCCCTTGGCTGGGATTGTAGGAGGTGCAACCGGTGCAAGAGGGGCAGGGGCCTATGGCCTTGCGGCTGCAGGCACTTTTAGTTATGAAGAATCATCCAGCGAAAGTAATCGCACTCCCGCAGCAAAAGCCATTCGCGCAGCTCTCATTGATGGTGCTGATTATGTGAATTGCCTATTGGTGATTCGTGATGGCTGTTTGGCGTCTTATCAGCAGCAGGAAGCAATTCGACGCTCTAATACACGTGATGTGCTGCAACTCGATTGATGTCGATCAAAGTTTTGTCGTTTTGCGGCAAGGCTGATTACGCCGTTTGCGCTGCCAATTCAGAGAGGACGATTTTGGAGAGGTTTTGAGTTCTTATTGATTTCGGCCTTGCTTGTCGTATGGATTGCTTTTGCTGATCATGTTCTCTTCTCGACCTCTCGCGGCGCAACCAGCAAAATAAGGTCATGCCCGTCCCCCGTCTTCACCCGCGCACGATCGAGGCCGTCAAGGAGCGTGCCGACATTGTTGATGTCGTTGGCGAACATGTGGTTCTAAAGAAAAAGGGCCGTGAATTCGTAGGGATCTGTCCGTTCCATGACGACAGCAAACCATCGATGACGGTCTCGCCAGCGAAGCAGTTTTATTACTGCTTCTCTTGTGGAGCTGGTGGAAACTCGATCAAGTTCCTGATGGAGTTTCAGCGCCAGAGTTTTGGTGATGTGGTGCTGGAGCTTGCTCGCAAGTATCAACTTCCTGTTGAAACGGTCGAGGGGCCCCAGCAGGAACGATTACGTCAGCAGCTCTCTCGTCGAGACAAGCTTCATCGTGCGCTTGCATTGGCGGCCGGTTGGTTTCGTGGCCAGCTACGTACGCCAGTTGGCGCAAATGCGCTGAATTACCTCACTGAGAAGCGGGGCCTTAGTGAAGTCACTCTGGAATCCTTCGAACTGGGCTATGCCCCTGAGCAATGGGATGGTTTACTCAAGCACCTCCAGCAGGTGGAAGGTTTGTCTGCTGAATTACTGGAAGCCGCCGGGCTTGTTGTGGCGCGCAAGGGTGGGGGAGGTTTTTACGATCGCTTTCGTCATCGTGTGATGGTGCCGATCCACGATCGCCAGGGACGGGTGATTGGTTTCGGCGGACGCAGTCTTGATGGCTCAGAGCCGAAGTACCTCAACTCTCCTGAGACAGACGTGTTCGAGAAAGGCAAGCATTTGTTTGGACTGGATCGGGCGGCGAATGCCATCCGTAAGGATGACCGGGCTGTGGTAGTCGAGGGATATTTCGATGTCATTGCATTGCATGCTGCAGGTGTCACCAATTCAGTGGCCTCCTTAGGCACTGCTTTGAGTAGTCAGCAGATCACCCAGATCTGCCGTTGCAGCGAAGGGAAGCGGATCGTGCTTAATTTTGATGCTGATGGAGCCGGTGTTCGTGCTGCGAACCGGGCCATTGGCGAAGTTGAGCAACTGGCTTTGCAGGGCCAGTTGGAATTACGAGTGCTTCATTTGCCTTCTGGCAAAGACCCCGATGAATTTCTCAAAGATCATGGTGCTGGCGATTACAGGGCTCTATTAGATCAGTCACCTCTTTGGCTTGATTGGCAGATTCAACAGGTTTTGGAGGGCCGTGATTTAAGTCAAGCGGATCAGTTCCAGCAGGCAGTGAGTGGCCTGGTTGCATTGCTCGGCAAGTTGCCCCAGTCGGCCGTACGGACCCACTACCTGCAACAGGTTGCCGAACGCTTGAGCGGTGGGCAGGGCCGGTTGGCCTTGCAGTTGGAGGAAGATCTGCGCCAGCAAGTGAAAGGGCAGCGCTGGCATGGCCGCTCAAGTCGCCATGAGCAACCTGGCGAGGCCAGTCAACGGGAGCGCAGCGAGGCGGAAATCCTGAGGTTATATCTCCATTGCTCAAATCATCGGGCTGCCATTCGCAGGGAGTTACGACAGCGAGAGCTGGAGGATTTTGCCTTACAACATCACCGTTTGCTTTGGGCGGCGATCACTGATTTGGAGGAAACCAATCTTGGTGCAGGACGTTTAGAGGCGATCAGTCGAGGAACTGACTCTGGTCATGATTTGGAGGATATTGAGTTGCCACGGCTGCTTACCGATCAGTTGCTCCTGGAGAACAGTGCTCTAGTCGCTCGTCTTACCCCGTTATTAGAGCCTGGCGAGGTTCATTTGGCTGCTATGGCTAAGCCACTGCTTCAGCTCCGGGGCACAGCAGCGGCTCTAGAACGCCAAAAATCCCTCAAGCGTTGTCGTCATCTTCTTGAGGCCTGGGGTGGTCAGCGTCTTGAAACTCTTGAGCGTTGTATTGCTGCTTTGATTGAAGAAGAGCGACAGCAACCTACTGAATCGGTCGATATGGAAATGCGTATCGAAGCAATGTTTGAGGAGCTCAACAGCGATGCGTTGCGTTTCCAGGAGCTTTATTACAGCGAACGCAAGCACATTGGTCACTTAGATCAGCAGCGTTGTGGTGGCTTCTCAGGCCAGGATGTCATTCCGGCTTAGGTCATCAGTCTGTTGATGCGCTTCACAAGCCAATCGGCGATATCAAGGAACTTGTTGTCGTGATTGACCATCACGATTCCTGCTTGCATCTTCTCGCTCATCTTTTCTAGCTTTTGAATGCACCGCTCAGCAAGGTTTTACCATCTACGTTTAAGTCCATTAGCAACAGCTGCGCAGCTCAGCGAATCCTTTGTAGGGCTGTCAGATAAGGCATCAAGTTGTGGAGCTTAAAGATGAAATTCACTTGTCATTCTAAGCAGATGGTTGTCTCTACGGAAGTGTGCTGAGGCCCTTTAACTGCACCATGGCTCTTTAAACTGATGATCTCTTCTTAAATTTAATGGCATGAGCTTCTACGAAACGATTTGGCACGGTGAGGGAATTGGTGACGGAGGTGATTTAGAGGAGTCTCTCCAGGCTTATGTCGTGGTAAAACCTGAAGATGGCGACTGGACAGAAGCCTGTGCTAAGGACGGGGCGAATCCTCATGTGGATCACTACTCTTCCTTCGACGCTTATCTTGATAACGCTGATGCAATCGAGACGATTCCGGTAACCCCGGCGATGATTGCAGGAGCTGTTCAACAACTTTCCTCATGAGCGTTGTTTTAATCCGAAGGTTGCTGCGATTAGCCTCCGATGAGTGACTTCCCTATTGCCTTTGCTGGTTGCACGCCGGTGAATCATCTCTGGCCTCAGCTTGTTGAGCGGCTGGGAATGGATAAATCAAAACGTGCAGTGCTTCAGGCGCTTGATTTGCAGGGCATGCAAGGTCATGCTGAAACTTTGCCGGTGCTTTTGGTTGAAACTTGTGGGGTCGCCTTGGCTAGTACTGAACTGCTGCGTCATCAGACCGGCCTCGCTTGCCATGGTCAGCGCATGGTATTGCTGTTGAATCGTCGCGAAGAGGAGGTGCAGCTTCTACAGCAATTTTAAAATGCATGCACTCCCTAATGATCAAATAACAAAACCTCTCTTCTTCATTATATATCTGCAGACCAGTTATTCTGCCTTGAGATTATTTTAATGGCGTTCAGTCACCTTTGCAGACTTTGCGGTAAATCTGTTGAGATTACTGAAGCATTTGCCAAGAGTATTCAGCTAACGGGAGGGTCATCAATAATTTGTTCTACTTGCCTGGCTCATGAATCCACGCACTTGTTGCCTTCTAGGCCATCAGCCAGGCCCTCAGTTATTCGCCTAATGACCAAGACTTTTTTCATAGTCACTTTTCTATTTATTCTCACTTCTTTCTTCTCTGCATGGCGCATTCTTTATGGATTGGAGATGTGGATGGAACCCAGCAAATCAAATCCAGCCCAATCCCCTAACTAATGAGATCTGTTGACATTCAATTCTAAGTTTCAGGCCAGCACCAACGGCACGTCATTAAGGCGAGTTGTGGCCGCGCGGCTGAGTTGATGACGACGCATGCTCCATCCTGGCTGCATGCCACAAACTGCCCAACCCACGGTTCCGCTGCCGTAACGGTGATTGAGTCGGTCGATGGTGTTCATTAGTCGATCGCGGCGATACTGCTCATCGGCATGAACTGCTACCAGCAGGTGTTGTTGCAGATGGTCTGCACTCTGTAGGTTTTGCATCAGCACCCCGGCTTTGTTTAAGCGGCAATGGGGCCGGTAGATTCGCTCTACTAGTGGCAGGGCTGCTGCTAGCAAGATTGCAGTGTCGTTGCTTGGCAGATCCAGTTGGATGGTAGCGGCTTGGCTGTAAAACGCTGGCGCAAATGGGCTGGTACGTGTGAATACGGTGAGGGTCCCGGCCCGTTGCTGTTGTCGTCGCAGTTTTTCACTGGCGCGCACCACGTAGGTTGCGATTGCCTGGCGTAATTCTTCTGGATTGGCGATTGGTCGGCTAAAACTGCGGCTAACGCAGGTTTCCTGTTTTGATGTTGGGGCTAGGGCTAGAGGAAGGCAGGCATGACCTTGTAATTCTCGTTGTAGGCGTATGCCTACAACGCCACAGCGGGCATGAAGTTTGCTACGTGGCATATCGCGCAATTGCCGGGCATTGGTTACGCCTCTAAGTCGGCACCAGTGGGCTAACTTGCGACCGATGCCCCATACATTTTCGATAGCGACGCTCTCGAGCCATGTATCTGGATCACTAGCGGTGAGTAGGTTGAACACTCCAGCGTGAGCTGGTATGGCCTTGGCTAGGTGGTTGGCGAGTTTGGCCTGACCTTTACTGGCGCCAAGTCCGATTGCTATAGGTAGGCCCAGGTTGCGATGCACCTGGGCCCGTAGATGACGGGCCCAGGGCTTTAGGTTGTCATCAGAGGGACCATTGATATAAGCAAAGGCTTCATCAATGGAGTAGATCTCCAGCTCCTCACAATGGGCTTCCAGCAAGCTCATCAGTCGTTGGCTCATATCGCCGTAGAGGGCGTAGTTGGAGCTGCGCACGACAACGCCAAGTCGGTCCAATTTGTGACGGACCTTGAAATAGGGCGTGCCCATGCTGATACCGAGAGCACGCGCTTCGGAGCTGCGAGCAACAATGCAGCCATCGTTGTTGGAGAGCACGACCAGAGGACGACCGATTAGCGAGGCGTCAAGGCTTTGCTCACAGGAGGCATAGAAATTGTTGCCGTCGATCAGGGCCGTGACCCGAGACATGGCACTGGAGGAAGGCGAGCGAAAGAATGCCTCATACTAGTACAGACGCACTAGCTCCTACCTGATAGCGAGATCGTGCTTTGCTGTGACAGCCAGTCGCAATGGTTGTCGTCGATGTGGCGAGGAGAATGTCAATGCAGACTGGCGACCAATCATCACTTTGATTGGCTGTTTGGCTGCATTGGTCTTGCTTGTCTGCCTCAAGATTTCCACCGTCAAGCCTGTCGTTGTGGCCTAGAGACCTTTGCAATAGAGGATGCTGACTCAATGGCCGGCTAGACGTAGCTGAATCCCTAACAATGTCTACAAATAAGTCGTCTATGACGTCTTAGCTGGACCTGGCCACATAGGTTGATTCCATGTTATGAGCAACCGCGTCGGTCGAGTCTTTTGTAAAACCAACAAGACAAAAGGATTTGCAATGGCACCAACTCTAAGCAGGCATCAAAAAGATATTATGCAGAGAATCAATAAGGAAAGCTTCTCTGAATGGCTATCGAGAGGAGACAAGCAAGAAATCAAAGAGTTGATGGAAGAAGTCTGGATCGAATGGCTTTGCAAGGAAGATGATCAGTTCCGTCAACGTTACTATGGGCTTCAATCACAGGGTGATTGCGAATGGCTCAATATCAGAGAAGAAATCTTAGCTGTGCATGGCCATATTGAGTCTCCAGAAGGAGCATCAGAGCTTCAGCAAAAAGCTATTAAAGCCAATGGTATTAAACACTTGCATGATTGGTTTGTATTTGTAGATGAATGTGTTCACGAGTATCTGCAAGATCTTGGCTGGGCAAGGGGGCCGGAGGAGAAGCCCCTGGATTATTCCCACACCTCTGTTTCTGCTTGGGTTTCCGATCAAGAGGCAAATGAACAACAAGAAAGGCGTCAATGGCTTGGTCAGTTGACCGACACGTTATGGGATTTCAAAGGCTCCTCTCATTGTTATTGGTCTGATCGCATCCTTGCCTTGCGCGATCTGGGTGAACAAAAGTCAGCCATTTGATGCACCAAACTTGCCTATCTCTATATACGATTTAAAGGTAATATCTTTAAAGATGAGCAACAACACTATTGCTATACCGGGCAGCCTGATTCATCGTCTCGCCTATTTTGAGCCTATTCATCTAGGCGTTGTGTTGAGTGGGATGTTTGCTGCGCAGGATTGAGGCTATGAATGGAATGCACTGCCACACCCCAGATTTGCACGTCACCGAAGCGAGCCAGATCCAGCGGTGGGTAATTGGAATGGGCGGCCTCTAGACGCAGTACGCCACGGTGGCGGACAAGTTGTTTGAGAGTGAAGGCACCATCAAGAATCGCCACCACGATGTGACCGGGGCGTGCATCTAGGCTGCGGTCGACAACTAAGAGGTCGCCATTGTGGATGCCAACACCTGTCATTGAGTGACCGCTAACACGCAGGAAGAAGGTGCTAGCTGGATGACGAATCAACTGTTCGTTGAGGTCGATGCCGATCTCGATATAGTCCTCAGCAGGGGAGGGGAAGCCTGCCGCCACGTGCTCACTCGCTAATGGCAGGATCTGCTGCTTCCGCTCGGAGCGCAAATGAAGAAGAGGCTCGCTGAACTCCATCGCAACATCGACATCACCCTGATAGTACACCTGTTCCACTCGGGGCGGTTTTCTGATTTGGCTTGATAGGGGCGTGCCCCAGGCGGTAGCAACCTCTTTACAAGATTGCTTGTGCTTGATCGAGCTGCTCTGTTGCACCTGCCAACTTTTACGTTTTAAGCGCTGCCTAAGGAACCTTTCTCAAAGGGCTTGCGTTTTCACCTGAACAGTCGTCGGAAGGTGCTTGCTACCTGCACAAAAGACGAGAACAACAGTATCTTTTGGACCAAGACTTTTTCCGGTATGAACTGTATTCACTGTCTCAATCAGCGCAGCTCCCTGATTGAAAAGGCGTGTCGTTCCATCTTGAAGAGTTAGCTGAAGCGTGCCTTGAAGGATTACTCCTGCACTGATGACTGGGTGGGTATGCAATGGCAGGTTAACTCCGGCTGGAATCGTGATACGCAGAACTGTGATCTCAGCATTGCTGGTTGGATAATGCGGGAGAAAATTTCCATCCCATTGCTTAGTGCTTTGCACAAGTGTTTCAATCTTAATGCCAAGATCCTTGCTATATTTAGCATTTTCATGTGCATTTAAGGACGTTGATGAAACGCTCGAAATCGCAATAATTGCTAACGGTCCAAGCAATAGTTTTTTGCATGATCATTTAATAAAAGGGTGAAGAGAGGAGACTAAAGTCCTAGTTTAGCCTCCTCTCTTCAATGGAATATCTTCAATATCATTAATTGACCAGAATAAGGGTAGACGTAAGGAAATGGTAAGGCCATGATATTCCTCAGAACAGTGATTTATTATACCTCAGCCAAGGCTCTTGACAATCGGCAAACTGAGGTCTTTTGCAATGATAGGCGTATGAAATATTGTTGATTTCAATCAACTGCGACGCATCTCTGCCTCGATCTCTTCTGTGCTGAAGTCTCTCTCTGGATGAGCAAGCTTCCAAGACTGAACAGCAAGAGAAATGCCCCATCCAAAAACAGGCCAAATGGGCCAGAAGTAGCCCATGCCAGTTAGCAACCAAATCACAATCAGAGCAAGGTTCACAGTGAAATAGGTCTGAACCTGCCTCTTCAATATCCTTTTCTTCCTGAGTTGTGATAAAGCTTTCTTGCGTAAAATTTCTTCGTCAGGCATATCAAAAAGACCTCAATTGATCGGTTGGTGGACAATAAGCAGTTTAAAGGCAACTGTAAGCTTAGTCATCTCAAAGTAAATATTAGTGATATGAACTTGACCAGCATCCTATTTCAAGGTTCTCATATTAATTGATTAGCCAAGAAGTAACAGATGCGTAGGCTGGGAACTGATAAAGACTAGGAGGATGGTTGAATTTCATTCTGGAGAAAGTGTTGTGGCATATGTTGCTGAAGCAGGCTGACATTTGAGCATCATCATTGCCTTAACCTAATTTCCTTTTCAGTGTGCTCAAGCGTTATCGCATTAATCAAATGCAGCTGTTTTATCAGTGATCGCAATTCAGATCTTCTGAATCATTAGCCCCTGTGGTATTTACCTCCTTGCAGGATGGTCTGGGCTCGGTAGAGCTGCTCCACTAGCAACAGGCGAGCAAGTTCATGGGGAAGCGTCATCGCAGACAAGCTGAGCTGCCATTGGGTTGAGTTTTTCAGCTCTGCTGATAGGCCATCAGCGCCACCAATCACAAAGGCAAGACGTTGAGAGCCATATTTTTCAAGGCGGTTAGCAAAGGACACTGAAGTCAGCGCTTCGCCTTCCTCGCTGAGAGGGACCAGCACTTCGTTGCTATTCAGTGCGGCCAGGATCGCTTCTGCTTCTCGCGGCAGAGATGCATCACGAACCTCTGTGATCATGAGTCCTGGTAGGCGCTTTTGATACATAGCTAGTCCGTCTTGAATCCAGCCTTTGCGTACCTTGCCAACGGCGATAATTCTAAAGGCACAGTTTCTCAAGAACAACTGCAGCAAGATTCATCTCCATGATGCCCGCTTAGATGCACTGTTCAACAGATCCCCAGAAGAGAATTTTGCTTGAAGTCCTCCAGGCGCTCTATGCAAGGGAGTGGTCACAATGGTTGGCCTGGCCTTTATTTGCACTTGGGATCTGGGTGATGCTCGCCGGAGGCAGCAGTGGCTGGTTTTTGCCTGTTTTTTTAATGTGGTGGGTCGCTTGTGATCACACAGTGCCTCCCTGGAGGAAATGGCGAAAGAAGCAACTGGCTAAGAAGGAAAGAAAAAGACAGCAAAATTAATCACATTCCTCACACCAGGGGGCAGTTAATGAAGTCAAAGCTCTATGAGCAAGCTCACACTTGCGTTTGAGCCAGATCACCTCCTAAGCGAGTAATCAACGAGAAGCTAACTACATCGAAGGCAAACAACCTTCTCAACCAGAGTAAATCAATGACCATTGAACGCCACGATCAAGAACTAAGCCTTGATCAACTTGGAGCCATCGCAGGGGGCATCCGAATTGGCTTTGTCGTTGGACCTGTCAATGCTCAAGGCAACGTCAGAGAGCCATGGTGGGTGAGGCCCACTAGCTTTGATATCGGACCTGTTGCTACTCCACGACGTCGTTTTATTTAAATAAGACAACGCTGGGCGGATGATTAAAACGACTAAGAGAACAACTGCAGCGAGATAGGCTGGGGTTGTTTGGCCTTGCAGTAGCAGTTAAAGATGAACCGGGCAATCAACTAACCTTTAAAAGTTGAATGCCTGAGAACAATGTTTCGACCTGTTCATTTCCCTTATAGCTGCGGCTCAAGGAGAGGGTAGAGCGAAGGGTCTAGGAGTGATAGAGATTAAGCTCAAAGATGTTGTTCTCTGCTACGGATGCAGCTAACAAGTTAATAAGCTTGGGACAACCATTCGATAGGGCTGATGTTCATGACAGTAATAGCAACTTTTTATCTTACATTTCTATAAAAGGTGATAGTGATAGGCCTAAGTGATAGCTTGAATTGCTAGGCTATCATCCCTAGGCTTCACCTTTTACAGGTCGAGGTACAGGCGCTCTAATCTATTGACAAGTCAAAATCGACCTTATGACCGCTAACGGCAACAAACAAGAGGACTACCTAGACGAACACTTCAGTCTTAGTCAACAACAATTGATCTCATATAAGGTTTTCTGGGTTAATAGTTGGCTAAATCACTGTTGGGAAGATGTGCAGGGAAGGATAAGTAGACTTGACCTTCCTTCTGTTGGCAGAGCCTATAAATCACCCCCTCCAGCACAACTATTGCTTTTGTCGAACGGCCAGAAAATAGAATTTTTTGACCGAAATAAAGACTACCTCTTGAGGTCTATTCTTGAGGATAGCAAAGGAGGTATAGGCGCTAGTGGTTTCAATAAGCAGTGGCTTTCTGAAAACTCTAATAATAAGGAATTGGAAGAGATTGCAAAGCAATGGGATGCTTTTCTAGAAGAAGAGTGTAATCACGTGATTGAAGCTCAGGAAAATGAGAGCATCAGACTAATCACATCCTCATTGCCTGTAACAGTAAGAAATTTAGAGTTTGCCAAGCAAGAAAAAGAACAACACTGGGATTGGGAAATAAGCAACGGATTCATCATGCTGACTTGTAGCGAAGATGACTTCAATAACACGCTTAAGCCTTATTTGGAGAGTGGTCAGGCAGACTACCTAGATTCTAATTCAGGTCCTTTATCTTAGGTTGATTTGACTGATCTGGAAAACTAAACCAATAGCATTAGTATTTATCATGATATCAAGTCAATAACAAAGGAGCGATCAAAACCGCGAAGCATTTTCTAAATGCCTAAAAGAGTGGTTAAAATTGAAGATCTTCATGCCAAAATAAGGAGTGGGTCAACAATGAATGGAGTGGCATATGGGTTAAGCATGTAGTCGTAGCGTTAGAATAAGCCTTTTAAATGAAGAAAACAGATTCCAACACCTCATTCAGATAGAAACTAGATTAATCTAGAAAGATTCATATTTATAGTTATCAAATATGTTGGCATCGAGTTGATCAAGAAGCTGAACAAGACACCATTAAATGAAAATTAGATTTTTCAAGTCATGGAAGGCTAGCGTTGTCAACAAGGCAGGTTGATATTATCTTTAAAGTTATTGGATAGTTGCTATTCAACAAAGTTATATAAGCCTTGATGTTAGCATGCCAGAAAAATGTCATAGCCATGAATAATATATAAACAATAGAAAAAAGCTATTGTTTACTATTTATGACCAACCTTCTCATTCGATGAATTTTGGTCTAGTCAAGGCTAGAGTAAGGCCACCAATCAATCCAAGATTCATAAATAGTGCTTTAGGCTGTAAGGGGAATGCGTGGAAGATGATTGTTGTAGGCACAAGGAAAATGAGTAATAGTGATGCTCCAGGTTTTTGATTCTTGCCAAATAGAAGAAGTACTGAGCCAACAACCAGGCAGGCAATTGCTGCCAACAACAAGAAGGGTGCTAGTGGTGCTGGGATCCCTTGCCCTGAAATTGTTTCAACTACTGATGAGAACTTGGTAATCTTTGACGGGACTGCGACAACAAAAACAGCTGATAAACAAAGCCTGCCGATGAAATCTACTGACTTCCATACATGTGGTTGAGGCATTGTTCTGATTGGTTCTCTGCCAATTATCAACGAATGATGTTGTACTGGCCCAATTGGTGTAGATTCCTTACCAAAATGGCATTCATTAAAGCAATCCTGATGGATTAACAGCTGTCTGCAATGAACATGCGCGAGTTCAAGACTAGGCGCTTCTACTGGTTTAGATCACCCAACACGTTTGGTCATCAGAGCCAGCTAAAGGCTTAGATGCAGCACCCACTAGATCGTTTGTCTGCTATTGCCATGATCCGAAAGCAGCAATCGCGGTGGAAGGAGTGGAAGGAGTACTGTTCAGCAGAACAATGAACAACCTACAGGCTGTTAAGAGGCACAGTACTGTAATGAATATGATCTTCATTGACTTGACCGTGAGACACTCATGTGATCACCTCTAAGGGTTGGCCATGGTCTCTGGGGCAAACCTTGGTACGGCAGATTAATAGTCATTGCGTTACATCAAACTGCAATACAGGATCATCCGTACAAATGGCGATCCAAGTGGATCGAGATGAATGAAACTCACATCGAAAGCCAATCATTTAACGATGAATCAGCCCACTCCAACCCCTATTTCCGCAAAGGATCTGCATCGCTGGTTGAGCGACTCATCCTCTCTACCAATCTGTGTGGATGTAAGAGAAGACCAGGAGCTTGAGTTAGCCCCATTCCCAGCCGATGTGCTGCATTTGCCGCTGAGTAGATCTTCTGATTGGATGGAAACTCTCCCTAAAGTATTACCAAACGACCGTCCTGTCGTCGTGATTTGCCATGCTGGCATACGCAGTTGGAACTTCGGGACCTGGCTTTTAGAGCAGGATATTGGTTATCAGGTCTGGAATCTAGAAGGCGGAATCGACGCTTGGAGCATCAATGTCGACTCAAGCGTGCCCCGCTATTAAGCAAGGATTCAAAACACATGCAAAGCTCCAGATTGATCCAGAACTACGCTGACATTTATTCTAACGTAGGAATCAACTAAAAAATTGTCAGCTTACCCGATCTGTTCAGAGATTGAACAGTTAAAAATAGGTCTGATCACTATCTATGCCAGCGATAGCACGGCATAAAATACGCTAAAAAGTCCAATAGCTCATCTAGAAAGAAGGGCAGTCATCAAATGCAAAAGTTGCGAGATGAAGACCATCTCAAATTTACAATCACGTGGGAAAACCATTTTGAGCTCACAGATAAGTCTACTTTGAGGGTGAAGCGATTGATTGAGCGAGAATGAGTATATAAAAAGGATCCGAGCTATTCGTAACGACTTTACCAGAAGAGACTGAAAGGATTATATATAAATGAAGAGCCTTAGAAAGGGCTGAGGCCGAAACATCCTTGACATCTCTGCACAAGTAATTGTTGCTTTATTACACAAACTATTCGTCATTAGTTTTTCAAACCTAATCTTCCAGCCTTCTATCAACCTTATAGGCTAAGATGGTAAATTGAAGAACTTAAACCTCACCATCATGTTGTGAAATGGTGGTTGCAGAATAGGCTTTCAAATCGATCTATTGCATGATCTGCTTGCCTAGCATTAGCACCAACGGCAAGAAATAACAGCATTTGCAGATTGGCATCTCCACAGGCAAGTGTTATTGCTTTGACGATGGAAGCAGCTGAAAGACTTAAAGAAACTAGAATTAGTCTTGATTCCACTTCTTGATCAAACTGCCGAAAAACTCTCTTTGGCCTGTGGTGAGTTCAAGTTGTTTTTTTTACGGGGTTTGATAAGGACATCCGCATTGATGGAATTGCTGTTACCGCTAAAACTGCAGCAAGAGCTACACGAAGCAATCCAGTGGAAACCAAAACAATCCAACCAGTGGTGTACTTCATCGGCAAGGGTTCAAATGATCAGAGTTAAAGGAAAGTCTCCAACCAAAGGTTCTTGAATTGACAAATCAGATCTAAACCCTTTTCTGCTCTAGCTCAACCCTTCAAATGAAGGATTCTATCGGTGAATGTTGCTTTCTCTCGTTAATGAAACTTTTACCTAAGCCCTCTTTGCAGATGCCCTTTACATCGATCATTGTCTTAAAAAAAGCTATCCAGGCTAAGCACTTTCATCACGTGGCTTGATCAAGCCGGATTCAGTTCTAAGACGATCAAATCTCGTCTTCGTGTTCGAGAAGCAACTGCCCGAAAGCAACATAGAGACTTTCCTCTGTGCTGCCAGGCGTCAGCGGGGGTGTCTTGGCAACGGTCGTTTTACCTTTTCTGGCGGGAGAGGATCTGTCGAGGGGGTTCATTTCGCCTTGTTGTTGGCGAAGTCCTTCAGGCTGCACCTGGATCTGTCGCTTTGCCTCGGCATCCTTAAGGCGGGCCATCAAGTGGGGAGGAACTGTGCCATCAGGGCTCACCTGCATCAATTCCTGGAAGAGGGCCTGGGGATTGTCTTCGGTTTCGATGCGATGGCGACGTTTGCTTGCCCGAGGCTCTGCTGTACTTGAAGCATCTGGTGTTGGCAAGGGCCGGGGTAACTGGCGACCCAGTTCACGTAGACGATCAAGACTGCGGGGATCGAAACTCATCGGAGTGGTTGGCGTGGAGTATTTAGCTGCAGCCCAGGCTGTCTGCAGTGTTGCGACCTGTGATCGGGTTGGTTCCCTCCGCCACCTCACACAGCGTTGTGAGCGCATCGCCTCGCAGGGGCACATTGGTGAAGTCAGCACCTGTAATGGTCACGTTTTTGAAGCGGGTGTTGAAGGCGAAGGCGTCCTCAAGGACTGCATTGGTGAGATCAGTTCCATCAAATATGGCGGAATCAAGTGTGGAGTCTCGCAAGTTGGTGTTGCTGAGGTTGGCATCGTGAAGCTTGGCTCCAAAAAGGGTGGATCCTTCTAGATCACTCCCAGATAGATTGGCTTCGCGCAGGTTGGCAAGATTAAATGTGTCGCCTCGCAGATCCTGGTTCGAGAAATCTGCATTGACCAACACCTGTTGGGAATGATTCATGATTGCCCAGCTTGGTTGCAGTGGCAATAGAAGGAGAAGGACAGCAGCAGCAAAGCCAAGTAGTTGGGCGAACATTGGGATAGGGGTTAAATAGTTAAACCATAGGTCTATAGGTAGAGGAATGATGGCTCATGAGAAAGAAGTTTGCTGAGCTACGCATCCGCATCCCCATGAACGCTTCTACGAGATCTATCAACATTTAGCAATGAATCTTCTAAGTAGATAATTTGTCATGTTAATTGCAAAACAATAAATTCTATAATCAACATGAAAAATAGAAGACTGTTTAAGGATTTACCATTGAGATTATTGCCTACCTACTAATTTACGAGCTGGCTTCCACTCACTCGCAAAGACTGCAAGCGCTAGAATCACCAGAGAAACATAGGCACTTGCTGAAAGCTTGTTCTGCAGGAAGACAACTCCTAGGAAAACTCCTACTAAAGGAACTAGATAGTTAACGAAGCCGGCAAATGCAGCTCCAGCAAGACCAACAAGACGAACATACAACACATAAACCAGACCTCCAGCAAAAGCACCCTGAGCAACCATTGCTATCACCGCATTACTCTCCAAAGGGTGGTGCGTTAAAGGTTGGCCCAGCAAAAGTAGTAGAGCGCCTAACTCGACGGCACCACAAAGAAGTATATCTCTTGCTATTTTTATCGGAGTACCCATCTCTGGCAGAGTTCTAATCAATACAAGACTAATCGAAAAGCTGAATGCAGCTGTTAAGATTGCTGCACTTCCAAGTAGGCTGTTGCCTTGTTGAGACTGGCTAACCTGAGGCCATAACAACACAACAACACCTGCAAAACCGAGGGCAATACCAATAAACTTTCCTCTCGTAACTGGCTCACTTCGAACAAAAATAACAACTAAGATTAAGGTAAAGATTGCCACGAGTGACATCAGGATCGCCGCAATAGCACTGTTGACATGTTGCTGACCCCAGGCAACAAGGAAGAAAGGAAGAGTTGCTTCAAAGAAGCCAATCATAATGATATGACGCCAATAACTGATCTTTGAAACCTTATTGTCATGAGCCTCAGGCAAGATAAATAAGAATCCACTAAGGGTTAGGAAGCCAATCGTCGCTCTAAGCCATGAAACTGCTTGAGGAGTAAAGACCTCTAGAGCAAGATCATTAAGTAAGAACTGAGATCCCCAGATTAGAGCAATCAAGATGAGAAGTACATATCGAGGACTAGATCCCTGGATTTGATTTGTCTGTCCCATCGATTTTCTAGCTATATATTTTTATATTCTACTGCCATAAGAAGCATCCTAGTTCATATGCTTAAGCAAGCTTAGCTCAATCATCTAAGCATGATCAATTGGGTCATCTGCAAACCATTTCTTTATCAGCCAAAACTTGTAATAACAACAAGCGTAATAATATTGTTGCTCAACTCATCTTGTTCACAGATTTAGTATTGATGGTCATTCATGCTTCTTTGTATTAGAATCTCACTCTGCACTACTGCCAGCAAACTTCCTCAATCGCTTCCATTTAGCAATCCCAAAATGCAGAAACTCTTCCAAGATAGATCGTTCAAGGCATTCACTGATGAATGCTCTTTTTCAAATAGGCTCAAAACTGCCATTCTCTCAAATAAGGCTATCACCCGCTGAATTAAAGACTGTATTAAATAGATTTTGAATGCAGCACAATCCAGACCTTATCAGCAATGAAAAATTACTGGCCTTAGCCTATCTTATTGAGATTAGTTCTAAAGTAATGAATCTACCTATTACTTTAATAAGCAATAATTGGGGCATCATTCTCTAGAACTTCTGGTGTTGAATTCATACGTACAGCGTTGTGGGTTGGTACAGCATCGATGCATGGGTGGAATTCTCATGTGAATGCAACAGCCAATGATGGAGTCAACCCGGAAGGGGTGTTGGGGCGAAGAGCGGGTGTTACGCCTGCTACGAAAACGCGGATGGCAGTTGGTGAGTCAACGTTGGTCATGTCGTTATGGCGAGTTAGATCTTGTGCTTGAGAAGCAGCAACGACTGTTGGTTGTGGAAGTGAAGTCTCGTCGTTGTCGTGGATTAGATCATTGGGGATTGAGTGCCTTTAACAAGGGAAAGCAGCTGCGATTGAAGCGTGCGATTGGATGTTGGATGGCAACTCATCCTTACTTCGCTGAACACAGCTTGGAGTTGGTGTTGGCATTGGTGCCCTTACCGCCGAGTCAAAACACACTCGATTGGATTCGAATTGACTACCTTGACATTGATGCTGCTGATTAAAGCAACTGTATTCTTCATCTCTTGAAGACAGATTGCTGACAGTTCCTTAACTTCCTCAACTGTTTGCTATGCGGATAAAATGCATCATAAAACTGGATCAGGCTGTTGTCTGTTTATTGCCAAGTTTTTCATGATTCCTGAGAATGCCTTGGTCATACTTTTAAGCTGATCTGGATAATATTCTGTATTAAAGTCACTTTAGGCGCTTGCCATGAAATCATACTAAATGACTTCTTAAGAAAGGACAGCTGATGTCTGATGCTACTAGCCATGAGATAGATCATTTCATGAAAGGTCTGATGAAGAGAAATCCTGGAGAGCCTGAGTTTCATCAAGCCGTCCATGAAGTTGTTGAAACTCTAATTCCTTTTATTCTTTCCAACCGTGTTTACAAAGATGCACAGATTCTGGAGCGGATGACGGAACCTGACCGCGTCGTCATCTTCCGAGTCTGCTGGGAAGATGATTCAGGCAATATCCGCACAAATCGAGCATGGCGTGTACAGTTTAATAATTCCATTGGCCCTTATAAAGGTGGAATACGTTTCCATCCCAATGTCACCTTGAGTGTACTGAAATTTTTAGGTTTTGAACAGACCTTTAAAAACAGTCTTACTGGTCTGCCGATGGGTGGAGGGAAGGGTGGATCTAACTTTAATCCTAAAGGTAAAAGTGACCGGGAGATAATGCGATTTTGTCAATCTCTGATGATTGAACTTCATAGACATATTGGTGAAGACACAGATGTACCTGCTGGTGATATCGGAGTCGGTTCTCGTGAAATTAGTTATATGTTCGGTCAGTACAAACGCCTTGAAAATCGGTTTAGTGGAATCTTGACTGGCAAGGGGCTGTCATTCGGTGGAAGTCTTGTTCGTACTGAAGCGACGGGTTACGGATGTGCTTATTTCTGTGAAAATATGCTCAATCATATAGAGGACTCTCTCGTTGACAAAATATGTTCCATCTCCGGTTCTGGGAACGTAGCCCTCTACGCAGTTGAAAAGGCCATTGAACTAGGAGCGAAAGTTGTTACTCTTTCTGACTCAGATGGTTTTGTACACGTCCCAAACGGCATTAATCTCGAGATGCTTGCGTTTGTCAAAGAGCTAAAGACTGTTCGCCGTGGGCGAATCCATGAATTTGCTAACCACTACAAAGGCGTTGATTTTTACCTAGGAAAGCGTCCATGGAATGTTCCCTGTGATATTGCCTTCCCTTGTGCTACTCAAAATGAGATTAACCGAGCAGATTCACAGGAACTGATCAACAATGGTGTTAAAGCAGTTGTTGAAGGTGCGAACATGCCAACCAATCTTGACGGCATTCATGAATTTCGTCATGCAAAAGTAATCCTTGCTCCTGCCAAGGCTGCAAATGCTGGGGGTGTCGCAGTCTCTGGCCTTGAGCAGAGTCAGAATGCATTGCGTCTATCTTGGAGTCGTGAAGAGGTCGATCAACGCTTAAAGTCAATTATGTTGGAAATTCACTCCAAATGTGTTCAGCATAGTCATAAATACGAAGACTACACTGATTACATTACAGGAGCCAATATTGCAGGATTTACGAAAGTTGCTGATGCAATGCTGGCTTATGGAATTGTTTAATTTTATATCAGTGAATACATATGATTATGTTCGGCTGAGGTCGAATCAAAAGGGACAAGCAAAGTTTCATGGTTTTTACACTCTGTGTATCGGGTTGATGATGATAGAACTTTAATAATGTCTCTTTTTCATTGTGCCTGCATAGATTGCAAAAAACCAATAAAAATACAGATTTCTTTGAAGTCGCTATTAGATGTGACCGTCAATATCGAAACACACTCGATTGGATTCGAATTGACAACCTTGACATTGATGCTGCTAATTAAAGCAACTCAATGGATCAACAGGGTTGTGTTGATTTTTTGGCTTGAATCAGACTTGGAAGGTAAAACCACCAGAAGTTCTCCAATCGCTGTTTCGGTTGGATGAATCCCAGATTTCAAAGCCACCACGTGCATAGACCTTGAATGATGTGGAGCCAATGTTGTGAGCGGTGTAATCGAGCCCGGCTTCCAAAAGCACGCCATTTTGATCGTCTTGGTGGGATGAGTAGGAAACGGTGTTATCGCTATAGATGAAGCCAATTGTTTGAGCTGGGTTGTTTTGATCCCAATCACGTAGCCATGCGGTGCGCAGACTTGGAACAATCAGGGATCTACCGCCGCTTTTGACTGGAACAGCGAGTTTGACTCCGAGTTCTGTCTGCAGCTTTTTTTGATCTTCAATCAATTGCGCCGCCCTCTATACCGATTGGTGCAAAGTTGAGTGATGGCCTTTTCCGGACATCACGCTCGCAAGCGCTTTGCTCAACACTGGCTGATTGATGCCGCTGTGTTGACTCAGATTCTCGATGCAGCTGATGTTCAACCAGATGATCGCCTGCTGGAGGTAGGTCCTGGTCGTGGAGCACTCACTGAAAGGTTGTTGGCCTCTTCTGCCTCTGCTGTTCATACTGTTGAACTTGATCGCGATCTTGTCTCTGGGTTGAGGCAGCGATTTGCGGATCAAGCCCGCTTCAGCTTGAAAGAAGGTGATGTGTTGTCTGTTCCATTGACTCTTGCTGATGGCCGTGCTGCGAACAAAGTGGTGGCCAATATTCCCTATAACATCACCGGGCCTCTGCTTGAGCGTCTTCTCGGTCGCTTGGATCGACCTGTTGATCATCCCTATCAACGCCTTGTGCTTCTTTTGCAAAAGGAAGTCGCTCAACGGATTCGTGCCTTGCCCGGGCAGAGCTGTTTTAGTGCTCTAAGCGTGCGCCTGCAGTTGCTCGCTCATTGCACAACTGTTTGCCCAGTGCCGCCGCGCTCTTTTAAACCGCCGCCGAAAGTTCATTCTGAGGTCATCTTGATTGAACCTCTTGCGCCTGAACAGCGCCTAGAGCCACTGCTCGCCAAACGTGTTGAGTCTTTGCTGCGTCAGGCTTTTTTGGCCAGGCGCAAGATGCTGCGCAACACTCTTGCCAAGATTGTTCCTGCTGCTGAACTGAATGCTCTTGCTGATGATCTTGGCATCAGCCTTCAGCAACGCCCCCAAGAACTGTCCCCTGCTACTTGGGTGGAATTGGCCAGGGGTTTGAATCGGGCGGATCTAGTAGACCCTGAGCCATGAGCATATCTAACCCTTCTGCTGCTTCAGGGCATCTGGTTAGCGTCTCGGCGCCAGCCAAGATCAATCTCCATCTTGAGGTGCTTGGCCTCAGGTCTGATGGTTTTCATGAGCTAGCGATGGTGATGCAGAGCATCGAACTCGCTGATCAACTTCATTTCCGCAATACGGCTGATGGCAGCATCAGCCTTCGCTGCGATGATTCCAGCCTCAGCACTGCTGGCGACAATTTGATCGTGCGAGCTGCGCATTTATTACGCGAGCGCTCAGGGTTCTCTGACCTTGGTGCCGCGATTGAATTGCAAAAACGCATCCCAATTGGAGCTGGTCTTGCGGGCGGCTCAAGTGATGGTGCAGCAACACTGGTGGGGTTAAACGGTCTATGGAATCTCAATTTTTCTCAGGGTCAACTTGAAGGTTTTGCGGCTGAGCTTGGCTCCGACATGCCCTTTTGCCTGGCAGGTGGAAGCCAATTGTGTTTCGGCCGTGGGGAAAGGTTGGAATCGCTACAAGCGATGAAAGCATCAATGGCCGTGGTGTTGGTGAAGGATCCATCAGTGAGCGTTTCAACCCCCTGGGCTTATGGACGCTGTAAAGAGCTTTTCAGTAGTCGTTATCTTTCAAAGGAATCTGATTTTGAGCAACGTCGTCAGCAGCTCAGAGAATCTTCTTGGCTGAATCCTTTGCGGGCTGATGATCCGCCACCTCTGCGCAACGACCTTCAGGAGGTTGTTGCACCCGAAGTTTCGGCTGTGCAAACCACATTGAAGTTGCTCACTGATTTGCCTGGTTCTCTTGCAGTATCGATGAGTGGATCTGGTCCAAGCTGTTTTGCCCTTTTTGCTGACGTTGCTTCAGCTCAGGCTGCACTTCAGCTCCAACAGCCTGCCTTCGCCGCAGCTGGTTTAAGCAGTTGGTGCTGCGCGTTCCGCTGTGAAGGCATCAAACTGGAAGCATGAGCGATTCCAAAAACAGCTCTTTCGAGAAGGCAGATGCAGAGTCATCCAACACATTGGCAGAGACGCCTGTGACACCACGCAAGGGCCCGCTCAGTTTTCTGTCTGGGGCGATCACCAGTGGACTTTTTGCCTGGCTTTGCCTGATTTTGAGCCAGAAGACAGTGACTTATTTCGCTCTTCATTCGCCTAATTACAGCTCTGCGATTGCCCAAAGCATTGCTTCGGGGTTTAAAACCCTGATCATCGGCATGTGTTTTCTAGCCACATTCAGCTTTGCCTTCATTGGTTTTGGACTAACCCTTGTGTTTATTCGCAGTTTGTTTGCTGGCAAGGAGCCAGATGCTGCCTAGCTTTTGTGGGTTGACAGCCTGATTGCCGATTCAGGACTTCTACAGATGACGCCTCACGATCTTGGTCAGTTGGTGCTGTTGCTCTCTCCTGGTCTGTTGCTGTCCGTTTTGCTGCTTTCAGCATTTGCCGCAGGAGGCTAATGCTGCTCAGGCTGAGATAGCTTGGCCTCTTCCACCGGCATGGCCGGGATTGCAACGAAAACGTGTCAGGGACGCTTCTCTTTAATGCTCTTCGAGATGCCATCGATGAAGAGATGGCCAGAGATTCGCATGTTTGTGTGATGGGAGAGGACGTCGGCCAATACGGCGGCTCCTACAAGGTCACCAAGGATCTCTACGAGAAATATGGCGAGTTGCGAGTGTTGGATACACCGATTGCCGAGAACAGTTTTACGGGTATGGCCGTTGGCGCCGCCATGACTGGCCTACGCCCGATTGTGGAGGGCATGAACATGGGTTTTCTGCTGCTTGCTTTCAACCAGATCTCCAACAACATGGGAATGCTTCGTTACACCAGTGGCGGAAATTTCACAATTCCCACCGTGGTGCGTGGGCCTGGTGGTGTGGGACGCCAACTCGGTGCTGAACATAGTCAGCGACTTGAGGCCTATTTTCACGCTGTGCCTGGGATCAAGATCGTTGCTTGCAGCACGCCAACCAATGCCAAGGGCTTGATGAAAGCCGCGATCCGAGACAACAATCCAGTTCTCTTTTTCGAGCATGTGCTGCTCTACAACCTGATTGAGGAGCTCCCAGACGGTGATTATGTCTGTGCCCTAGATCAAGCAGATCTGGTTCGTGAGGGTAAAGACGTCACGATCCTCACCTATTCCCGTATGCGTCATCACTGTCTCAAGGCTGTTGAACAGTTGGAGGCAGACGGCATCGATGCGGAATTGATCGATTTGATTAGTCTCAAGCCCTTCGATATGGAGACCATTGTTCGCTCCATCCGTAAAACCCATCGGGTGATTGTGGTTGAAGAGTGTATGAAAACTGGTGGGATTGGTGCTGAGTTGATTGCGCTGATTACTGAGCAGTGTTTTGACGAACTCGATGCTCGCCCAATTCGCCTCTCCAGTCAGGACATTCCCACTCCCTATAACGGCAAATTGGAGAATTTCACGATCATTCAGCCTCATCAGATTGTTGAAGCGGCTCAGCAGATTGTTCTTAAGGGGCTTTGATTGATGGCACGTCAACAAGGCTGGTTTGCGCTCATTCTTGCTCTTGCCATTGCGGCAGGTTCTGTCACTGCAAGCTTTCCGCTTGAGTTGGGCCTTGATCTTCGTGGTGGCAGTCAGCTCACTCTTGAAGTGCAGCCCGCTGGTGAGATAACTCGCGTGAAATCGGAGCAGCTAGAGGCGGTCAAAGCTGTTTTGGATCGTCGCGTCAATGGCTTGGGTGTTGCCGAATCCACCCTGCAGACCATTGGTGACGATCAACTGGTGTTGCAGCTTCCAGGAGAACAGGATCCCACCAGGGCTGCCAAGGTGCTTGGCGAGACGGCCTTACTTGAGTTTCGAGCTCAAAGACCTGGCACAGAACAGGAGGTTCGCGGCCTTCAGCGCCTAAAACGACAGGTAGAGAGCATTCTCAAGTCCAAGCAGGAGCGTGCGATATCTGGAGAGTCTCCCTCTGATGATGAACTCGACAAACAGCAACTTGTTGAAGCGCAGCAGGCCTTTGGTTTGCAAGGCAGTGTTGGCAGTGAGGTCGAGCAGCTGGAACAGTTGAATGAGAAAGTCAGCATCAAGATCGCTGAACTCTTCGAGCCCACGTCCTTAACCGGGAAGGATCTGGTCACAGCTGGGCGTCAGCAACAGCAGAACGTTCCTGACAGCTGGGAGGTGACACTTAGCTTCAACCGAGAAGGCGGAGATCAATTCGCCGAGCTAACACAATCAATTGCTGGCACAGGTCGTCTACTTGGCATCGTTCTTGATGGAAGGTCGATCAGTGAAGCCAGCGTCGGGGAACAGTTCAGAGCCGCTGGCATTACTGGTGGTGCGGCCACGATCAGCGGTAATTTCAATGCTGAAGATGCCCGCGACCTGGAAGTTCAGTTGCGAGGTGGTTCGTTGCCATTACCAGTAGAAATTCTCGAGGTTCGAACCATTGGTCCCACCCTTGGTGCTGAAAACATTCGCCGCAGCTTGATCGCAGCGCTCTCTGGTCTCGCCTTGGTGGCTGTTTTCATGGTGGTTGCTTATCGCCTTGCGGGCTTGGTGGCGGTGTTGGCATTGAGTCTTTATGCCCTGTTCAATCTCGCTATGTATGCTCTGATTCCTGTCATCCTTACCCTGCCTGGGATTGCGGGTTTCATCCTCAGTATTGGCATGGCAGTGGATGCCAATGTGCTGATCTTTGAGCGTGTCAAAGATGAATTGCGGCGTGGAAACACCTTGATTCGCTCGATCGAGACTGGATTTTCCCAGGCTTTGTCGTCGATCGTTGACGGCCATCTCACCACTCTGATTAGTTGCGCAGCGCTCTTTTTTCTGGGTACGGGTTTGGTTAAAGGTTTTGCCGCCACCCTCGGCATCGGTGTTGTGCTCAGTTTGTTTACGGCATTGAGCTGCACTCGCACTCTGCTGCGTTTTTTGATGGGCTATCAGGCTTTGAGGCGCCCTACCAACTTTTTGCCTGCCAAACAGTTGCCTTCTTCTCTCGCCTGATCCATGGCTGTTTCATCATCTTCAGGAACTCGTCAACGCCCACTGAGATTTGAACTTTGTCGTCAACGACGACGCGTTTGGGGAATCTCAGGCCTGTTTGTGGTTTTGAGTTTGGTGGGATTGATCCTCTGTTGGCTGAACCCTTCGATTGGTGCTCCCCTTCGTCCAGGACTTGACTTCACTGGTGGAACTCAAATCCAGCTGGAGCGCAGCTGTAGCAAGAGCTGTCAGTCGCTGAAAACCACAAGTGTTGAAGAGGTTTTGGGGGCTCTTCAGTTACCCGCTGACAAAGACAAGGTTGCTCCAAACCTCTCACGAGCCAGGGTTCAGCTTCTTGATGGGGGTCAGTCTCTGGTCTTGAGGTTGCCCTTCCTCTCTGCTGCTCAGGGGCAAGCTGTCATCAAGGCAATGGATCCTGTAGCGGGTCCGTTTCAGAGTGGTGGTCAATCGGTCGACACCATTGGCCCAAGTCTGGGAGGCCAATTGCTGCGCAGCAGCTTGATTTCTCTTTTGGTGGCGTTCACGGGAATCGCTATCTACATCAGCCTCCGTTACGACCGTCGATATGCCCTTCTGGCCCTTGTGGCCCTTGCCCATGACGTGATCATTGTTTGTGGGATATTCGCTTGGCTGGGCCTGTTGATAACGCTTGAGGTGGATAGCCTCTTCGCTGTAGCGCTGCTCACCATTGCCGGCTACTCGGTCAATGACACTGTGGTGGTCTTTGACCGGATTCGTGAGCGCAGTCGTGAAGACAACTCACTGCCACTGACGGAACAGGTTGATCGTGCCGTATCCGCGACCCTCACAAGGACCCTCTACACCAGCGGTACGACCCTGCTGCCTCTGCTCGCTCTGATCCTCTTTGGCGGTGCAACGCTCTACTGGTTTGCGGTTGCACTTGCTCTTGGAGTGGTGGTTGGTAGCTGGTCGAGTATTGCTCTAGCCCCTTCATTGTTGAGCCTCTGGCAAGGCAGTGGTCCTCCGGCAGGGCCTTTACCAGCCCCTGCTGCTGCTCCACAACCGCCGTTGTCTTCCTCCCAGCCTCCGATTGAGGGAGGAGATACGATTTCAAATGGCTGAAAGGGCCCGCTCCCGTGGCCTATCTGGCGATCGTTGGTTGCCCGTTCTTCTTTTGGGTCTGTCTCTCTGGGATTTACGAACAGAGTTTCTCTTGCTCTGGGAGCATTTCACCTTTACACAGTTGATTTTTGCTGTTCGCCATCACTGCCTTGCTGTGATTGTGCTGTTTTGCAGTCCTTCGCTTTGGCGCCGATATGGGGTCTCGCGGCGGCGTTCAGATGCCGGCGGCAACATTAAAGGGCCAATTGAATGATGCAAAGATTAAGGCTTGGATGATCTATTCGCAAGGTTATTGATACGACTTAGAATTCGTGTTAGCGAGTTAAGAAAAGGAATAATGTCCTCAATCAAAAGACTGATTTTGCGACCTTTCATCTCACTATGAAGGCTCCACTGTTGGCAACTGTTTTCCAATCATTATGCTCGTTGCCCCATTGAGTTGGGCCGGCAGTATTACCGCTGAATCAATTGGAGTCAGAACAACGCCATCGAGCGAGCCTGGCTGCAAATACATGCAGATGCAACGGTCAGTGGGGAGAAGTACACCACAATCGAAGCCGGGCTTGGCAACACTCGTTATCGCTGCAGAGTGCACTTTACCGATCCTCAATGAAGAGAAACTAATGTTATCTGAAATCGCGGTGATTAGTTCGGGTTGAGATCATTAAGTTGAGCAGGAAGAAGGCATAGATAGCAATGGCAGTTTCAGCCTATGCCGCTGTATTCATCGTTGTGCAAGGCAGCTAAAAGGTTCCCTTCGATGATTTCTATTTCGGCTTAGCTGCTCAAGTAGGTTTTGATCCCCAAAGGTGTTAGCCAGTCAACTGCCGATCTGACTTGCCAGCTTGATCCATGGGGCCCGTGGGATGCACCTCTGCAAGAGATGGCCTCTCTCATGAAATCAGCAAGGGCGGCTTCTGCACTGATGGGCTTGTGTAGCCATTCAGATCTGGCTTGAAAGCAAAGTGATGAATGGAGTTGACAAGGCGATACTGGCGCGCTAGTACGTCTGTACTGCTTCCAATTCATGTCGCCTGTTTCGTCTCCATATGCCACCTTCATAGCTGAGGATTGGTTGGATGCATCACCTCAGCCAATTTCTCAGTGCGCGAGAATGGTTAAGGACAAGATCCACAAGCGCCTAACTGCAAACGTTTCTCCTGCAACCACAAGAATAGGAAATCAGCCCCAATGGTGTTCTTTCATTCAAGGCGACCTATTTCAGGACAGCATTCAGCATTGAAAAAGGGATGAACTCCACAGAAGCTCAACTACAGGGCTTTGCAGGAAGCTAAACAAACCAGGTTTGCACTATTTCTAAGCACATCGGCCAGCCAAACAGGCTATCGATAGCAAAATTCTCTGTAAACATGAATGACTTATATGATTCTCTTCGAGATTATTTCCCATTTATAGTAAAATAATTTTCTTCTTCATTCTTTGATCGACATGCCAGAGGAGGATCTGAAAGCGTTGCTTTCCAAAGTTGCATCAGATCCGGTGCTTCAGCAGAAGCTTGAAGCACAACGTGTTGACACTCATTGGTTTGTGGTGCTTGCCAAAGAAGCTGGATTCTCTATCACAGTGGACAACCTCAAAAAACAAGCTCAGGCTTTAGAAAGTAAGGACCCTCAGCAAGCTGATGGAGTGCTGAATAATCAAACTACAGATGAGCGTCCCTGGCTATAAAATTGTGGACGAGTAGCAATTTAAACTGATCTGGCCAAAGAACCTTTCGTGAGATGATTCCTCTCTTCATTGCTTCTAATATCAACTGAATACTCTCTGTATAAGTTTGCAAAGGCATTCATTGCAAAGCATCAAAGACATTGTTGATATGGCCTTTCATTTGCATTATTCTTTAATATCAAGGCCTGTGCCTTTAAGATGCATTTAGATCGCCAATCTTCTTTCTAATAGCATCAATCACAAAGGCCAATTGATTAGCAACAAATCAATAGATGCTTCCAATGATTAATACGAAATATCCTTATGATTAGGCCTTTAGCCATTGGTCATTCTTCGTAACTTGATCCTGATCTGTTGGATTAATCAACAAGAAATTAGGCTCAAAGCAATCACAAGCGAAAGCTTCGCGAAGCATTTCATATGCATTGTCATAGATCCTTAATTGAATAGGCAAGGCTTATAATCTGAGATCTCAGCAATTGCAAGGCTGATCCGCTGACATAGAGCACACCCAAATCAGGTTCATGGCGCAGCCAAGCCTCACCAAGTTCGCTTATCAAACCCTGCAGCAGAGCAAGACTCTTGCGGGCCTGGCCCATAAGGAATTGAGCACAAAGCTGATGGAATTGCTGGCACCTGATGCGATGCCAAGCATTGAACCGATTCCGCGAGAATTGCTGATGGAGCTGCGCAGCTCAATGTCAGCTCTCGAGCAACTTGACTGGCATGAAGCTGAACAAGGCATTTATCCAAAAACGCAGCTCTTTGAAGCTCCGTGGTTGGAATGGGCGAGCCGTTACCCCTTGGTCTGGTTAGATCTTCCCTCGACATGGCAGCGGCGCAAGGCACGCAATATTCATGATCTGCCAAACGATGTCGATTCAGAGATCTATCCCGATTACTACCTGCAAAACTTTCATCATCAAACCGATGGCTATCTAAGCGACCACTCTGCAGAACTTTATGACCTGCAGGTAGAGATTCTCTTTAACGGCACTGCAGACTCCATGCGGCGCAGGGTTTTAGCGCCTCTCAAGCGCGGGCTGAAACGCTTCCAAAGCCGCAGCTCCGCCAGTCTTCGGGTGTTGGATGTCGCAACTGGAACCGGTCGAACCCTGCAACAGATTCGCAGCGCCCTACCCAAAGTTGAACTGCTGGGGTTGGATCTATCAGCAGCTTATTTACGTGAGGCCAGCCGCTCGCTCAATAGCCGCAATGGAGAACTCGCGCAACTGGTGCGCGGTAATGCTGAACAGCTGCCGTTTGCTGATCAAAGTGTGCAAGGCATCACCTGCGTTTTCCTGTTTCACGAATTACCGAGCTCGGCCCGGCAAAATGTTCTTGACGAATGCTGGCGCGTGCTCGAACCAGGCGGAGTTTTGGTCCTAGCAGATTCTGTACAAATGGAAGACTCGCCCAAGTTCATCCCTGCCATGGAGAACTTCCGGCGGATATTTCATGAGCCGTACTACCGCGATTACATCTCCGACAACATTGAGGCACGTTTCCAAGCAAGCGGTTTTGAGGGCATTGCTGCCGAGTCTCACTTCATGACACGAGTTTGGACTGCTTTCAAACCGCTCCAAAACAACGCTTAAGCGGGTTTCCTGACACTCGGTAGTTCAATCGAGTCTCACAAATAGGGTGCTCTTGTTAGATGCAAAATCCGGTGTATTTTTTCCTGAAGGGACAACATGAGTAATCCCTTTCAACTGCGGTGGTTACAGGGCTGGACCTTCCAAATTGTCTTAATGGAAGGCAAAGTGCAAGTCGAGGCTCAAGGGTTTGGAATTTGCCTGCGAACGGCATTACTTCACGGTGAAAGCCCATCAGCCGCTGCAGACCGACTGGTCCTTGCAGAAGATCAACGACGGCAATCTCTTCGTAATGCTTGGATGCGCGGTCAACAGACGTCAAACCCTAGCGAGATGCCACTGCCTCCTCTGGAGCATGCCATTCCAGATATCTCTAAGTCACTTGTAATAGTCGAGCAGGATCTACTAACAGCCGTTTGATCTGAATTCAAACGCAATTACCCGCTCTGGCTGAGCCACCAGCCAAGGGCAACTCCAGGTCCACCCCAACGCAGGGCCCGCCAAATCCACTCGCCAGACGACTTAGGCCGCAACCATTGCGCTGAAGGTATTTCCAGTATCTGAAGCGCGAGCTGCCTCCTCTGTTTGCTCCGTCTTGCTGCAAGCATCTTGGGAGATCTTTTCAGTCTGTCCTGGCGCTGCCCCAAAAGCATCAGCCTTGACAGCCCATGCAGCCAACGGAGTCGAACCTGACGTGGCCGTATCACCATTCAGATGGCTTTTGCTATCACAAGCAAAATAGACCAAGTGATCCGCTGATAAAGATGGGAATCAAACAAGCTGAGTGGCCAATTGAGGTCCAACGCCAGGCCATGGAGCTTCATGCTCGGTTAAGCCTCAATGATCACAACTGGCATCAACAAAAAGGAGATGCCGACCGCAGAGCTGCAGAGCTTCTTGCTGGAGCCTTAGTCCAGCTGCTTCAAGGTGGAGAACGCTCTGATGTTGAGGCCCTTACCGATCAAAGCCTGCGCTGGCTAAGGCGCGAACTGAAAGCTCCTGGTTGCGGCAGGGATTAAGACGGTTGTTGCAACAGGAATGGCCTTTGCAGCAATCGCCCTAATGCTCACGCAAACCTGCATCAGAACTTCCCATTCATGCCGCTGGCTGGGCCTGCAGCGATCGAAGCAACCCACAATCACTCAACCAGGCAAAGCGCTACAACTATGCTAGGACAGGCGTACTAGCATAGTGCAGGTTGGCGTCGCTAGCGAGGGCCACAGAAGTAGGTCCAGGCTTTTTGCCAGAGGAATCAATCTTCCTTGCTGTTACTTGTGGAGATGTGGTGATTGTTCAAGACAATCAACGGCATGCGCCTGAGAGTTGGTGGATGGGAGAAGTGATTCATATTGTCTCTGGAGCTAGAGGCCCTGACCCGTCCCTATTTCAGGTCGCTTGTATTGATACTGGTGTAATCAAAACAGTCAATGCTGATCAAGTCACAAAGGTGGTCCGATCAGTTAGCTCTCAACATCAACAAAATGCATGTGTTAGTGAGAAGTGAGCACCTTGACAAAACAGCAGGCGTTATGACTTTATCGCTTATAAAGAGCAGAAAATAAGATGAAACAACGTTGGATCAATTTGCTCATGATATAGAGGGCATCATTGTAAAAAACCTTGGCGGATTAAATCATGAAGGCGCTATTTCATGCTGAATGACCAAAATTTTACTTAGACTCTTTTTGAATTCATACAACTCTATGGAAATGATCATAGAAGAGATGATTGCTTTACTTTTTGACGATGAGGATTAACAAAAGCAAGGCTTGGATAGAAAAAATAGTTCTCTGTTTGAAAATATTGACAGATCACTTGTCGACGTCAAGCTTACTTTCAAGAAGTCCACTAAGTCCATGCTTGGTCTCTATGAAGAAAAGCTTTCAGTCGGCTAGAGCATTACAGCAAATACCGATTGGCTGGAGGCAAGGCCTGCTTCAAGTAGAAGTGGTCTATCGATGAATGAAGCTGTTCAAGCGCTGAAATGCTAATTAAAAAGTGAGAATCATGTCGACACTACTTACGTTGTCAATTGAAACAATGAATGGATACACGTTCTTGCTTGATTGTTAATTAGATGGTGAATACATCTCAGCTTCGCTTCTAATTATTAGTTCATATGATTGATAACATTCAAGTTTGTACGCTGTCAGCAGTGTTAAGTGCTTTAGGACGTCGACACGCTAGCTGTAAGCGATTGCCGCGCTGGCTCCAGCGCACATCATCAAAACACTGATGAATCAGAAACATTCCACGTCCACTATTGGCTTCGAGTTGAGCTGGAAGGCAACCAACTCGAGCATTGAGCGGTACACCGATCCCTTCATCCTGGATCTGCCAAATCATCCAGTTAGGCGTAAAGATTCGACGAACTCGCAGAGATTTGCATGGATCTCCGCAATTGCCATGTTGCACTGCATTCACCAAGGCCTCCTGCAATCCCAGCTGTAGGCGATAGCTGGTGTCCTGACAAGCAACAGGTTCAAGCAGGATCTCCAGCAAAGGAGTGAGCTGCAGGGTTGAAGGAAGAATGAAATCAGCCCAACGAAACAGCGGGGCAACCCCCTGGGGGCTAACGCTGAATAGAAGCCTAGAAGCTGCCCGTGACCAGGAAGGCATCAGGACCATTCAGACCTGTTTTGACCATAACCGTTCGCGTGCTCTAGGCCGGTGACTCAAACTGAAATCTGCTCTAACGGCGGGCTGCAAGTGATGGATGATGCAACACCGCATCCATTAAGCGCACACCCCGTAGCTGATTAATTAACGGCATATGCCCCTCAGGGGCAGAGAGAGACCAGGTAAAGGAGCCTGGATAACGTGTCCATGTTCCCTCATGTTTCCAACCAATACGAGTCCAGAGACTGTGATATCTGCCATCGAGAGCGTTCAGCAAGCGCGCTTGGGTCGTAAACCCAAACCTTCCTTGTGAATATGCAGTCCAGAGACGATCGATTGTGACCAGGTCGAGGCCATTGATCGCATGCACCTCACTGAAGTACACGTAACCGCGCTGCTCGGCTCCAGGTCCTGCGAGCTTGCGCAGCGTTGCACTGGTGAAGCGATCAGCCTCCTCAAAGTTTTCGGCTAGTAGGTCACGCTGCAAAGGCTCATAGTCGATACCCACAGCTGATGGGGTCGAGAACCAGCCACTCGACTCACTACTCAACAGGCTGGGCAAAACCTGCGGCTGATGACGCTGAAAAACCTGCAGAATCCATCCTGCAGCCCAGTCGTCTCCCTCTGGGTCAAAAGAGGCAAGAGCTGCTTGAGCTAATGCAGCCAGCTCTTCTGCCCGTTCTTCAATCGTTTTAACCAAGCTGAGCCGTTGACGCTTTGAACCACTGGTGAATCGTTCCAGTAGTTCTTCAACGCTCTGGTTGGTGGAGGGGGGGGGACCGGAGATCATGGATCGAAACCGGCTCTTCTGGCTCGCCGCTGGCCCACTATGTCAGGAATGGGTACCCATACTCCTTACTCGATCGAAAGATTCCGTCAGGCCAATGGTCCGGTTGTGGACGTTCGCAGTCCAGCTGAATTCAATAAGGGGCATTGGCCAGGTGCGATCAACCTTGCTCTCTTCAGCGATGAGCAACGGGCGGCGGTCGGCATCACTTACAAAAAAAAAGGTCGTCAGCAAGCGATCAAGCTAGGTCTTGAGTTCACAGGTCCAAAGCTGTCAGGTCTTGCTGAAGCCCTGGCGAAACTCAGCAGAGATCCAACCACTGAATCAGAAGAGGCCTCTGCCTCTGATCTACGCATTTACTGCTGGCGAGGAGGCATGCGCTCCGCGAGTGTTGCTTGGCTAGCGGGTCTTCTGGATCTCAAGCCTGTGCTTCTGGAGGGTGGATACAAGAGCTATCGGCGATGGGTGCTGCAACAATTTGAGCAAACCTGGCCTTTGCGATTACTCGGTGGACGAACAGGCACGGGCAAGACTGATCTGCTCATTGCCATGGCACAACGGGGGGTCGCGGTAGTCAATCTTGAAGGTTTGGCGAACCATCGGGGCAGCAGCTTTGGTGGGTTGGGCTTACCCCCACAACCAAGCACTGAACATTACGAAAATCTCCTTGCCGAAGATTTACAGCGCTGTCAAAACAGTTCTGCTGATGAAATCTGGTTGGAAGCGGAAAGTTCACAGGTGGGTCGCTGCAGAATCCCCCGAGCACTTTTCCATCAGATGCAAATGGCACCAGTGCTGGAGATCAACCGTTCACTTGATGAACGGGTTGCTCAACTGGTTGATGTCTATGGCCAGCATGGCCGTGAGTCTTTGCAGGAAGCAACCCAACGCATCAGCCGCCGTTTAGGCCCACAGCGCACACGACAGGCCTTGGATGCAATCGCTCTTGAGAACTGGGACCAAGCCTGTCGCGCCATGTTGGATTACTACGACCGTTGCTATGACTACGAACTAAGCAGGACCCCTCAAAGACAAAGCGTGGATCTTTGCGGACTGAACACAACCAAAGCCGCTGAGATGTTGATTGAACGAGAGCTTGTCAGATCAAGCCCCAAGCCACAGCTGGTTATGAGCTCAACGTAAGATCCATATCGTGTCGTAGAGATCAATGGCTAAAGCGAACAAAACTGCGGCAATTCAGTTCATACGTGGTGTTGATGAACCTGTCGTTCCCGACATCAAACTCACACGCAGTAGTGACGGCCGTACCGGCAGAGCTCTTTTTGTCTTTGATCAGCCAGAAATCATGGCTCCGGAAACGTGGGCAGGTATCACCGGCATGTTCATGCTCGACGAAGAAGGCGAACTCGTCACGCGTGAGGTGAATGCACGTTTTGTGAATGGCCAACCAAGCGCACTTGAAGTCACCTATATCTGGAAATCAGAAGAGGATTTTGAACGCTTCATGCGTTTTGCCAAACGCTATGCAGCTTGCAACGGTCTGGGCTACTCCCAAAACTAAGGCGAGAATGCAAAGGCTGCCGCCTGAAGACGGGTGAAATTCTCCCAATGGCTTGCTCTGGCTGCACTGATGGCTGCGGGTGTGCTGTTTTGGAGCCTTAGAGAGGTGCTGATCCACCTCTTTGCAGGCGTTGTTCTTGCCATGGCTCTCTGCACTCTGGTGGGTGAGCTGCGCTCAAGGAAACCCATGCCTCGCAGCATGGCCCTCCTGATCTGCTTAGTCGCGCTTGTGCTTGTTGTGAGTATGGCGACCGCCATTGTGGTGCCCCCCTTTACAGAGCAATTCCACCAATTGCTTTTACAACTACCTTCAGCAGCTAAGGAACTCTGGAAGCTGGCTATCGGCGCCATCAACCAAACCTCTGCAATGGTCTACGGAGTTAACAACAGCAAGGGTGGCTGGGAAGAACAGCTGTTTGCAAATGGGTTAAACGCATTACCAGATGGTGCAAGCTTGGCCTCAGGAGTGAGGGAAGGCCTGCAAGGCCTTCTGGGCCTTGCAGGCAACCTCGGCAGCGGCTTGGTGCAACTCCTGTTTGTGTTGGCGATGAGCTTGATGGTGGCGGTGCAACCGACGGCATACAGAGATGTAGCCATCTCGTTATTGCCTTCGTTTTATAGGCGACGAGCCCGCTCGATCCTGAGCCAATGCGGAGATGCGCTGAGCAGCTGGATGGTGGGTGTACTGATCAGTTCCTTTTGCGTGGCCCTGCTTGCAGCAGTCGGCCTTTCACTACTTGGGATCAAGCTGGTGATGGCGAATGCCTTGCTTGCTGGGATGCTCAACGTGATCCCAAATGTGGGGCCTACCTTGAGCACGATCTTTCCGATGTCGGTAGCGCTACTTGATGCACCCTGGAAAGCAGTCGCTGTGCTTGGGCTGTATGTGGTGATTCAGAACCTGGAAAGTTATGTGATCACTCCATCAGTGATGCATCACCAAGTGAAATTGTTGCCTGGGCTGACTCTCACAGCCCAGTTTGTATTCACAGTGGTGTTTGGTCCTCTCGGCCTGCTGTTGGCGCTGCCACTCGCTGTAGTGCTGCAAGTGTTGATTCGCGAGGTGGTCATCCACGATTTGCTTGATCCCTGGAAGAAAAAGCGATTGGCGCCATGAATGCCCGCACCCTTCTTGTCGCACTCACTCTGGTGGTGCTGGCTTTGCTCACCTGGCAGTTGCGTTGGGTGTTGTTGGTGCTGTTTGGAGCAGTGGTATTAGCAGTAGCACTTGATGTCCTAATTGAGAAACTTCAGGACCACCTCTCCTGGCCTCGTCCCCTTTCGCTAGCAGTGGTGCTGGTAGTGCTGCTGCTTGGTGGTGCCTTGGTTTTCCAGCTGCTGGTGCCTGAGTTGATCACCCAGGTTCAAGAGTTGGGCAACCTCGTGCCCACCCTGATGACCAAGCTGAAATCGATGCTGGTCAGCAACCCGCGACTGATGAATCTGGAAGAGTCTTTTGCCGAACAGTTCAGCTGGGATCGGATCCAACCCTTGGGCTCGCAATTGCTTGGTGTTGCAGGCGGGGCCGCCAACAGCCTGATTCAGTTGTTGTTGATGAGCCTGCTGGCTGTCTTGCTAGCGCTAGACCCTCTATCCCATCGTCAAATGGTGATTGCTGCAACGCCTCGGCCTGCGCGACAGGAGATGGCTGAATTGCTTGATCAATGCCGTTTGGCTCTTGGTGGCTGGCTGGCTGGGATGACAATCTCAGCCAGCAGCGTGTTTGTGCTCACTTGGGCAGGGCTTGCACTGCTCAAGGTTCCTCTGGCCCTATTGAGTGCATTGGTCTGTGGCTTACTAACCTTCGTCCCCACCATTGGGCCAACGGCCGCCTCCCTGCTGCCATTGGCCATGGCCCTGCTTGTTTCACCCCTACTAATGCTGCAAGTGCTGGTATTGCGGCTGATTTTGCAGAATCTTGAGGCGTTTTTGCTCACCCCGCTGTTATTGCGGCGTACGGTCAACCTGCTTCCCACCGTGGCATTAATGGCTCAACTGAGCTTGGGCGCCTTATTGGGTTTACCAGGGGTGTTGTTGGCTCTGCCACTTGTGGTGGTTTTGCAAGTGGGAATGGAGCAGGTGGTTGTTAAACAGATCATGGATCGTTGGTCATAATCATCCAACTATGTTCGTTTGATATTAGGCCGCCATTCATAGACAGAAATCAGAATTAAAAGCAATTTGAATAACGTCAACCCAATCGGCAAGATCTATCCTTTCTCAAATGCGAAATAGCGCTCTTGTGAACTAAGCTGAGGATTCACTAGCGTCTTTTGCCAGTGATTAAAATGACTCTTATTCTTAATAATGAGAATCGCTTGAATTTAAGAATAAGAGCTTACCGGATTGCCCTTCATTAATCAGTGCAAACTCATGAAATTAAATCCATCTAAAAGTCTATTTTACTGAGCACTTGCCATTACATCTAGAAGGTTTCCTATTGAGATGCTATTGCTTTAAATCACGCCTTCTCTTTTTATGTTCACATTTGATTTCATGCATGTTTGGTTTCATACTTTTTAGCCATTAACCTCTAATCTCTTTTCATTGTCAAAACGCCTCGGAGAAAACTTTTCATGGAACAAATCACGACTCCCTGTATGCTAGGCCATGAAAAAGTCCCCGCTTGGCTGCGGGGACTTGAAATTAGTTGAAACGAATAACTTTCCCTATTTATTTCAAACAGCTGGTGGTCTTTTTACCCAACCTCATGCGTCGTAATACATGGTGAACTCATGGGGATGGGGCCTTTGGCGCAATTGCTGCACCTCTTCGTATTTGATGTCAATCCAGTTATTAATGAAGTCTTCAGTGAAGACTCCCCCTTCCATGAGGTAGTTCTTGTCTGAATTTAACGCTTCGAGCGCACCATTAAGTGAAGCTGGCACTGTGGGGATGCTGGCAAGGCGTTCTGCTGGTAGTTCAAATAGATCCTCATCGAAACCATCGCCAGGGTCAATTTGGTTTTTAATGCCGTCAACCCCCGCCATCATCATTGCGCTGAAAGCTAGATAAGGATTGGCCAAGGCATCGCCTGGGCGGAATTCAAGACGCTTGGCTTTCGGGTTTGGGCCAGTGAGCGGAATGCGAACAGCTGCAGACCTGTTGCCCTGGGAATAAACAAGGTTTACAGGAGCTTCAAAACCTGGCACCAAACGCTTGTAGCTATTGGTTGTGGGGTTGGTAAAAGCTAGGAAGGAGGGAGCATGCTTAAGGATGCCACCGATATACCAGCGAGCCGTCTGTGACAAGTTGGCGTAGGTGCCTTCTCCAAAGAAGAGGGGCTGGCCTCCTTTAAAGAGGCTCTGGTGAACATGCATCCCGGTGCCGTTGTCGTTGAAAACCGGCTTGGGCATAAACGTTGCCGTTTTGCCGTACTTACGTGCAACATTCCTAACGATGTACTTGTAAATCATCACGTTGTCCGCAGCTTCAATCAGCTCAGCGAACTTCATCCCCAATTCATGTTGGCCAGCACCAGCAACTTCATGGTGGTGCTTCTCCATCGGGATTCCTAATTGCCCCATCAACAGCAGCATTTCGGAACGGATGTCCTGAGCGGTGTCGTTGGGTGGGACCGGAAAGTAGCCCTCCTTCAGTTGGATCTTGTAGGCAAGGTTGCCGCCTTCTTCGATGCGACCGCTATTCCAAGGGGCCTCAATCGTGTCAACGCTGTAGAAGCAACCACCTTCACCGGAGTTGTAGCGGACGTCGTCAAAGATGAAAAACTCTGGCTCAGGGCCGAAAAAGGCTGTATCGGCTAGGCCGGTGCCGGCTAAGTAACCGAGGGCTTTTTGGGCAAGCGCCCTGGGGCATCTGGCATAGGGCTCGCCGCTACGAGGTTCCCGAATGGAACAGATCAAGCTAAGAGTCTTGTGGCGATAGAAGGGGTCGATCCAGGCCGTACTGGCGTCGGGAACCATATCCATATCTGATTCGTTGATGGCCTTCCATCCACGAATGGAAGATCCATCGAAAGCCAAGCCATTAGTGAAGGCTTCCTCATCAATCAAGTCCGAACAAACGGTGAGGTGCTGCCACTTGCCGTGCAGATCAGTGAACTTGAGGTCGATCAGTTCAATGCCCTCGTCCTTAATCTGGCGGAGGACGTCTTGGGGTGATTTGCCCATGGCGAAGATGAGGCCGAGTCGGCGATAAGAGAGCGACCGTAATCAGCCGCATGGCCTTCTTTTTGTAGCAACAGGTACCTTCTGCTGAAGCCTTGTTTTCTTTCTGGGTGGATTCCGTAACCGTTTCTGTCAGCTTGAGCTGATCTAAGCCTGGGAGAGCTTTATGGCTGGATCACTGATTTTGATTGGTTAGCTTCGATATCCCTCAACTCGTCCAAGTCGTCCAGTCGTCCTCAATGGCTGATCTCATCACAGGGTTGATTGGTTGCTAAGACAATCTTCTTTCAGCCTTCGCTCGATCTGCATCAACGATTTTGAAGCCTGCTTTCAGTCAATGGGGATCAGTATTGAGCCAATGACGGATCAGGCATCAAAGGGGCTTTACCAAACGAGCTAGTGTTTTTGACTTACTACCCTTCTGCTGCCAAGAGATTCGAAAAAAAAAAATCAGTATTTTTTCATTGCTGTCGTTATTGATTGACCTGCTTGCTTGCCGTTGCAATCCCTCAAAAAAAGTCCCGGGGATGAAGGTTGACTGCTTAGGCTCTAAACAATTGAACTAACCAAGGGCCTTGGCGACGACGCAAACCCTTCCCCAGGTTGACCAATCTCATAAGACGGTTCTCGAACCGATTGCCACGCCTACCCGCTTGCTGTTTGGGCCTGGACCCTCAAATGCCGATCCCAAGGTGCTTCAGGCACTTGCGCGCTCTCCGATTGGCCACCTTGATCCCCTTTATCTGGAATTAATGGGTGAGGTTCAGGAGTTGCTCCGCTACACCTGGCAGACCGACAACCGATTCACACTGCCGATGAGCGGTACTGGTAGTGCTGCCATGGAGGCGACCTTGACCAATACCGTTGAACCTGGTGACACGGTATTGGTTGCGGTAAACGGTTATTTCGGCAATCGCCTTGCCGATATGGCTGGTCGATATCGAGCCAATGTTCAGTTGATTGAAAAACCTTGGGGAGAAGCCTTTTCCCTTGCAGAGCTAGAAGCAGCTTTGATCGAGCATCGCCCAGCAATTCTGGCTCTAGTGCATGCAGAAACATCCACTGGCGTTTGTCAGCCAATGGATGGTGTCGGCGATCTTTGCCATAAGCACGATTGCCTTTTACTGCTAGATACGGTCACCTCCTTAGGGGCTGTGCCGGTTTTTCTGGATCAATGGAAGGTCGATCTGTCTTACAGCTGCAGCCAGAAGGGGCTCAGCTGCCCTCCTGGTCTTGGTCCTTTCACCATGGGGCCCCGTGCCGAAGAGAAGCTTGCGGCCCGTAGTGGCAAGGTGCCCAATTGGTATCTAGACGTTTCGCTGCTTAATCAGTATTGGGGAAGCGACAGGGTTTATCACCACACTGCGCCGGTGAATATGAACTTTGGGATGCGTGAAGCCCTGCGATTACTTGCGGATGAGGGCCTTGAAAACGCTTGGGATCGTCATCGCTGCAATGCCGAAGCGCTCTGGGCAGGGCTCGAGAGTCTTGGTTTGGAGTTGCATGTACCTGAAGCCTTGCGTTTGCCCACACTCACAACTGTTTGCATTCCTAATGGAGTGGATGGCAATGCCTTCCGCTTGCATTTGCTGAATGAGCACGGCATTGAAATCGGCGGCGGCTTAGGAAGCCTGGCTGGCAAAATCTGGAGGATTGGCTTGATGGGATACAACTCCACCCCTAAAAACGTTGAGCTGTTGCTCAATCTGTTCGAGTCAGAGTTACCTCGTTTTCGTGAAAACGTTGCCGTTGCTGCTTGAACCAGGCTTCTAGCTGCTGCCTGGCTTCAACTTCCATCACACCGCCTAGAACACGCATTTTATGATGCGCACTGGGGTGGTCCCCCAGATTGATTGTGCTACCAAGCCCGCCTCGCTTGGGGTCGTGTGCAGCAAAGATCACCTGGCCCATGCGCGCTTGTGTTAGGGCTCCCGCGCACATCGGGCAGGGTTCCAGAGTGACAATCAGGGTGCAGTCATTAAATCGCCAATCACTTCTGAGCCAGGCCGCCTGTCGGAGTGCGATCAGTTCTGCATGGCCTAATGGATCACGTCCTCGATGCCTTTGGTTGCTGCCATGGCCGATACAGCGGCCGTCGGCGTCCAGTACTACGGCACTCACAGGAACTTCTCCAAGACCGCCGAGTTGTTTTGCTCGAGTCAGTAGCCGCAACATCCAACAGCGGCATTGCATGTTGGTTAGTTCAACAGGTTTCGCTAAAGGCACCGCTAAGTGGCAGCTCCTGATCAAACAATGCCATCAGGAGGGAGAATGGAACTTGTATGACGAGCGTTTTTGGCTGGCACTCCCCAGATAAGGCCGACTGCGACCTTGGCGCCCTTTGCCAAGCCTGACCGTTTCGATCCAGAACTGCAGACTTTTCTGGAGCAGGCCAGTGCTCGACTTTGTCAGTGGTTCGCAACAGCAAGCAATCGAGGCCCCTTACCAGCGCTGAGTGCTTTGCCTGATGTGGCGCCGCCTCCTCAAGGTCTTTCAGTTGATGCCTTGCTGGACGATTTGCAGTTGGTGATGGAAGGGGCTTATCAGCCTTCCCATCCAGGTGCTTTGGCTCATCTCGATCCGCCTCCTCTAACGGCATCCATCGCTGCCGATTTGATCTGCGCAGGACTAAACAACAATCTTTTGGCCGAGGAGTTGTCACCAAGTCTTTCGCGTTTAGAGCGAGAGATGTGCCGCTGGTTTGCTGAGCGCTTGGGACTGCCGTTGACGGCTGGTGGTGTAGCAGCCAGTGGTGGCAGCCTCAGCAACCTTATGGCGATGGTGATAGCTCGCCAACAAGCAGATCTTCAAGATGATCCCAGGGCGGTGGTGCTTGCAAGTGTCGACGCTCATGTGTCGCTCGCTAAGGCCATTCGAGTCATGGGATTGGCTAGCGATGCCTTGCAGACGGTGCCTGTCGATCAAGAGGGCTGCATGAATCTCGATGCCCTAGAGCATCAACTGAAGGCTCTCCGCGCAGAAGGGAGACCATGCTTAGCCGTTGTGGCGACAGCAGGCACGACTGTCCAGGGAGCTGTAGATCCCTTGGTGGCGGTAGCAGAGCTATGCAGGCGCGAGCGGGTCTGGTTGCATATCGATGCAGCTATTGGAGGGGTCTTTGCTCTAGCAGCAGCCACTGCTTCTGTGGTTGAAGGAATCTCTCTAGCCGATTCGATCACAGTGAATCCTCAAAAGTTGCTTGGGATCACTAAAACATCATCCCTATTGCTAGTCGCGAACCAATCCCATCTTGCTTCAGCCTTCTCGACTGGCTTGCCCTATATGGAACCAGCCTGGGGAGACGGTCATGGAAGTGAAATTGGCCTTCAAGGAACTCGGCCAGCAGAGGTGCTCAAGCTTTGGTTGGGTCTGCGTCAGCTCGGGGAGCAGGGAATTCAGAGCTTGCTGGAGGGGGCAATTCAGCGTCGTCAATCTCTCGCGCGTCAACTCGATGCATCCAGGTTCATTCTTCTCAGCGGACCATTGCATCTCATTGCCTGTACCCCTAAAAACGCCGATGCAGATCAAGCCTCAGCCTGGTCATTAGCAACTCGGCAAAGCTTGCTGGAACAGCAGTTGATGGTGTCAAGACCCTTGCATCATGGTCGTCATTTCCTCAAGGTGGTCTTGGGCAACCCCCATACGCAATCGATTCATCTCAATCGGTTGGCAACTCTGATGAATCAATCTTTGCTGGGTTTGCGCTAATGGCTTCATCACCCCCGCGAGGTCGCTGGGTGGCGATTATCACGACTGTTTTATCAGTAGCGATTGGATTGTTCTACCTGGCTTTGATCACAGTTCTGGATGCCCGTGGTCCGATGCGTCCGCCACCCCCCGAGGCCCTGGGCGTGGCGGGAGCTGTCGCCGTTTCTCCCGCTGTAGAGGCTCCACCACCCGCCGCAGGGCTGTCGTTAGAAAACGTTCCAGCGAAGATTCTCGTCGGTTGAGATCGTAGTGACGTTGAACCACTTCCTGCATGCCGCCATCCCCCCAGTCTTGATCCTGCTGGAAGTAGGTCATGAAGCTCGCTCCCGCAACGCGTGTGAGCCAAGCAGCAGCGACCCCTTGTACCGCTCGGCCCAGCAAAAGGGTGGGCAAGTTGACACTGAGAGCTGTGCCGATGATCGCCACTCCACCTTTAACAATGCCGAGTCCTGCCAAAGTGCGACCTACTGATACCGCCAGTTCTTGTGCTCGGTTGCGAGTGAGTTGAACTCCATAGACCCGGGCGACCTCCATCACCATTTGGGCATTCACCGCTGCCGTCCCCAATAGATCCACTCCTGGGAGGGGGGTTGCAGCAACGACACCACCACTGATCCAGCTGTAACGATCAACACACTGACGCGCTTCATGTTGTCGTTGTCGATCCAGCAGCTGGCGACCGGCATCTCCCAGATGGCGACATTGCAGCAGAATGTTGTCTGCCAGTAGTTCTTCACCATCGGCGTGTAGCACTGACGCAAGGCGCCGCAGCAGGTTGTCGACCTCAGCCAGAGGCTGCAAAGGTCGTTTGCCGGGACGCGGCACTGACTGGGGTGCAGCGCTACAGGAGATCACATCTTCAGCTTCAAGCAAGCCCTTGCATCGCCCTCGCAACTGCGCCAACAGCCGTCGCTCCTCTTCTTCACCGCGTAGATCGCATTTATTCAGAACCAGGAGCAATCGTTTGCCCAGATTGGCGAGGCTACTGATGACCTCCAGCTCTGAAGCGCGTAAATCACAGTCCACAACCACAACCATCAGGTCAGCTCTACTGGCTCGTTGCCTTGCTTCCTTCTCTCGGCTTAAACCGGCTCTGCCTGCTTCAAGAATTCCTGGGGTGTCAGCCAATTGAAGGCCTCGATCAAGTCCCTTTAAACGCAGTCGATAAATCTGGCTACTGGTTGTGGATCCCATGGGTGCACCAACCTCACCCACCATTTCGTTCAGGAGTGCTCGGATCAGGGATGTCTTGCCGCTGGAACCAGTACCGAACACCACCACCATCAGATCACCACGGGCCAGTTCATCAGCCACCCTTTCTCTCTCTTGCTTAAGCCCTTCTCGAGTGACATCGTCTTGGAGGCGTTCGAGCAGGCGATCAATGCTTTCAAGACTTTGCTTGGCTGCTTGATGACGGCTACTTGGAGGGGAAAGGGACCGTTGATTGTTTTGAGCAGTTTCTAAGTTCTGACGCTTAAAAGCCTTCCACCAGGGCCATCCAACTTGATAGATCATCAAGATGATGAGGCCTGCTGTTAGTAACAACACCGGGCCTAGCAACCAGGGAGGTAGGAGGTAACTCAAATCCCAGAGCAGGTTCCTCACCACTTGCACTAGAGCTCCGATGACGAGCAAGACCACCAGCGCGCAGGCGGTCCATAGGAGCAGCCGCTGACGGGAGATCATTTGTTTGTCATGCTTCCGCTGGCCTGCAGGTTGAATGATCTTTGACCAGAGAGACAGCGTCTGGGGTCTGGAACTATTGGCATCATTGCTGAGCCAGAGAGCAAGAATTTGTATCCGCAAGGCTGATGGCCGATCAATAGCAGATCTCTGGCATTGATGATTGTGCCGGTCTTGCCATCTTCCATATCACCAAGACACCTATTGCACTGGTCCAGTTCATCACCACCATTTAAAGCGTGGTCTGAATCTGCCCAGACCAGCAATTTTGATGCTTTCGCTCGCTGTATGCAGGAATGAGGTGGATAGGTCATTCGATCTTTGAGGATCGTGAAATCTTGATTTGATCGGCGTCGCATCATTCCAGCTCTTAGCCCCTCCTCCCTCACCAACAAGCTGCATTGGTGGGTTTGAGATCATCTAGAGACCAATGCTTGTCTTGATGATCAAGTAAGGCAAGCTCCATCTTTTCGTTTCCACTAAAGCGGCAGCTATCGCTTTAAAGAACAACTTTTCGATCGGGTTGACTGATCTGATCGATGATCACTCCAGTCATCGCAGACCGCTTATTTGTGTTGTTGTCCATGGCGTCTTGTCAAGGCATCGATTCCGAAGCAGATCACGGCCAAATTGATCGCCACATCAGCTCCATTGAAAATCGGAAAGTCCACCGGTACAAGTTGCAGAAAGTCGGTGACGTGCCCTAGACGCCATCGGTCCAAGCCATTGCCGATGGTTCCGCCGAGCAGAAAGGAAACGGCAAGGCCTTGCCATATCGGCATCTGTCCTGCTCTCCATATCCAGACCATCAAACCAATGGTCACAGCCAGGCTGAGCAGCCCTAAGAGGAATGTTGCTCCATTGAAAAGATTAAAAGCTGCGCCTGTATTGCTGATCAGACGCAACTCCAATAGCCCAGGAACAAAAGGGAGTACGAAGCCTGAGCTGAGTTGTTGACGGGCCCAGCTTTTGCTGATCTGATCAATCAGCATCAGCAGGATGCTGATTAGCAGCATTGCCCGGCGTGATAATTGACGTTGCTTCAGTATTTGAGGTTGATTCATTCAACAAACAGCAGATGTCGCAATGGCAAAGCAAGTACTCCAACGCCTGCACAGAGGACTAGTTGAGCGGGTAGGGGGCCAAAGGTATAGCTAAATAGCAGTTCTGGAATGCGATCAGGCCATTGGTATAGGGCAGATCCGAGAAGCAGATTGAGTACGCCGCAAAGTTGAAGCATGATCAGCCCCGCGATTGCTGCAATAGTCAGGCTCAGTACATCATTCATGCCTGGTTGCTGGGCCAGACGCCCACTGAGCCAGGCAGCTGGAACGAATCCAGCCAGGTAGCCAAAACCTGGTGTCAGCACATAATTGAGGCCTCCACCACCATGAAATACGGGTAGGTCAACGAGGCCAATGGTGAGATAGGCAACTGCAGCGATGACTCCAGCACGCGGACCGCATACGAGTGCACACAGCAATAGAGCTGGCACCTGCCAAGTGCTTGGGAGCGTTAACACGTGTGGTTGTAAGTCAAGGCCAGGCAAGAGCAGCGCAGCAGGGATCAACCCTCCTACAAGGATCATCATCAGGCCGGCGAGGGCGCCGCTCCAGGTAGCCAGGGCTCGCACAAAGGGTTTTCAGCTTGCTCCATCCTGCAGTAGGAGAGTGGCATTGCTCATTTCTCATGGAACCGGTTATTGGTCAACAGGTCCGTTTAAAAGTGCCCTTGCCGTATCTAAAGACCGCGGATCCCATGCCAATGCTACGGCCACCGGATTTGGTCTCCCCAGAAGAGCTTGGCGAGATCGTTGGCCTGCGAGCCAAGGACATGGCTGTTGTGCGATTTCGTCATGGCAGCTTTCTGATCCCACTGGATCGGCTGGTCTTTGACCTTTCAGATGTTGATGGCGCAAAGGGGGATTAGGAGCTTTGAACCACTTGCTGCTGCCAGTCCTTGGCAAGGATTTGAAGGCTGGTTTCTGGGCCACAGAGACTTAGCAAGGGCATTCTTAGATGTCGTTGAGCTGCCTTTTGCAGAGCACTTCCGTCAAGATTTTTGATTGTCTCCAAGCTGTGCTGGTCATAGTTGCCTGGCAGCCCTAGTCCCCGCAACTGGGCTCGGCGTTCTGCCCGTTGTCCAGTGGTTTGAGCTCCATGGGCGAGTTGACCATGGAATTTTGCGCGTGCCAGTTCAATGTCTTCTTCTGATATCGCTTGCTGGCTGAGTTCCCACCAGCTGTCTAGAAGCAACTGAAGGGTGTGTTTTGCCTTGTCTTCGCTTGTCGAGGCATGTAATACAAATGGAGCGGCACACTTACGTACCGGGTGATGAGTGCCTACGTCGTAGGCCACCCCGTGTTGCTCTCGTAGACGCCTGAACAGCAAGCTCGACATGCCTAATCCCAGGTGGCAGTTCAGTAGACGCAGTGCCAGATCGTCTTCATGGCCATGAGCAAGGGTTGGCTGTCCAAGCATCATGACCACCTGACTTGTAGGTTCAGGCTGAAGACAAATGTTGGATTCGATCTGAATGTTCTCTGTTGGAATCTTGCTCGATTCAGACTTTCTCTCTTGCTGAGGTGGCTGATTGGGCCAGCGCTGGAAAGATTCCATTACCCCCAGCCGCTGTTCAAGATCCTCTGGAAGGGTCCCAGCAAGGGCAAGCACAGGTGATTGTGCTGTTAGCCCGTCGATGAGCGAAATTAATTGCTGACGACCAAGTTGGTTGAGGTCCTCGCTAAGGCCAAGGGGATCGTGGCCGTAGGGGCCACTGCCGTAAGCCATATGCCGCCAGCCGTCAAAAGCCAAGTGAAATGGGTCTTCTCTTTGTCTTTGCAAGGCCTGAAGACTGAGATCCCTTTCCAGCGTTACTTGACTTGAATCCAGATGCGGATCAATCAGCATCCAGCCAAGTAAATCAAGGAGTCGTTCGGCATCACGATCTGCACATTTGAGGCTAATTAGCAATCCGTCTTCGTGGGTATCGCAGCGCAAACCTGCCCCGCAGCCTTCAACGAGATCGGCGAGAGCAAGGTGGTCATAGGGTCCACAGCCCCTGGTTAAGAGGGCTCCGAGCAGTTGATGAACTCCCCGTTGCCCTTTTGGGTCAGCACCACTGCCGCCTCTAACCCAGAGCTTGGCGGCGATAACTCCCGGTGCGGCGATTGGATCTAAAACCACATCAAGAGGATTCATTCGTCTGCTTCCATCGGTCTGGCAACAAGGGTGAAGCTGCGCTCTGGTTGCAGCAATGGAAGCATTTGCTCGAGAAGTCGAGTCGGCGTCCATGCAGGCAGGTGATCAAGTGGTGCCAACAAGGATTGAGGACGATTCCAAAGAGCTTGATTCCCTGCCAGGCCGGCTACTTGACTAGGAGCTTCAAGGCTGAAACAGAGTCCATTTGAAACCAGTTGGCTAGCTCGTTCGATCTCCTGATTCTTGGGTGTTGATTCGAGGCTGGTCTGCAGTAAATGGTGGATTTCCTTTTCCACCCTGTCCAGCTGCTTCTCGTTGCAACATGCTTCTAGCAAAACAAGGCTGCCTTGTTCCAACACGGTTACATCCATATCGATCGATTCCACGATTTGCAATTCCTCTCTGAGGTGATGCACCAGTCGACTGCGACGTCCTTCCGCAAGCAGGGTGGTCGCCAGGTCAGCTCCCATCACCATTTCTTGGTTTGAGGCAGGGGGCATCGGCCAGGTCATCAATAGCCGGGTGGATTCCAACCTGGGGACTTGAATCTCTCGTCGCCCTTTGTGGAAGCTGAGAGTTGGAGAAATCGCAGGATCAATTTCCTCCATCGTTTGGTGATTCAACTCAGCCAGACGGCTGTTGTTCAAGATTTCTTCCAGGTCTATAGGAATGGCACCCGCAATTGCTAGGCAACAGTTCGGGCCTCGATAGCGGCGGCTGTGGAACTCCCTCATTTGCTCGGGAGTACTTGTTTTTAGGCTTGCTTCAAAGCCAAGGATGGCTCGGCCGTAGGGATGATCTTCGCAGCATGCTTCGAGAAGCTGTTGGAGGACTTGATCATCCGGTTGATCTCGATATTGGGCAATTTCCTCCAATACGACATCTCGCTCCATCGCATAGGCCTCTGAACGCAGAGCTGGAGTCAGAACGAGATTGAGCAGTAGATCAAGTGCTGCCCTGGCTGCCGTTGGTGGTACAAGAACGTGAAAGTGGACGTCATCGAAACCTGTGGCGGCATTGCTGCTGCCTCCAAGCGCTTCGATTTTCCGATCGAATTCTCCAGCCTCCATCTGTGAACTTCCCTTGAACACCATGTGTTCAAGAAAGTGGGCTAGTCCTTCCTCTCCTTTTTGTTCACTTGAACTACCTGCTTTACACCAGAGGTCTAAACAAGTCAGTGGTGCATCTGGCATGGATGCCACCACGCAGCGGGTCTTGTTGTTTAGAGCCCAGTGTTGAAGATTGGGTTTAGGGGTGGAGCGTGTCAGAGGTGCGTGTCAAAGTCCCATTCTGATCCTTCTTGCCATCGTGCTGCCTTTTCCCTCCACAAGCGGCCCGGCAATTCACCCGTTAATCGAGTCGTTAGCAGCGCGGATCAGGCAGCGCAGGGCGCAGTTGCCGGAGCTCAGTCCATTTGCACTGGATTCAGTGATGGAGTCAATCAGCGGCCAGCTTGACGGAGAGGAGCTGCTGATTAGCAATGAATTGCATCGTTGTCGGGGGCTGCGCAAGTTGCATTTGGAGATAGCAAGGCTGGGAGGGGGGCTGCAAGTACTCCATTGCGTCTTCTTTCCCGATCCTCGCTTTGATCTACCAATTTTTGGAGCCGATATTGTTGCTAGTCCTGCCGGTATTTCGGCGGCCATCGTTGATCTTTCGCCTGTAGGCCTAACAATGCCAGCGGCCCTACTCCATGGACTTGAATCACTGCCCATTCCGGCGTTTCAGCAGGTGAGGGAATTGCCTGCATGGGGATCCATCTTCTCGCCGTTTGTCCAATTCATCCGTCCAGCTAGTAGCCAGGAGGAAAGCTGGTTCGTGGATTTGGCAGATGGCTATCTCAAAGCTCTTATCTCTAGCGTCATTGACGCGACTCCCGATGCTTCTGATGCGGCATCTACGATCCAAAGGCATAAGAGCCAACTCTCCTATTGCATCCAACAGAAACGCAACGACAAGACTCGCGGAGTGCTGGAGAAGGCCTTCAATCCTCAATGGGCGGATCGATACATCGAGGAGATCTTGTTCGAGGATCCACCTCCCCTTTAAGCAGCAAAAACTGGAGATGGTTGATAACCGGAGGAATCTGCCTTGTTGTAGCTATTGGTATCTGGAGCCTTACGCGTCGGCCTGAGACACCTCCAGAAAGTCCTGTGCTGCTTCCAGCTGCCAGACCAGTTGAAGCTGTTGCGGCCTTGGGGCAACTTGAGCCCGCTGGTGATGTCCGTCGCTTGGCCGCCCCTGCTGGCGGGTTTGGTGGCACTCCACGGGTTGCCAAGCTCAGTGTTCGTGAAGGTGATGCGGTCAAGCGTGGTCAGGTTCTAGCAGAGTTCGACAACCGACCTAAAACTTTTGCTGATCTGGCAGCCGTCCAAGCTCGACTGGAGACCCTCGAGGTTCAGTTGCGAATGCAGCGGCGGGAGGTCACTCGTTATCAAAAAGCTGCCATGGTTGGAGCTTCATCTCTGGTGGATTTGGAGGAAAAACAGGAAGAACTCGTCAAAATCGATGGCCAACGTCGGGAGGCTTTGGCTGAAATCAGCGGACTTGAGGCTGATCTCGCTGATAGTCAATTGAAGTCTCCCCTCGATGGTGTGGTGTTAAGGGTGCACACTCGCGTCGGGGAGCGTCCAGGTAGTGATGGCGTGATGGAAGTTGGCGCCAATCAGACCATGGAAGCCTTGATCGAAGTTTATGAGTCGGATGTGAATCGAGTGAATGTTGGACAAGTTGTTCGCTTAACCAGTGAAAACGGTGGATTTGATGGGACTTTGATGGGTCGTGTGGAACGCATTAGCCCCCAGGTTCGTCAGCGCAATGTGCTCTCAACTGATCCAACTGGTGATGCAGATGCCCGCGTAGTTGAAGTTCGGGTCAGTCTTGACCAAAACTCAGCGGCTCGGGTGAGAAGTCTCGCGGGCATGAAGGTGATAGCTCGCTTTCAACCCTCGTGATGTCTGGCTTTTGGCAACGGCGGAGGATCCCTCTGGCTTGGTTGCTACTGAGTCGTCAACCTTTGCGGCTTTTGGTTGCTCTGGCAGGAATCTGCTTCGCCGGAATCCTGATGTTCATGCAATTGGGTTTCCGAGATGGTTTGTTCGATGCCAGTGTCACCGTGCATCGTCTCTTTGATGCTGACCTGGTGTTGATGAGCCCTCGCTCGATGAGCTCGATCAGCATGAGTGGATTTCCAAGGCGTCGTTTGGTGCAGTCCATGGCACATCCAGATGTCCAGGGCATCACACCTGTGAACTGGAATTTTTTGCTTTGGAGAAATCCGCAAACCCTCACGACTCGCCAGATTCTTGCCTTAGGTTTTGAACCGGGGGATTCGCTGTTCACAGATCCTGAGCTTGCGGCCAAGGCAAAAGCGCTCACAAGTCGTGGCCGTGTTTTGTTTGATCAGCGTTCTCGAAATGAATTCGGACCTATTGCCAAGTGGTTTGATGAAGGCCGCATTGTCGAGACTGAGCTCGCCGGGAAAAGGGTTCGAGTGGCGGGGCTAGTCAGCCTGGGACCATCGTTTGGAGCTGACGGCAATCTGCTCACCAGCAGGGAGACATTCCTTGAGCTGTTACCCAGCAATCCGCCTGGAAGCATTGAAATCGGTTTGCTAAGACTGCGGCCAGGGGCAGATCCAGATGCTGTGGTTCGTTCTCTCACGGCGAGTTTGCCCAACGATGTGAAGGTCTTTACCAAGCAGGCTTTCATTGAGTTTGAGAAGAATTACTGGCGAAGCAGTACTTCCATTGGCTTCATTTTCAGCCTCGGTGCAGCAATGGGTTTTGTTGTGGGGTGCGTGATTGTCTATCAAATCCTCTACACCGATGTCAGCGATCATCTGCCTGAGTACGCCACTCTGATGGCGATGGGTTATCGCTTGAAGACTCTTCTAGGCGTGGTAGCTCGCGAAGGGATCTTCCTGGCAGTGATGGGGTATGTGCCGGCCTATGCCGCCGGCCAGGCCCTATACGCCTTGGTACGCAGTTCGACAAAACTGCCTGTGGCGATGGATCTTCCGCGTGCCGTGCTTGTTTTCAGCCTGATCCTGACAATGTGCATGGGTTCAGCGGTGCTGGCGATGCGCCGATTGGTCGATGCCGATCCTGCAGAGATTTTCTGATGGGTCTGTTCTCTTTCAATCATTCGGTCAGAAGACATCGCCATGAATGAAAAGCTCATGGTTGAAGTTCAGGGTCTCAACCACTGTTTTGGCATTGGTGCAATGCGACGTCAGGTGTTGCAGTCCATTTCTCTGCAAATAGCCCCTGGCGAGGTGGTGTTGCTCAGCGGACCTTCAGGCTGTGGCAAAACCACTCTGCTCACTTTGATCGGAGCGCTCCGCACAGTTCAAGAGGGAGATGTATACGTGTTCGGCCATCAGTTACGTGGATCAGATCGTCGCCTTCGCCAACAGCTTCGCTGTCATATCGGCATGATTATTCAGGGCCACAATCTTTTGCGGTGTCTCACAGCTGAACAGAACGTGCAGATGGGAGCTGATTTGTTGCCAGGTCTCTCTTATCGGGCTCGCCGTGATCAGGCTCGCTATTGGTTGCGGGCTGTGGGGCTAGACGATCACCTAAGCAAACTGCCCCATGATCTTTCTGGCGGTCAAAAACAACGAGTCGCAATTGCACGTGCGCTGGCGGCTCGACCTCATTTATTGCTAGCTGATGAACCCACAGCAGCCCTGGATAGCGTCACAGGAAGGGAAGTGGTAGAGCTGCTTCAACGATTGGCCCGAGAACAGTCTTGTGCGGTGTTAATGGTGACCCATGATCCCCGCATTGTTGATGTCGCGGATCGATTAGTGCAGATGGAAGATGGTCGCCTGATCTCCTCTCTTGGTTAGGTTGGTTACAGATCTCTAGTTTGGAAGTTTTAACAGCATGGCCAAGCGCAGAAACCTCAAGAAAGAAAAGCAAGAGCGGAATCGCTCCTATGCCCGCAAATTCAAGAAGCGCAAGCTACGCAATGACGGCCGAGGTGAGGGAGCTGGTAATGGTGTAACCGGAACTGCCAACAACGGTGGTGCTGCCGACTAATCCCAGCGACAGTCTTTTTAAATCAACAGATGGGGGGCATTGATAGGCCCCCTTTTTTCATGTCTCTAGGCTGTTGCTTGTCAGCAGCAGATGTGGTTGCGAATGTTCGCAAGCGTCGTGATACCCACCTACAACCGTCGATCGATCCTTGAGAAGTGTCTGTTGGCTCTTGAGCAACAGGTCCTTTTCTCTGAGCTAGATAGTTATGAGGTGGTCGTGGTGGATGACGGCTCCACGGATGGCACACCGAGCTGGCTGAGGGATGAGGCGTTTCGCTTTCCACATGTGCGCATGGTGGAGCAAGAGCATGGGGGCCCGGCAGAGGGGCGTAATCGCGGCGTAGACAATGCCCGAGGTGATCTCATTGTTTTTATCGACAGTGATCTCGTTGTAACCGAATCGTTTCTCGCCTGTCATGCGAGAGCTTTGCGAAAAAATTGGCAGCAACGCGGTGATCGACTTTCTTTCACTTATGGCGCGGTGATTAACACGGCAAATTTTGAGCAGCCCACTACAGAACCTCACAAATTCCAGGACAACTCATGGGCCTACTTCGCGACAGGCAATGTGGCCATTGATCGTGAGGTGCTTGAACGTTCTGGATTATTCGATACCAATTTCCGTCTGTATGGCTGGGAGGATCTAGAGCTGGGGGAACGACTTCGACAGATGGATGTTGAGTTGGTGAAATGTCCCGAGGCAGTTGGTTATCACTGGCATCCTGCCCTGCGTCTTGAGCAAGTTCCTGACCTGATCAGAGTTGAGCGGGAGCGGGCCAAAATGGGCCTGGTCTTTTATCGCAAGCACCCGACGCGACGGGTGCGTTTCATCATCCAATTCACCTGGCTTCATCGGTTGTTATGGGAGTTGCTTACGCTCGGTGGATTACTTAATGAGCGCAGCCTCAGGCCTTTACTTGGCTGGTTGATTCGCAATGGTCATCAAGGTTGGGCAATGGAGCTGTTGCGTTTACCCCTGAACCGAATCGGGGTACGCGCGCTCTTCAAAGAAGCAGCACTAACAGGGCTGCGCTGAGCTGTCGCTTTGATAAATTTCAATGGTTCTTTCATTCCGCACACCTGTCCGTTTCGGGTGATGACTGAGTCGACCCATGCCTTTTGGCTGAATCGTCTCGAATACCTGGCAGGTGGAGGCGAACCCGAAACCTAAAAACTATGGCTGTTGTCACTCTTTCAGAAATGATGGAGGCGGGCGCCCACTTTGGGCATCAAACCCGTCGCTGGAATCCAAAGATGTCGCGCTACATCTACTGTGCGCGTAATGGAGTCCATATCATTGACCTGGTGCAGACCGCGATCTGCATGAACAATGCCTACAAATGGACTCGTTCTTCCGCCCGAAGTGGCAAGCGATTCCTTTTTGTTGGTACCAAAAAGCAGGCCTCTGAGGTGGTGGCGTTGGAAGCCACTCGCTGCGGAGCTTCCTATGTGAATCAACGTTGGCTTGGTGGCATGCTCACCAACTGGACCACGATGAAGGCTCGAATTGATCGATTGAAGGATCTGGAGCGGATGGAGTCCAGTGGTGCTATTGCCATGCGACCCAAGAAAGAAGCTTCCGTTTTGCGTCGCGAGCTTGAGCGACTGCAGAAGTACCTCGGTGGTCTCAAAGGGATGAGACGGTTGCCTGATGTCGTGGTGCTAGTTGATCAACGCCGTGAAACCAACGCTGTACTTGAAGCCCGCAAGCTGGACATTCCCTTGGTGTCCATGCTTGACACCAATTGCGATCCTGACCTTTGCGAGGTCCCGATCCCTTGCAATGACGATGCCGTTCGCTCTGTGCAGCTTGTGCTGGGCCGACTGGCTGATGCCATCAACGAAGGCCGTCATGGCACTAATGACCAAAGAGGTGCTGACGACAACGACGATTGAGTCCATTTACAGCGCTAAGTTCTCGCCGCCGTCCTCCTTATCTGGTCGGCTGCATCCCTAATACTCCTCACCCCGATTACCCATGGCGGACGTATCAGCCAAGCTTGTCAAGGACCTGCGCGACAAGACCGGCGCGGGAATGATGGACTGCAAGAAAGCCCTTGCAGAGAGTGACGGAGATATGATCAAGGCGAGCGAATGGCTGCGTCAGAAGGGTATTGCCAGTGCAGAGAAGAAATCTTCTCGCATTGCTGCTGAAGGTGCCATTGGTACTTACATCCACACCGGAGCCAGGGTCGGGGTACTCCTGGAGTTGAACTGCGAAACTGATTTTGTTGCTCGTGGTGATTTGTTCCAAGGGCTTTTAAAGGACGTCGCTATGCAAGTGGCGGCCTGCCCGAATGTTGAATACGTGAGCGCAGAAGAGATTCCTGTTGATGTCGTTGAAAAGGAAAGATCTATTGAGATGGGTCGCGATGATCTTTCTGGCAAGCCTGAACAGATGAAGGCAAAGATCGTTGAAGGACGAATTGGCAAGCGCCTTAAGGAACTGGTCTTGCTTGAGCAACCCTTTATCCGTGACAGCTCCATGACGGTCGCGGAACTCGTCAAGCAAGTTGCTGGCAAGATTGGAGAGAATGTCCAGGTTCGCCGCTTCACCCGATACACCCTTGGGGAGGGGATTGAAGTTGACCAGACTGATTTCGCTACGGAAGTAGCATCCATGAAGACTGCTTAATTTTGGCTGCGGAGAAGTAGAGATTGCAACGCTTCGAGCCCGATCAACAGATTGCCTCACTAAAAAAGCAGAGTCAGCGCTTGTCGTTGACTCTGTACCACGATTTAGCTCTCTACCTGCAATTATTACGGAGGGAACTGCTCAATGTTGTCCGTCAAGCCCTGTTCCTGTTGATAACTGATCAGGATCAGAATCGTTTGAGTGGGCTTTCAGACGAGACAAGGACAACTTTTCAAGATCAGGTTGAGCAATTGGTCTCTCATTGCTGTTCCTTATTGACTGTCGAGCAGTTGATGGATCTGGTTCGCCAGATGGAACGTGAACGCCAGAGAAAGAACGATCAAAACAGGCGTGAGCTGTTGTTGGCTTTTCGTTCTGAACAGGACTCCATGCAAGAAGCTGAGGGGTCCATTCACCTAAGCCTTGATCCTCCACTCGAGCATCCTGATCGTCTCGGCAGCATGTTGACTTTTGATCATGATCCCCAAAACGCTGGCTTGAGCGCAGGATTGGCTGTTAATGAGGATGTCGATGAGCCTGATTTAGGCAAGGATGATCAAGCTCAGCTTGACTCTCAGGAGTTGGAGTTGGCGTCAGAGGACTCAGAACCAATTGGCGGTCAGAAGGGTGATCTTGATGTGCTTCGCTCTCTCTTTGTCATGGCTGGCGAGACCATGGCTACAGAGAATGTCTTGACCAGTGAATTCAGCGATTTGCAGCCTGGTGACAGCACCCTGCTTAACAG
>NZ_LVHK01000036.1:0-71100 GCF_001631965.1 Prochlorococcus sp. MIT 1303
ACCGCTCTTAACACTGTTGATGTCATCAACGAATTGATGGCCAGTTAACTTGGCATTCGTGTTGTTATAGGCAGTAACTTGAATGTTATTGGCATCTGTATTGCCAATATTGAGCCATTCTGTTGTTACTGAAACGGTATCACCAGAGCGGATCAGGTTGGTGAAGTTGGCATCAGAGCCAATCACGCGCTGAGTACCAAGGACGAGGCCATCATCAAGCTCATTGATGTTGATGCCAGCTGAATAGAGCTTGACTTCTGTTCCATCAACATGAATATCACCGCCGAGATCAGCCAGACTCTTGATGTCACGGTTGGTGTATGCACCGGCTAAATCTTGATTGCCATCGATATCGGAGCTGAATGATCTTGAGAAGATGGTTTCCTCTTGATTGGCCTCGATTTCAAACATCAGCGGGCTTACCGTTAAGCTGCCATCGGCTTTCTTGCCAACGGTTTGGAGCGTCTGCTCATCAAAATCAAGGGCAATGGAAGCAAGGATCCGCTCTCCTGAAATCGATTCGCCTTGATTGAGATCTGAGAGGCTTGATGCTGCAATACGAATAGCTCCTGTTGCATTATCGATATGAACAGCATTAGCAAGGGGAAGATCGGTGCCTATTTGAATATCAGAGGCATTGATGGCTTGGAAGATCTGTGGATTGAACTTAAGCGTGATATCAGCACCCTCAAGGTTGTAGCCATCTGTTAGAGATTGGCCTGTGATTTCTAGTCTGTAGCGATCAGTGCCATCAACGCCTTGACCTAAGACAGCTAATTGATCAAGAGCCTGGATGGAATCAGCACTAAAGAGCTTGTAGTTGAAGGCTGCTGCACCAGAACCATCTTCTAATGTTGTTGAGGTGTCGTTGATCTCAACAGCGGTTGATTGAGCAACGAGTTGCTGGCGTGCTTGATCAGAGAAGAGTTTGACGATAAAGCTTTCCAGCCCTTCTGTTGTTAGGTCTTGTGCAAGAGAGTGAGAAAAAGAGATATTGCCATCGGCATCGACATGATTGGACCCGCTGAGATGACCAGTTCTTAGGTCTCGTTGTGTGATGTTGTCTCCTTCTAGCTGCCAGAACAGTTCAGTGCCGAGAGCGACATGTTCTGTGCTGATATTTGTTGTTAGGTATTCTCCTTCTTTTAGAGTTGATTCTGAAGTAAAGAGTGCATAAGTTGGTGTTGATATTCTGGCTCCTGTCGTAACTGTTAAAACCTCGTCGTCAAAGACGATATCAGTGAAGCCATTCGCATTCCTAATGATGTCATTGCCTTGATTTGCATCAATAGCATCGTCATTAGTATGCTCTACGGAATAATAGTATCCACTCGAGTCTTGAAGCTTTTGGATGCTGTACTCGTCTTTGCTTCCAGTATAATCAACGCGATCAAAACCAATGATGATGTCATCACCGGCTTGATTACCTTGCATTCCATCTGTAGGAATAGAGCCATCATGAAGAGCAATATTGCCATCAACATCAATCCAGTGAGTTTTGTCTGTGTATTGGTAGGAATCAAATAGATAGTTGTGATCAGCTGCGTCTAAGGAGAAGTCCTGATTGTAAATGTATAGGTAGTTGGCATCACGAATAATATCTGTGCCTTGATTGCCTTCCCCAAGGTCACGGTCTTGTACGAGAAGGTAATCACCTTGATCATCTTCTAGGCGAGCTATGGAGTAATTATTGTGTCCACTGCTGCTCCAATAATCAACGCGATCAAAACCAATGATGATGTCATCACCGGCTTGATTACCTTGCATTCCATCTGTAGGAATAGAGCCATCATGAAGAGCAATATTGCCATCAACATCAATCCAGTGAGTTTTGTCTGTGTATTGGTAGGAATCAAATAGATAGTTGTGATCAGCTGCGTCTAAGGAGAAGTCCTGATTGTAAATGTATAGGTAGTTGGCATCACGAATAATATCTGTGCCTTGATTGCCTTCCCCAAGGTCACGGTCTTGTACGAGAAGGTAATCACCTTGATCATCTTCTAGGCGAGCTATGGAGTAATTATTGTGTCCACTGCTGCTCCAATAATCAACGCGATCAAAACCAATGATGATGTCATCACCGGCTTGATTACCTTGCATTCCATCTGTAGGAATAGAGCCATCATGAAGAGCAATATTGCCATCAACATCAATCCAGTGACTCCGCTCAAGATATTCGTGAGAACTAAATAGGTAATTGCCTTGTGTGCTTGAATCTAGCGAATATGTTTTACTTCCAAAGCTTATGGAGTCATTTGTAGAGAGAATATCTGTGCCGGTATCATTGTGGCTGAGGTCCCTGTCTTGAACAATTACAGACGGATTTTTACTTGTTAATCCTTCTGGAACGAGGCCAACTGAGTACTCATCAAGATTATTATAGGTCTTAGTTGGCTCCATCTTATTTACCTTTTAATTAGCCCTTGCATGGCCTCTACTCTGCTTTCCTGCAATGATTCGTTATGGGTGAGAGCTGATTCGAGCATTCTCCAGCCTCCGTAAACAGTAGTGACTGACTTGACTGGTTTAGATCGATTGGTCTGGTTTTGAGGATCCAATCCTTTCTTTAATCATACCAGAGCTTAATGCTTTTTCTCGTTATGCACATTTCGCATAGACAGGCATCCATTGAGTTGCCTTTGAGCCGGCAATATGCAAAGAATGCATATTTAGTTTTTTAATATAGAAGAGCCAACTCCTGAGCCATATTGCAGGCTTTCGGCATAGCTTCTCTTTATTATTTGCTTGTTCGTTTGATGCTCTGTTCGTTGCTGAGAGCGGCGCATGTTCGATCGAAATTTCTAATCATCCGAATCGCGGATAGCTATTCGTCCCTAAGGGCTAGTAATCCACGCCTCGCTTGAGGTCTACGCCCTGTTCTGCATAGTGCTTGTGGCACACCATCTCTGAGTGGACGCCGGCTAGATCGAAGTAGGCAGGTTGGTTTTTGCAGCGCCCCGTGATGATCACTTCCGTCTCAGCCGGTTTTCGGAGCAGGGTCTGAACAATCGGCTCCACAGGAATCAGTTCAAGATCCACGCTGGGATTGAGTTCATCGAGGATCACAGTTTTATAGAGCCCACTGGCAATGGCGGCTCTGGCGATTTCCCATGCGCGCTCTGCTTCGACGTAATCGATCGGTTGTTGTTGACCTCGCCATACGATGGCATCACGACCGGAGCGCAGATGATCAACGAGATGGGGGTAGCTTTCTCTTAGGGCTGCAATGGCAGCGTCTTCGGTGTAGCCATTGCCACCTTTAAGCCACTGCAAGATCAATACGCGATGGCTTTTGTCTTGGCTGATGCCACGGCCAATGGCCTGTAGGGCCTTGCCTAGAGCACTGGTGGATTTGCCTTTGCCCTCACCGGTGTAGATCTCAATTCCACCGGTGGGAAGGAAGGGAATGACGCTGTCATCCTGAGGCTCCGGACGACGATGGGCGCGCATTTCGGAATGCAGATCGGCCACCTCAACCAGGGCTCGTGGAGCGGCCCGTCCGGTGACGATAATTTCCATGCCGTCAGGCCGATCGGTGAGTGTTTTGACCACATCGTCAACAGCCAGCAGGCCTAGATCCAGTACGGGATTGAGTTCATCCAGCACAACGACTGAATAGAGGGCGCTGGCAATGGCTCCCTTGGCGATGTCCCAGCCGCGTTGGGCTTCTTGGCGATCAAAACGGGTAGCGTCCTCGGCGATGAAAAATTCCCCTCGACCAGTGCGCACTTGGTCGATCAGGTGAGGGAAGCCCTGTTGCAGTGCCTCAATGGCAGCATCTTCGTCGTAGGCGCGGCCTGGGCCTTTTAGGAATCGAAGCAACAGCACCCTGGTTCGTCGTTGCTCGCAGATACCGAGCCCGATGGTGCGTAGGACAACACCAAGAGCGGCCTGACTTTTACCTTTTCCCTCGCCGTCATAGATGTGCAGTTGGCCATGACTGCGTTCATTGCTTTCGGCTGCGGTCGCGATGCCAATCCCACGTCCTCTTCTGCCGCTTGATGTTTGGCGATTTCTGGGTGTCTTGGATGCTGCCGTCTGCGAAGCCATTGACGGGTCCTCTACGGTTGGAGCTTAACGAGATCGATGGGCTGAGAAGGTGGGTGCTGGGACGGCTGGTGCAGCGGTGTTTCGGCAGTTGGAACCTCTGCCGGAGCGGGAGTATGCCCAGTTGCAGATGTTGCGCAAGCGTCTTGCCAGTTTTGGAGGTGTTTGTGTGGCCTATTCCGGTGGAGTTGATAGTGCACTAGTAGCAGCGATTGCGCGGGAACAACTTGGGCCTCAAGCCTTTGCTGTGACAGGGGTTTCTCCTGCACTTGCCCCTGAGCTTCTCGATGAGGCCCGTCAGCAGGCTGCCTGGCTTGAGATTCGTCACCAGGAATGCATGACTGAGGAATTGGATGATCCGGCCTATAGCAGTAATCCCACAAACCGTTGTTTTGCTTGTAAGCGGGAATTACATCGGCATCTGGGTTCGATTGCGCAATCAGCCGGTGGAGCTCAGGTGGTGGATGGCGTGAATCACGACGACTTGGGAGAGCATCGACCTGGCATTGAGGCTGGCCGTCAAGCGGGTGTGCGTTCTCCGCTGGCTGAATTGGAGATTGGCAAGGCAGGTGTACGCCAGATCTCACGAGCTCTTGGATTCCCTTGGTGGGATAAGCCTGCACAGCCCTGCCTGGCATCACGTTTTCCCTATGGCAATAGCATCAACGCTCAACGATTGCGTCAGGTTGGTCTTGCTGAAGCCTGGTTAAGAACGCTTGGTTTTGCTGAGGTGCGAGTGCGCAGCCAGGGCTTGGCTGCACGCATTGAAGTTCCCGCTGATCGGATTGAGGATGTGGTGCTTGAGTTGGATCGTGAGCAGGTTGTCGCGCATTTCCTTGCGCTGGGTTTCACCTCCATTAGCCTTGATCTGGAAGGTTTGGTCAGTGGCAAGCTCAATCGCACTGGCCAAGTGCATTGAAGGCTTGCAATGGCTTGCGGCTGTCTCCCTTTCGCTACTCCTGTTGACTGCGCTGCGATCTGCGGATGATTGAACTTGCTGCTTTGGCTGATGCCATAGGCCACAAGCCTGAAATGTCGTTCTTGCTGCTCCACCAGCTGGGCGAGTAGGGCAACAACAGCTTGATTTGGGGCTTGAGAGGAATCAACTAGCTAGAGCTCGCTCCGCCGGGTCTTAGCCCGCGATGGCTCACAAGGGTGGCTGGTGAGATGCCCTATCCCTTGTAGGTCTGCATCTTGATAACGAAGGCAAAACGGAGGACTTTTAGTTTTGCTTTGAGCTTGATTCAGGGCGAGCAGAGCGACTACTAGTCGTCTTCTTGGTAGCTGGGAGGTTGGTCAAGGTTTGTTGGCTATGGGGCTTTGCGGCGAGGGACGCCTCAATCCGAAGCACCTCTGCCTCACGAATGGCTGTGTTCTTATCCAAGTACTCAATGCTGTTTGGGTGTGCTGGTGGCAAACCTGCGGCTGCGCTTCCAGCTCGCAAACAATACAGACTTTTGCAGAATCAACCATGAGCATTTCTGCACATCAAATTCCAGCAGCTAGAGAGGCTGCTTTGGAGTCAAGAGGACGAACAATCAGAAGTTTTTCCTACTGAACGCCCTTTCCCTCTCGGTGAAAAACGGAACTTGAAGACCGTAGGTCTTAGATGCCCTGACAACTACCCCTGTACTTAAGGGCCATGAGTAATTGTATGCATACCATTACTCATGGCTGAAAAATGGAGAGTAAACCGAACCTGTGTTCATGTTGAATTATTCTCTCGCTCCGGGATTTGTATTGACTAGGATCTTATCTTCCTTCTCTAAATATCCAGTGTTGGTTGTGGTTGTAGATAAGTGGTTGGAACGACTTAGTCAAATGGTTAGAACGTTGTGGTCACTCTTTCGCTAGGAAATGTCTCTGTATTCAAATACTTTTCAAGATTTGCTATGAAGCCTACATCGGAATTGCTGAAGGAGTCTCAAGAACAGCTCAGTCAAACAGAATTAGCCATCAAAGACTTAGAAAAAATGCTAGGGCTAATGAACAAAAGGTTTGATGAACTGAATGGAATGGTGATTGGGTTGGGGCAAGTTCTTACTTTAGAAGAGAGAAAGAGAGACGATGATCGAAAAAGGGAAGAGCAAAGGTTGAGGTTAGAAGAAGAGCATTTGGATAAGTTTGAGCATGACAGGAGGCTTGACTAGTCACCAGCCTCTGAATCTCAAGCCACCACGAACCGGAAGGTGGATGAATGGGGCCATGTGAGTAGGCGTGAGATACATTTGGCTTCTAGGAGTGCCCTTGACGACCACTCAAGTGCTTCAGTATTGCTTTCGGCAGGTCGCTCGCTGTATTAAGCCTTTGGATGGCGTATTGCGGTCGCTAGAGCTGCTGGTGTTTCCCGTTGGAAGCTCTTTAGTGCATGGCTTTTGGCACCAAGTTCCTGGCGTAAGAGCTCACAAGCTTGTTCCGGCATCGTTTGATCGCCGCAAGTGAAGACATCCACCGCGGCATAACCATTCTCAGGCCATGTGTGGATGGAGAGATGCGATTCAGCTAGAAGGGCAAGCCCTGTGACCCCCTGAGGTTCAAATCTGTGGGTGATCAGATTGAGAAGAGTGGCACCAGCACGCTTCGCTGCTGTTGTGATCGTGGTTCTTAGAAAGGCTTCGTCATTGAGCTTGGCGTGATCGCAGTCATAAAGCTCGAGGATGCAGTGCTTGCCCACCATGTCGGTGGCGCTGTGATTGATGGAGCTTGTGTTGTCTTGGTAATTGGTGTCTTCCCATCCTGGATTGGGATGCAAGCAAGACAGGGTTCTCTCCATCAAGGCAATAAAAATCAGCTCGCCACCTTAGCGGACCTCTCCCGAGAGATTTAAAGATCCTGCTTCGATGATCTGTGATCGCTGTTGCCATTCATCCTGGAAGCCCTCTAGATGGGTCGCGCTAACGAGGCACTGATGCTTCTCTCCTACAGCCTCGAGCAGCAGCAACTGTCTGCCGGGATCGAGTTCCGCAAGAACGTCATCCAATAACAGCAGAGGGGGTTCACCGCAGAGTTCGCCTACGAGTTCTAGTTCGGCAAGCTTGAGCGCCAGCACCACGGTTCGCTGTTGTCCTGCTGAGCCAAAGCGGCGCGCTTCTAAATCGTTGAGTAGCAATCTCACTTCGTCGCGGTGAGGACCGATCCGGCAACTTCCTAACCGTTCCTCCTCACTGCGCTGGTCTAGGAGTTGAGTTTCGATCGCCAACCGCCAAGGTTCTTCCGCTTCCTCACCTTCCAGGTGGCTGCCTGGCTGATAGTCGAGTCGCAACCGTTCCTTGTGTTTGCTGAGGGTTTCCTGCCATCGGGCTGCAAGTGGTTCAAGGCGGGCGAGAGCTCGACTGCGACGTCGATGAATGCGTGTGCTGACTAAAGCCATCTGTACATCGAAGGCATCCAAGAGGGAATCACGCTCTTGAATCGGGATGTGGCGCCACTGACGCCATAGCTGGGTTCGCTGACGCAGCAGCTTGTTGTAGCGACTGATCAGATCTGAATAGATCGGTTCAAGTTGTTGTACGACGCGATCAATCCATTGGCGCCGCAGGGCAGGCTCGCCTCGAACGAGATTGAGATCGAGAGCGCTAAACCCCACGCAACGCAGTGGACCGATTAGATCCAATTGCCGGGTGAGCGTTTTGCCGTTGCGGCGGGCTTGTCGACCTCCTTGCCGCCGCAATTCCAGTTCAAGCTTCTCACTGTCATCAGCAATGGCGCGAAGTAGGGCACGCTGTTCTTCCCAGTGGATCAAGTCTTGGTCGCTGCTGGCGCGATGCGAGCGCAGGCTGCCGAGCAGCTCTACGGCTTCGAGAAGGTTGGATTTACCGATGCCGTTGGGGCCAATGACCAGCAGCCGATTTTCCGTCAACTCCAGCTGAAGCCTGCTGTAATTGCGGTACCCCTGCAGTTCAAGCTGGTGAAGCCGAATCGGTCTTGGAGCGGCATGAGGTTAAGGTACCTTGATTGAGGGGGCTTGAGAGTTGCTCTCATATAGCGGCATCCAGCCGATATTTGTGGGCATGTAGCTCAGTTGGATAGAGCATCAGATTCCGGTTCTGAGGGTCGGGGGTTCGAGTCCCTCCATGCTCGTATTTGCTTTAGCTCCCATACTCTTCAAGAGCTTTCAGCTGCATCGTTCAGCTGAGGCGCTGATCTCAATTCATGTTGTAGTCGGTCAAGCAAAGATGGTCAGAGTGCTGCAGTTCTCTCGTCATGCTTGGGTTAAAAGCGTGGTTTTGATCGCTGCAGGAAGGATCCGATAATGATGTTGACTTAACGACTTAGCGGAGTCGATAACTCATCGCTCGTATGCCATCAGGATCAACGATGAAGCCTTGATCCTTCAATGCTTTGAGGGAGATGGCAGGTGCCAATATTGAGATGCTGCAACCAGGCAGAATTCGGCGCAAATTTTCAAGCGCTTGATGCACGAGAACTGCAAGCAATTGTGCTTGTAATGAGCCGGGTTGGGCGACGAGATTCCAGAGGTTGACATTGAGGCCATGGTCGCTTGTGGCGCGCACAAAACCAACCAGGGTTCCTTTTTCTTGTTCAACAATGCTTAGATGCCAAACGCTTCGCTCAAAGGCCAGGGCCCATTGCTCTGAGGTGTGAGTGGCTTCTCTGCAACGAGCGAGAAGTTTGTTGAGTGCTTGAGGATTGGGTGGCTGTTCAAGGTCTAGCCGGAAGCCGGGGGGGAGTTCGGGCTGTTGAAGAAAGGCAAGCACGGTGGTTTCAACCGGTGTTGCGCATGCCTGCAGCAATGCCGTTAATGGTGAGCAGTGCGCCTCTTAGCAGTTCGCTGCGGCTGTAAGTACGACCATCGCCAGCATCGTTCATTGGTGGCTGCCGGTTCTGATCACGCAGTTTGCGAAGCAGGGCCACTTGCAGAAAACCAAGGGGCACGATCGTGCGATTGCGAAGATCGACTGATTGCTGTAGGGCGGGATCGGCTCCGAGCAACCTGGGTTGTCCTGTGATGTTTAAGATCAACCGGCGGGTGAGGCTGTACTCCGTTTCGATGATCTCGAAGATACGGTTAAAGGCTTCACGGTAATCTTCGCTGCCAAGGCTAGTCATGTAGTGATGGGCCAGGTCTAGGTCTACTTTTGAAAGGGTCATCTCCACCTTGGAGATCAGCATTCGGAAGAAGGGCCAGCGTTGGTGCAGTCTGCGCAGAAGGTCAAGCTGGTCAGCGTCTGATTCGACTTCGGCGGCTAATGCTGTTCCCACGCCAAACCAGCTCGGTAGCAGGAATCGACTTTGCGTCCAGCCAAATACCCAGGGGATTGCTCTAAGACTAGAGAGGTCTTTGGCGCCGCTTTTGCGTCGAGCAGGACGGCTGGAGATTTGCAATTTGCTGATTTCTTCGATCGGCGTGACCTGTTGGAAGAAGGCCACCAGATCAGGGTTGTTGTGGACGAGGGCCCGATAGTGCTCACGTGAACGGCCAGCCAGTCTGGTCATCAGTTGGTTCCAACTTGGGGTGGCATCCAGCTGGTTGGTTACCAGACTGTTTTGTAGGACGGCCGTTGTGAATGTTTCTAGGTTGTAAAGGGCTAGCTCGGGCAGGCTGTATTTCGATGCCAGCACTTCTCCCTGCTCAGTGATCTTGATTCGGCCGCGTACGGTCCCGCTTGGTTGGGCAAGGATTGCTTGGTAGGCAGGGCCACCTCCTCTGCCAACAGATCCACCGCGTCCATGGAAAAGGCGCAGAGCCACACCCTGGCGGTTAGCTAGATCTTGCAGGGCAATTTGGGCTTGATGGATCTCCCAATTGCTGGATAGAAATCCGGAGTCTTTGTTGCTGTCCGAATAGCCAAGCATCAGCTCCTGCAGAGGTTGGACCTGTTCGCTGACACGAGGCAGCAAATTGCGGTAGACAGGTGAACTTAAAAGTGCCTCCATCACTGCTGGAGCCCGCTGGAGATCCTCTACTGTTTCGAAGAGGGGTACCACAAGCAGTTCGGCATGACCAGCCGCCGGATCCACGAGGCCGGCTTCTTTGGCTAGCAGCAGCACCTCGAGTAGATCGGAAACTGTGTGACTCATTGAGATCACATATGTGCGGCAGATTCGGCTGCCGAATTCCTCCTGCAGTCGGTGCAGCATGCGAAACACGGCCACCGTTTCTGCTGTACTGGGCGACCAGATAACGGCAGAGGGGATCAGGGGGCGGCGAGTCTGTAGTTCCTCCATTAACCATTGCACTCGCTCGTTTTCGTCCATGTCGCCATAGGCCTTAGGGAGATTTAGGTAGCGTGTTAATTCGTCGAGAGCATCGCTGTGGCGATTGCTCTCCTGACGGATGTCAAGGCTGGCTAGTGAGAAAGCGAAGATGTGGACCTGATTTAAGAGGGTATCCAGAGGCTCACAGCTCAGATCTGTGCTGACCAGGCTGTTGCGGATCAGTTCCAGGTCGCTGCGGAATTCTGCTACTGATTTGTAGTGAAGGGCTTCTCCCGCATTAATTAGATTTGGACTGGGGTTGAGGCCTTCTGGTGGGGTTTGCCAGCCTGCTTCGGCCAATTGCTGGTTGCGTTGTTGAGTGAGTTTCAACCTCTCCAGGGTGTAGCTGAGTTTGAGGCGATAAGGCTCGAGTCGATAGCGGGCTGCTCGTTCCTCGTAAACCTCGGGGAATCGAAGCCGGTCCATTTCCAGTGACTCCAACAGTGGAGTGCTTACCTGGCTCCATTGCATGGAGATGCTGAGTTGATCACGGAGTTTTTGAACGGCATTGACATAGCGCTCCAGCATCAGCTGACGTTGATAACAGGCGGTGCGCCAGGTGATTTCTGGTGTAACGGAAGGATTGCCGTCTCGGTCTGATCCAACCCAAGATCCAAAAGTGCAGAAGGCAGCTTGTGGAATGTGTACGTCCGGATAGCTCTCGGCCATTGCAGTGATCAGGCGACGCCGTAGCTGGGGCATGGCATCAAAAAGCACCTGTTGGAAATAGTGGAGGGCGTAATCCACCTCATCCAGAACGGAGGGCTTGAACTGATGAAGCTCATCGGTCCGCCACCAGAGACTGATCTCCTCCTCAAGCTGCAGTCTCAGGCTTTCTTTCTCAGATGTCGATTTTGTTGGATCTGATTGCAACTTTTGCAACAGGCTTGCAACCTTGCGTTGCTTATGGCGAACGGTATGACGGACGATTTCAGTGGGATGAGCAGTGAAAACTAGGCGGATATCCATCTCCTGTAGAAGGGTCTCCAGCTGAGCTGGTGGCACGTTGAGAAGGCGAAGTCGTTCAAACAGCTCCCTGAATGTGGCTGGGTCTGTCTGCGTGGCGAGCGGTGGAGCAAAGGGGTCATAGGGTTTGTCTTGGCGATTGTTTTCTTTGCCAGAAGACATACTTGCGAGGTAGCTGTCTTCCTCGATCCGTTGCTCGAGGATATTCACCAGTTGGAAATAGAGGGAGAAGGCGCGTGCTGCGGTGATCGCTTCTGCCAGGTCCATCTCTTTGATCAACAGCACGATTGCTGTGCTGGCACTGTTCTCATCTGCACCTTCAAGGGCCAAAGGTTCACTGAGTTGCTTCAGTCGAAGTAGTCGTTCTGCCTGATCCGGTGGACATTCGCTGCGTAGCACCGTTTGCCAAAGGTCTTCCACCAGTTCAAGGCGGTTCTGCAGTAAGCGTCCTGCCTGCTGCCCTTCCCCGATTGCCCTGGGCTGATCGCAATCAGGTTTTTGGGCGGAAGACTGCTGCATCGATGCGCTAGTGGACTCAGGTTTGGCCATGATCATCCCAAAATGGCCTCGGCTTTGCTTGCTTTGAGCTCTTCGGCGTTCATTTCGGCAATGCTGTCTTGAATGACAGCCTGCACAGGCTTGCCATCGGCATAGTTCTGTAGCCATTGCATGGCTTGATTGCCCTTATTTAGGACCCTATGCAGCGGTGCAAGTTGTTTCTCCAGGCCCAGATCTCTACTGATCGGAATGATTCCCTCGAGCATTGTCTCGATCCAGGAGCGGCAAAGGATGGGGCTCCCATCTCGCCAGTGGTGCAGGGTTGCGTCCAGGCTCATTTGAGCGACAGCAGAATCATTTGCATCACAAAGATCAGCAAGTTCAGCGGTGGTTAGTCGACTCACTTTGAGTGGATCCAGTTGGCTTGGGTTCTGAAGAAGGCTGAGTACGCGCAGTTCGATTAGGGCAGTCACTGCAAGCAGAACATCAGGATCGGTGATTAAGTCGCAGATGCGCAGCTCTAGACGGTTGAGTTGATAGGGGCGGCGAGGTCCGTTTGGCCGTACTGAGGTCCATAGATGACGCTCATTTTGCATCGTGCCAGTGGCCAGTTGTGCTTCAACCCAAGCGACATAGTCAGGATGGTTTTGGAAGAGTGGTACCCGCTCTGGAGTGAGTGGAAATTGCAGCCATCGCTGAGAGTGGCTTCCCGTCGGCTGGCCATCGAGGAAGGGGGAGCTTGCACTCAGGGCAAGAAAGAGGGCTGCTTCACAACGCACCAAGCGCAGCGCAGCAAACAGCAGCGGTAGATCTTCAAGCCCTAGGTTGATGTGAACACTGGTGGTGACCACCCTGGTGCCGTAGTTGGCCTCAATCAAATCGTGATAGGGGTTGAGCGGATCTGATCGTTCAAAGTGATGACTGTCGCCCAGGCTGAGGGTGCTACCAGGAATCAATGTGAGCTGCCGTGGAACCAACCATTGGCGCAGTCTTCGCCTAGGAGCCAGCAGGGCTTCCCTCAATGGGCCGTAGTGTTGATTTGGCTCAGTGATGTATTCCAGATTTCGGTGGTCTGGTTCTGTGACGAAATCAGCAAGATCGCTTGCTACGGCAGTAGCTACGCCGACGTGCTCACCGCTGAAGCGTCCTGTGAACAGCTCCACTTCGAACCCCTTAAGTAGCAGCCGGGTATTCATGACTTGTGGGACTCGAGGCAGGCCAGGGCTGTGAGCATTCCCCTTGCCTTGTTGAGGGTCTCTTCGTATTCCTTGGTGGGGATGGAATCGGCCACAACACCAGCGCCTGCTTGAACCTTGACTTGCCAGCCGCCTTCAGGATGGGGCCGCACAATCATTGTGCGAATGGTTATAGCTGTATTAAGAGCACCGTTGAGATCGATGGACCCATACACACCTGAATAAGGGCCTCGTGAGTCGGGTTCGAGCTCATGAATGAGCTGCATGGCTCTGATTTTTGGGGCGCCACTGACCGTGCCTGCTGGGAATGAGGCCATGAGTAGATCCCAAACATCCTTGCCTTTGGCAAGCACACCTTCCACTGCACTGACGATGTGCATGACGTGGGAATATTTCTCGATCACCATCAGCTCTTTCACCGTCACACTGCCCGGCCTGCAAACGCGTCCAAGGTCATTGCGGCCAAGATCAACCAACATCACATGCTCGGCACGTTCCTTGGGATCTGCCATCAACTCTGCTTCAAGATTGCGGTCCTCAAGTTCGTTGCCGCCACGCTGACGCGTGCCGGCAATAGGCCGAAGGCTGGCCTTAATGCCATCGGCAACAGGCTCCGCCTTGACCATGACCTCCGGGCTTGAACCAATCAGCTGCCAGTCGCCGAAGTCAAAGAAAGCCATATATGGAGAAGGATTCACCATCCGCAGACTTCGGTAGAGCTCAAGTGGCTGTTGAGGAACTCTGGTCTCCAGCCGTTGACTGATCACAAGCTGGAACACATCCCCTGCGGCGATGTGTTGCTTGGCCGTTTGAACTGCCTCTTCAAAGCCTTGTTGGCTGTAGTTACTGATGGTGGAAGGTGGAGATTGACTTTTTGGTTGCCATTGCAGTGGCTGAATCGGCGCAAGTGGTTCCGCCATGCACTTTTCTAGGTCTTGAATGCGTGCTTGTGCCTTGTCCCAAGCTTCGTTAGCCGTTTGCTCGCCACTCAGGTCTGCGTATGCCACGGCAGTGATGAGGCGTTTGACTTGATCAATGATCAAGATGCTGTCCATCAGCATCCAGATGCCATCAGGCGGATCGTTGTTGTCCCTTAAGTGAACGGGCACTGTGGGTTCAACCCACTTGATCAGTTCAAAACCCCACATTCCATAGAGCTGGCCAAGGGGGGGTAGGCCTGGCAGGGTTGCTGTGCGATAAGGAGCAAGCCATTGCCGGAGGCCTTCAAAAGGGTTGCCGATGGCTTCATCGGTTTGTCCTTCTCGCCAACGACGTTTGAGGTGATTCCCTCGGCAGGTGGCTGTCCAAAGTGGATTGCAGGCAACCACACTCCAACGCCCAAGAGTTTCACCCCCTTCGACCGATTCGAGTAAAACCCCAGGGGGATGGTCTGCCCCAACTTTTAACCAAGTTGTTAGAGGGGTCTCCAGATCCGCTGGCCAACTGCGGGCCAAAGGAATGAAATTGGCACCACTAGCAGCCATCTCAAAGAAATGGTCACGATCAGAGCTGAGCATGAGGGAATCTTCGCAGCTGGTGCCGAGTGGTTGAAGATCCCCGTACCCTTCAGGCGAAAGGAACTCAGGCGTCGTAGGTGTTGCGCCCGCTGAATTTTAATTTAGCTGGATTGGCGTTTTCTCCGATCCGGCGATTGTTGACGTTCACCATAGCCCTCCCTTCATTGACTTTCTCGGGGAATACGCCGTCTTTTGGATGCAGGAATTCGGTGTCACCACCAGGGAAGACGCGATAAATTTTGTAGTCTTCAATCTTGGGTTTGAAGGTACGCAGTTGAGTGCCTAATGCGAGGCATTGTTCTTTGCGAGCGAAATACATGAGGTTCTCGCCCTCATTCATTTCAGCTGCGCCGCCAGTGGGTAGTTCGAACGCCTGAGCTGTTGAGCTGCTCCAAGTGATGGCGTACTTCTCTTCGGTTTCAGCGGAATTTAGAAGGCCCCCGGTGCTCCCTAGATACTTGGGATACTGACCTGTTAACGCCGTTGCTGTCATGAGTAACCTCGAGAATCGGCATACCGTTACTGGTGAAAAGTAGCACTGCGTTTTGTGCTCTATGGCACTGCTTGGCAGCAAGCTTCACACCCGTCAACATTGTGGCTTGCTTTGGAGTTCAAGTTTTTTCATCAGCGATGGGAAAAAATACTGTGAGCCCTTTGTCCCGACGCTGTGTTAGCCACCCACCCAAGCTAGCCAGCATTCGTTGGGTTGCAGCTTGGCTGAGTTGCAGGCTGCCGGTTTTGGGGTCCCAGCTCAGCACTGGGCCTAGAGCAGCCTTTTGATCCCTACTGCTGGCTCCTTGATCTTCATGATTTGGTATTTGGCTGAGGATTTGAAGCTTTAGGCGGGGGCCCGCAGGGCGAAGCGTGAGCGATAGGCTGCCACCTGCTGGCAGGCCGCGGCTCGTGCGATCAATTAATCCACCCAGCATCGGTTCAAGACGTCTTGGATCACTAAGAACTTCTGGCAAATCAGGGGTGATATCGATCTGGAGTCCTACCCCGCGGCGTTCGAGCTGCTGACGCCAGGCTGGATGAAGCATTGTCAGCATGGCGCCGAGGTCGGTATGGGCGAGCATGGACGCTTCTGGTGGCTGCCGCTGAAGTTCTGCGGCATGAAAAATGAGACCGAATCGATCAATTTGCTCAGTGCACTCAGCATCGATCTGTTTGAGACGTTTGACTACGACACCAGGAAGGTCACTTCGCCGCAGCAGGGAGTGGATCAGGGTTCGGATGGTCGCTAGTGGGGTTCGCACCTCATGAGTGAGAGCCTCCAGCAGAATGAGTTCAGTACTCGTTTCTTGATTGGCTTCTTCTCTGAACTTGGCCGGGTGTGATCTTTCAGGAATCGGTTGCAGTGTGAGACTTGGGGCCATGCCGGCCAACCGTTCCGCAAGTCGAGGCCAGAAGATTTTTTCTAGTTCAGGGTTGCTTTGTAAAGGTCCTAGGTTTGCCAAAGCCTGACGAAGCGCAATGGCATGGCCAGGGTCTTCGCTGTTCAGTCTCAGGTCCAGCATCTTCAAGAGATCACTGAGGGTTTCTGGATCACTGCGCATTAATAGATGGCGCTCTGCAGGTTTGCCATGCAGGGCTAGGGCAATTTGAACATCCGGGGTAATGATCAGCAGAAGGGGCTCATGACCATCGTTTTGGCGCAGTGGTAACCGTTGATAGCCCCCGACAGCTGAATTGCTTTTCTCATGGATTGATGACCTCACGCGACTGGGAGGCAAGAGGCCGCCTTGAGGAGAATGGAGTGTTTCGAGCTCGTCTGGTGCCCAGACCCATCCTTTTAAGCGTTCGAGCAGTCTTGGCTCATAGAGCGCAGGTAGGGGTGCTGCCAGCCAAAGCCCCTTCTCAGGATCCATTGGCAGCAGGATGTCGTCTTGCAAGGTGTCCAGGGCTGCCCACCACAGACGTCGAACGGTGGCTTCATCGACCCGGCCAGGAGTGACACCTTCTGCAAGTCGTTGTTGGATCGTGGTGAGCGAGATGGAATCGCTCACCAGTTATTGAGTCTTGTGTGGCCTCGGCGTGCCACCGAAAGGCAGAGTCCAAGTGCTACGAAGTTCACCACCATTGCTGAGCGGCCATAGCTCATAAATGGTAAGGGGATACCAGTTACAGGACCAAGGCCAATGGTCATAAAGATGTTCACGACCACTTGGAACATCACCATCGTGGCGACGCCTATGACAACCAGTGATTCGAAGTCAGTGCGGGCTTCTCTGGCAACTTGTAGTAGGCGTCCCATTAGTAGCGCGAAGCCTGTTACGACAAGGATGGTCCCGATGAAGCCAGTTTCTTCTCCAAGAGCACTGAAGATGAAATCGGTGTGCTGCTCGGGGATGAAACGTAGCTTGGTGAGTTGACCTTGCAGCAGCCCTGTGCCAAATAGCCGGCCAGAGCCAATGCCCACAGTGCTTTGCAGGAGGTGATAGCCACCACCTAGGGGGTCTTTGGTGGGATCGAGAAACAGCACCAGCCGTTCTCTTTGATAGTCCTTGAGGCCATGCAACCAAAGCCAAGGGGTGGTAATAGCCACGATTCCTTGCAGCGCCAAAGTGAGCGAAGCTGCCAGGCGTTTCCATGGCAGTGAGCGATAGGCCAGGAAACCCATCAGAGGGAGCCATGCGCAGAGAGTCCAAGGCCATAGCCCTGCAAGGAGTGCTGTGGCTAGAGGTGATAGGAGCAACAGGACCCATTCCCAGGGCATGTCAGCCCAATAGAGCATCGTCACTAGCAGGGCGCCGAACACGAGTGAGCTGCCGAGATCCGGTTGCAGGAAGACCAGTGTCCAGGGCACAGAAATCACGGCCAAAGGCCTCATCAGGTCGATGGGGCGTTCTATCGGGTGGCGGTCGAGTACTGCTGCCAAAAGGAGGATTGCTGCCAGTTTGGCGAATTCAGATGGCTGAACATTCACCCCAGCAATGCTGATCCACCGCTGAGCGCCTAGGGCGGAGGTGCCGATTAGGCGAACGGCTACCAGGCTCAGAACAGTGAGTGCGTAGAGGGGAATTAATAGCGGCCGCAGTCTCTGGACTGGCAATCGGGCCAGCAACAGAGCGACCAAGCATCCCAATCCAGCGGTGATCCAGTGGTGATACCAGTCGGCGTAATCAGCCTGTCTTTGAGTGCTGGCGATCAGGACGCCCGCAAGCATCACCATGGCCACTGGCACCCCCCAGAGCACTAGATCCAGTTCTTTCCACCATCTGCGTAGATGCCCCTTAGAACGGAAGGACTTGCCACCATTGCGTCGCCGCCTCTGGCTTGAATGCATGGTCAGCTGGCCTTGGAGGCGCAATCCAGAACTTGTTTGGCTAATTGCTTGAAGGCTTTGGCACTCACTGATTCGGGTCGGCTATGAACGATGGGGCTACCTTCATTACCCCCCTCTTGCACAGGCATTTCCATAGGGATTTGTGCCAGCAGAGGGACATTGTTTTCCATCGCCAGCTGCTCTCCCCCTCCAGAGCCGAATAGGGCGTAACGACGCTCTGGTTGATCGGGAGGTACGAAGGCGGTCATGTTTTCGACCACGCCGAGCACGTTGATGCCCATTTGCTTGAACATTGCCAGTCCTCGGCGAGCATCCTGCAGTGAAACTTTCTGGGGGGTGGTGACAATCACCACCCCCGCAATGGGAACTGCCTGCGCTAGTGACAACTGTGCATCGCCAGTGCCTGGAGGTAGATCGACCACCAAAACATCCCGCTCCCCCCAGTAGGCCTGATAGAGGAACTGGCGGATAATCCCGTTCAGCATCGGGCCGCGCCAGATTACGGGTTGGTTCTCCTCGATCAGCAGACCCATCGACACCATTGCTATCCCATGACTTTCGATCGGGATGATGCATTGCTCAGGACCGTTGCCGCTGACCTCAGGCGTGCGATCAGCGACTCCAAGCATGGTTGGAGTATTTGGTCCGTAGATATCAGCATCGAGCAGTCCCACGCTTAGGCCCTCTTGGGCTAGTGCGCAGGCCAGATTGACGGCCACGGTGCTTTTGCCAACACCTCCCTTACCACTGCTTACGGCGACAATCTGCCGAACCCCTTGGATGGCCTGGGGCTCGGCAGATTGTCCATGGCCGGCCTGGCCTATAGGCCCCTGGCTGGCAGTCTCCCCAATTTCAATCTGCACCTCACTGATGCCGTTGAGCTCTAGCAGTACTTGTCGAGCTTCTTGTGCCAATCGATCCCTTTGGCTTTGGGCAAATCCAGGCAAGGTGAGGCGGATGACGGCGCGAGGAGGAATGACACGGACCTGGTCAATCCAGCCCATTTCAATAGCCGAGCGGCCGCTGCCTGAATCCTTGACTTGATCAAGCGCATTGTGTGCCTGCTCGGCTGTGACCATGCCTTTCCTTCAGGTGAGAGGATCCTATGTGTGGACTCTCGTGACAGTTCTCAAGGGCGATATCTGAAAAGACACAAAAACAGAGCTGCTCTGGCGCAAAATACAACGCAATTCTATTACTGTTGTCTGTATGGTTCCTACTTTGATTGGCAAGGTTATGGGTGCTTCTGAGAATGTTGGCCAAGGTCCTCCTCCTCACTCGCGCGAACGTGCACGTGAATTGGTACTCGGATTGCAAGATGAGATCTGTAATGAACTGGAGAGTCTTGATGGTGGCCAATCTTTTAGAACTGACAGTTGGGAGCGGCCTGAAGGGGGTGGTGGGCGATCCAAGGTGATGCGTGAGGGCCGAGTTTTTGAACAGGGCGGCGTTAATTTCTCTGAGGTGCACGGCGAGGAGTTGCCTCCGTCGATTCTGAATCAGCGGCCTGAGGCAAAGGGGCATCCCTGGTTCGCCACCGGCACTTCGATGGTGCTACACCCGCGCAATCCCTATGTGCCTACGATTCACCTTAATTACCGCTATTTCGAGGCGGGGCCGGTGTGGTGGTTTGGCGGTGGCGCTGACCTCACGCCGTTTTATCCCTATCTGGAAGATGCCCGCCATTTTCATCGCGTTCACAAGCAGGCTTGCGATACGGTTGGACCTGAGCTCCACAAGGTCTTTAAACCTTGGTGTGACGAATATTTCTATCTGAAGCACCGTGGTGAGACCCGTGGTGTGGGTGGGATTTTTTACGACTACCAGGATGGATCTGGAGTGCTTTACAAAGGTCAAAACCCTGAGGGTCCAGCTGCACAGGTCTCAAGGGAGTTAGGGCCTCATCCGAAGAGCTGGGATCAGTTATTTGAGCTGGCCAAGGCTTGTGGGAAGGCTTTCTTGCCGGCATATGTGCCGATTGTGGAGAAACGTCAGCAGCAGGCCTATTGCGACCGAGAACGTCAATTCCAGTTGTATCGCCGTGGGCGATATGCGGAGTTCAATCTGGTCTGGGATCGGGGCACGATTTTCGGATTGCAAACCAATGGCCGAACTGAGTCGATCTTGATGTCTTTGCCACCATTGGCTCGTTGGGAGTATGGATATGTCGCACCAGCTGATTCAAGGGAGGCTTTGCTCACTGATTTGTTTACTCGACCTCAGAATTGGTTTGAGGATTCGACGTTAGAGGAGCGTTGTCGACCACACCAGGCGGTGGATTAGAAGACGTAGACGTCTTTCCACGTACTCCCAGCATCAAAGCATCGGTGACTTGAAGGGCGATGGCTTGAATGGTTGCTTCTCTGGTTTTGGGGTTGCGGAGATTGGCCTCCAGAATCCCTTCCAGCATTCCGATTTCAAGGATGCTGATCCCTCGTCGTGGTCCACCAAGTCCTCCCCGGAAGAGTCTGGGAAATCGACCGAAGCTCTGAGCAAGACTTTCATCCACTCGGTTGAGGTTGCGATTGAGGGCCGGGATCAGTCCAGATCCATATCCATGCGGGCTGTATGCATCGAAGTGAATTTCTAGGATGTAGTTGCCTTGCCTAGAAAGGCGGCGGGCTACTGACCAGTTGGTACGTGGATCACTCGCTTTAGCAATTGAGAGTGCTCCTGGGTCGTAGCCGATGATATTGAGCCCTTTTTGCTTGCTGAGGGCAACGACTGCATCGCGTACTTTCCGGTTCCAAAAGAGTTCATCCCGCATGCGGGGATCCATCGGCGCTTCTCCCCTTTGATCAACTGCAGCACCTGGGGTTCCTGAGCCATGCATCCCCTGAGAGTCTGCGTGTCCTGCCATGACAACAATCTTTAAAGAGGGAGACACCGGTTGGCGACCTACCCAATTGCCCCTTAAGCGTGTGCGGGGCCCGGTGTTTAGTTCTTCAATCGGTGATTGAGACGGGGCTGTTCTTGAAGGAGATTCAATAGCTGGCGGAGATGGTGCTTCTGCGGAAGTGGCCTGGCCAAGCAAGTTGATCCCCAAGCTGAAAGCTGTGCTCAGAATCAATAGGCTCCTGCCTCTCCCGTTGAGATTTGAAATCACTCAGATTGGAGAGGATAGAAGAGAGCCATCGCTAGCTAGCTCAAGGGGCTGGGAGAGTTCCAATTCCATGGCAATCAGTTCGTCGCGATGGGCCCTCAGCCGCAGGGTGCTGCCTTCGTCGTCGCTGGCGCTGATCAAGCGAAGTTCAACGGCTTCAATGCGGTTGGCGCGATTGCTGTAGATCAATCCTGCGAGTGGGCCCAGACCAATAAGCAGAAGTGGCCACCAGTCCAGTAGGGGATAAAGCTGGCGGACAACCAGTCCAAGGCATCCTGAACCAACTGCAGCGTATAGGGACAACAGGACTGCCAGCGATTGGCTGGAGGCAACGCTTCCACTGAAGCGAAGGAGTTGTCTATCAGCATCGCCACTATCTTGCTTCCAGCCTCGTTCCTCCAGCCAGTGGATCATTCCATTGAGGACCTCTAGTGGGGGACGCGGTGAGTGAACATCTACAACCGTGGTTCGGTCTTTACTTGCTGCCCGCAGAAAGAACACCAGGCCGATGGCCAGTAGCACTGTGAGTAGCAGGGTCGAGGAGAAGACCGCCGGCATCGCGTTCGTGCATGGGTGCTGATGTACCCATCTGTTCTAGGTCTTTACGATGCCATGGCAGGGCTCTATCGGTCGCTTTGCATCAGCCTTTGCTGAAGCGAGGAGCTGAAGCATGCGATTGGGTTGGATCAGGTTTTGGGCAGCGTTGCTTGGTGGCGCTTTATGAGGCTTAGTTCTTTAGAAAATTCAGGGCTTTTTGCAGCATGCCTTTCGAAAGCCGATGGCGTGGCTGCCTCAGCGCTAGTTGATGCAAGCTTCTTGCTTGATAGTTGACTGTCTTGAGCAAGTAGATCAGCAACCTGTAGACGGTTGCTCCTCGATCGAGAAACTGTGGCGGTGGTAGAAAAAATCTTGCTTGATATCGGCCAGACAGTTCAGCGAGGGCATGCGTCGGATGCTCAAGGTGAGCGAGTGACCATGCCTGATTCAACCCAGTCTCGCCACCGTTTTCAAATCAGCAAAATGAGCAAGCCGGCGCTGTGGCCCTTCAGAGTGGTGAGGATCTGTCCTGGCCCTGCGCCATTTGCTTAATGGCCGACTTTTCTCAAGCTCCTGCAAGCTTTGTCGTTTTCGATGGGGATCTCGACTCAGACTGGGCGAATCGATATCTCAGAGCATCTGCCATTGCGGTAGACACAGAGGCCATGGGACTTATTCATGGCCGTGACCGTCTCTGTCTCGTGCAGATTTGTGACCCTGCCGACAATGTGGCATGCGTGCGGATCGGTTTGGGTCAGACCTCTGCCCCTCGCTTGCAGAAGCTAATGGAGGCCCCTTCTGTTGAAAAGGTGTTCCACTTTGCTCGCTTTGATGTGGCCGCACTTGCTAGCGGATTGGGCATCTCCGTTTTGCCCATTTTCTGTACGAAGGTGGCCAGTCGCCTTGCACGAACCTATAGCCCTCGCCATGGGTTGAAGGAGGTGGTGATGGAGTTGGTTGGAGTTGAACTGGATAAGCAGGCTCAGAGCAGTGATTGGGGAAGGGTTGAGGAACTCAGCGATGTTCAGTTGGCCTATGCAGCCAACGATGCTCGATATCTGCTTCCGGCTAGGCACCGTCTAGAAATGATGTTGCGACGTGAGGGGCGCTGGGAGATTGCTCAGCGTTGTTTCAGCTGCATTCCTGTCATCGCGGAACTGGATCGTTTGCGATTTACCCAGATCTTTGAACATTGACCAGTGTCGTGGGCTTTAGTCCTCAACCATGAAGTTCTCTTCACTGGCCACAGCTTCCAGAAGTCGGTCGAGTTGAGAGCCTGAGGTGTTTTCTCCTTCTGTTGGACGAGATCGAGCCTCCTCAAGTAGACGTTCGGCAATGGCCTTGCGGCCTTCAAGATCCCTAACCTCCTCTCGACTTGCTGTCAGGTCAACCTTTCTTCGGGCCGAGGCAAGGCTAATGCTGAGGCAGCTGGCCAGTTCGGCGCAGATTTTCACTAAGGCATGGTCCTGCATGGCCGCGATGGCAGTGGTGCTGCAAGCGTTCAGTATCCGCTATGGCGTGTCAAACAGAGCGTTGCCTAGGTGCTCTCGTATGCCCTAATAAAAGCTGTGAGATCAGTGCTGCGAGTGCAGCACTGCCGCCAGCTGTTCCCATTCGTCTGTTGCCAATCCTGCCTAATCGCTGTCGAAGGGAGTCGTCTTTTAACAGTCTCTGCAGCCTGTCTGCCAGTTCTTCTTTGCTTTGACAGGGCAGTACGGCTCCTCCCAAGAGACGACTTTGCCGCATGGCGAATTGTCGTTTGAATTGTGGTCCTGCTCCAGGCATGGATAAGGCCGGAATGCCTAGACCGACAAGTTGTTCTGTGGCGGTTCCAGCAGTGACAAGGCCCACTTCGGTCCAGGCCGCCCAGCGGTTGAATTGACCAGGCCCGAGCAGCAAGAGTTGTGTACCTTTGACCCAGCAGGCCTTGGCTCCCAGGGTGTCGATGGGGGTGGTGGATGGTAGGTATCCATCGGTTCTGAGAATCGCTTCGAGCTGGTTGAGGCTGGGTTGGGAGCCAAAGGCTACAAGTACTGCTAGCGGTAAATCGCTATCGAGCTGGCCTAGGCCTTCAAGGAGTCGCTTGAAATTCATGCCTGCTTCGGGCATTCGACTTCCACAGAGCAATAACAGTCGCCGGCATCGGTTGAGGGCGGTAGGAATTGATTCGACCTTGAATCCATCCATCATTGGGTTCCCAGGCGCCTTTGCGGCGACCCCGTGCCGTCGTAGTCCTCTGGCGGTGAGATGATCACGAACGGCAACCATTCGGCATCGCGAAGATCGCATTAGGGCCCATTCCCAGGGATCCCATTCACTGCCTTTGAGACGGTGGTAGTGGTCGCTCAAGGCCCGGCCTGGTCCACTTCTCCAGGTGTAATCACTTTTCGGTGTGCCGATGAAGCCATAGGTTCCACCACTGCTCCATGCCATGAGCAGGGGCAACAGGTCTCCTACTGCCAGAATGGCTTTGCCAGCTTTGGCTGAGCGGCGCACACATCGCCACTGTCGCCAGCTGAGCAGAGTGAGTCCGGCGGCAAGATCAGCAATCAGTCCCCGCAAGCTTTGATTGCTGAAGCCACCACTTGGCAAGGGCGCTGAAGGGCCCAGGCGCTTAAGCCATCCAGCGGCTAAGGCATGTTCAAAAGCTTGTCCTACCCCTACGAGGGGAAGCACTTCAATGGGCAGATTCGGACATTTGCGATGTAGGGCCTCCAACACCCGTAGTGCAATCAGATCCTCGCCATGCCCGTTGCAAATCACGAGCAGAGAGCTAGCAGAGTGGCTGATACGATCCGCTGCAGGGAATTGAGTCTCCCTGGCGGCGGCATGGCCAAGTGGTAAGGCAGAGGATTGCAAATCCTTTATCCCCAGTTCGAATCTGGGTGCCGCCTTCGACAATGTCCTCCAAACAAGTTGCAGTAACTGGCGTGTTCTCGTCTTAGTTCTCTGCAAAAGCGGAAGGGGAGCGGAAGGGGAGTTGGGCTACTTCTCAACCAACGTTGTCACGATTCCATTAACTTAACGAATGAGATTAGCCTTGAAGAAACCGGAGCCAAGTCCAAACCATTTTTTCTTGTCTCGTAGGAAAGTAATCGCGAGTTCAAAGTCCATCAAGCCTTCACCCTCAATGACTTCTTTGGAGAGTCTTGCTTCGCTCTGTTTGGCATAGTTCTCATAAATTTCGTCCTTGCGGGACCCAAGAAAATTAACTATTTCTTGAAGAACATGATCTCGCCATACCTCTTTGCTCTCTTCGCTTAAAACTTGCTCATTAGCGTCTTTCATATGAGGGCAATAAACCAGCTGTGCTTAAGCTAACATCGCTCATGATCTTATTTGCTCAATGGGCAGGAAATAAGAGAAAATATGAAAATGGTTGAAGTACAATTCTCATTTCAACAGCGTAGGAGGAGGGTGTTCTTTGCTCTGCCGCCTTTTTTGAAGTTTGTTCATCTCTCATTATAGAGGCCATTGAATAGTTTTGATCTCTTAATTAGAAATGAGCTCTATTTTTATTCTTGCTCAACATATAAAGGGTTTGGGATTGTTATGTGTTTGGGGCTCTTTGTTGGTTCCTCCTTTGGATCCTCCTTTGGATCCAACCAGTTTGCCGCCATCCTGAGCCCATTGGCTGTCGTGGTTCTTGCTTGAGGCGAAGACCAGAGAAGGGCAACGATGAGGCCAAGTAAGACTGTTTTCATTAATGGACGATTAACCTCTCAATGATCAGGGCGACAAATGCTCCTCTTAGGAAGGAAATCCAGAGCAACCCATAGTCAGACAGCCCAAGCTTCTTCTTTTCACGTTCAATAGATCTCTTGTGTGCTTCGATCAGGTTCATGCGGCTAATGCTTCCTTTCTCATGATAATCCTGAGGATTGTTGAGAGTGCAAGTTCTGTTTGTTTTCTCATGGGCTGATAAGAGCACCCTTCATCCCTCAACCTCAGCATCAAACTCTCCTTTGCAGCATTTCTCTTGGATCGCCCTCCAAATTTTTCTCCTGTTTTCAAGCGGTGCTGAATGTGCTCAAGTGTTTTTTCTCGGGCCAGCGAATGCTCTACTTCAGCAAGACCAGAAAGAAGTCCAAGAAGGACTGGCGTCAATTTACCTATTGCGCTTGTGTTGATAAGAGCATCCGGTGTTCAGATATAGATGCCTTTCTTCTGAAGGTCGTGGAGCCTTGCAATCGCCTCCACTTGGCTTCTTTCTAGTTGGTTCAACTTCACAACTACCAATTCATCACCTTCATCGATTGCTGCCAAAGCAATTTGCAGTTGTGGTCTGCCAACTTCTTTCCCTCTAGTGCTGATGGCCTCGTGAAAGTTAAGGCAGCACTCTGCTTCATTTAATGCCTCAGCTTGATGATCGGCGCTCTGACATGAAGTGCTCGCTGGGGGTCTTTGTCTAAGCGCTTGAATGTCAATCAAAGGGATCGGCTTTACCTGCTGATGCTTTGATTCCGAATGCTCAGGATTGATTTAGGAGTCCTATGACGCAGATACTCAGAAAATGAGGCCTGTACTTGAGGGCATCCGATGCGGTGCTCTATTTCAGGCTTGAACCTAAGGCTCTTTATCTTTATGGGGGGGAACCTGTTGTGGTGCAAGAGACAGCATTCAACGCGGGTTGAGCTCTCCCTTCACCAATGAGGTGGTCATGATCATTGAGGTAAAAGCAATTGCCAGTGGATTGTCGTTTCTTCTTTTGTGGGCCTGCTTGCTCTTTGGAGGGTCAGAACATTGGCTCATGGGTCGATTGTTGCCATATGAGGGTATTGGACATACAGGTGGAGGGTGATGAGCTCTTGATGAGCCCGAACAGACCTTGCTAGTCCTTCCGTCCTCAAGCGAAGGTTCTGCAGAGCAGGTCACAAGTAATCCAAAGAGGTGGGGCGATAGGATATTGATTCCTTCAGCTTCATCCAGTGGCAGAGAAAAAATCAGTGGCAGAAAAAAAAGGACAGGAGTTAGCGACTGTCTCCGTTTATTTGAATACAGGCATAGTTGCAGGTATTTTTGCGGTTGGATTCCTCGTTTCAGCGGTTCTGTTTGCTGCTATCACCTTGATTGCAAGGGCGGTTGTATAAGTGACACGAGCGACAATTAAAGAGAGAGTCATAGAGGTTGTCGATTTTGTGACAACCGAATCACCCTATCGATCAGCAACACAGGTATGGATCAATGACTATGTGTCTTTTCAGCTGGGCTCATCGCCAGATCAATCTTTAAAGAAAGGAGATGAGTTGCTAACCATGTCTATTTATTGGAATACAGGAATAGGGGCAATTGTCTTTGGTCTTGGTTTTGTAGTTACAACACTCTTGCTTGCAGGTGTGTCTTTGATTGCGTGGTGATCTGAAGGGGGTAGAGCTCGATCTAGGATCTTTGTTTATTCCTGCCAAGCATCAGGCCTTTCCTGGGTTTTTCGTTGGGATTGGTGAGCTGCTCACTTCCACCTGATCAGTCTGGAGAAAGCAAGCCAATTTCAGCAAGGCAAATTCAACGCTGTTGTGGAGTGAATGAGGTGCTGCTTGGAATGTTGATTTGGTCTTGTTCTACCATCCTGGCGCTCTTTTGGAAGACCTAAAGCTGCTTTGAGCTCGAACAGCCTAGTGTTTGTTTAATCATCACTGATTCAATGGCAAAGGACAACGGCAAGGGTAAGAAATCCAAGAAGTCCAAGAAATGCGCTAGCTCCTCCGGTAGTAGGCGGATCCTTTGGTATGCATTTGGGGCTGGAGGTTTAGCCGCAAGGTGGATAGCAGCATTTGCTCTTTTGGCAATTGCGATCAAGTTGTATCCGCTTAAGCAGGAAGCAAAGTTTTTTAATGCCTGTATTGAAGAGACAAGGAACAGCGGTATGAGCGTCTCTGCAGCAGTTCGTTTCTGCAATGGAGGCACCTGAGGGAGGGGTTGCTTTGTTTGCTGAAGCTTGGATTTCGCCCGGCTTGAAATTGCTTATCAGTCTGAGGTCGTAGATGCCCAAAAATTAGTTTCGGGTTTAAGGACGTCGGTTGAGGGTGTCCTTTTTAATCTTGATGCCAAAAAACTGCTTCCCTCTTGGGAGAGGGGCACCTTTTGTCTAGGGTGAGTCAATAGGAGAATGATCTCAATGCCACGCCGTACTGCTGCCTTTGCCGTAGGTGTTGCCACAGCTGCTGTCACTGCTGTTGGCTTGTCGTTCTTTCGGGTAGGAAAACCCCTGGTGATTGTTTCTGCGGCTGTTGTGGGAGTTGCCGGGGTGGCGGTCTCAGCAAGAAGCGAGGGGGAAGAGAATGATGCAAATGCTTATATTAAAAGCGGCAATGCTAAATATGGGATTGGTGATTATCAGGGATCAATTGAAGATTTTAGTAAGGCATTAATCATTGACCCTCAGTATGCTCTTGCATATTATAATCGTGGTAATGCAAAGGATGAACTAGAGGATTATAAAGGTGCGATTGATGATTACAGCAAGGCTCTGGAAATTGACGCCAGGCATGCTATTGCATATAACAATCGCGGTGTTGCAAATAGGAAATCAGGTGACAATCGAGCGGCAATTGCTGATTACAATAAGGCGCTAGAGATTGATTCTCAACTTGCGGTTGCTTACCTAAATCGTGGAATTTCAAAAGAGAATGATGGCAACCTAACAGGTGCTTGTGCTGATTGGAGAGAGGCATCCGCATTGGGCGATGAAATCGCTGCTAAATGGGTGAAAGAGTCATGCCGCTAGATTAGGTTCTTGCTGTCTGCACAATGCAATTTGGGAGTGATGTTGGTTCACTTTTGGCTGGTCAATTTTGAAGTTTCCCAAGTCTTCACTTTGCCAAATTGCATGGATTCTTTTTTTCTCATTCTCTCTTGTAAAATGAAGTTGTCAATTCAGTATTAGTCCGGATTGAATTAACCCGTTCTAGAGCTCTAATGCCCTTCTGCTCACTGAGTTCTGCTGCCTCTGCTGAGCTATCTTAAGCGCTTTCTTTACTGCTTAGAAAAGATCATTGCTGTTCTCTGACTGCTAAAGGGGCAAGCCTTTTCCTTCACGAAAGCTACAACGAGCCGGATTTGGCCCTGGGTCTTCTTGTGGTGCGCAGGATCGACAAGTTTGCAGGTAGGTTCGCTAGCCAGTTATATGGATCCTCGCCTTGAAGTTGCGCGCTCTTGCTGATCTCTCACAGTTGGGCTTCTCCGGTAAGGATCTCTCCACTCATGGCCCGTGCCCTGCAGCGGAGTTTTTTCAAAGAGAGCTCACAATCACCCTTTACCGGCCAGGCTTGAGGCAGTCCTTCTGCAACCCCTCGCCCATCAAACTTGCTTTCTGCCACGCTGCTCACCGTGGCTGTCCATCTTTTCTTGTTCAGGGTGCAGCTGCCTGATATACAGCTTAATGGGATGCTCTCATCCGGTGCGTTGGCGACAAAGGTGAGATGACGGCTGGACCCGTGTACTACGCCTCGGCCGATGAAGCGTACCCCGGTCACTGTTGCTGTCTTGCGATCCATCTGAACAACCTTGCAAGTCTGCAGAGAGCCGCTCCCCAATCTGTATTGACATTTGCTAGCAATCGTTTCAAAGCGACCAATAGCTTGGCGTGGATCGGCGATTGAACTTGTTCCAGCAACCATGGATAGGCTGATCAGTAAGAGGGGAACAATCGGAGTGCGCATCTAGTTAATAGTCGCTATCAGCGACACACATTCCCAGACAACGTATGCCATTGATTGCGGTTCGCCGACAGTGGTTGCAAAGGACATCTCCATCCTCTGGGGTGTCAACCGCTTTTGCCTCCTTTCCCCTTAGAGGTTTTCTGGAGTGAAATGGATCGGATGATTTGCCGGTTCTCGTCATGATCGCGAGGATGGCGATTTGATTCGATTTTGTGATCATGCCCCTTCAGATGGGAGCGCTGGTGAAACAGGAGTGGGCCCAAGCATCTCAACCTTGACGTTGCAATTTCTAGAGTCTTTCGATTAGCTCGGTTGGCAGTACTTATACAGGGGACGGCCATCCATTTGGAGTAATGAACCCCTATCAGGCGCTGGTTGAGCTGGGAAGATTTGGATCAGGTGTCACCACGACCGGAAGAGTGGTTGCAGTAGCGCGGATGGGGACTACCTTGACGGGTGCCTCTGGAGCAATGCCGGAGTCAAGTTCCTTCAGTTCGCAGGCTGCCAAAGCTTCTTGAAGCAGTGAATCAAAAGTTGCTCCAGGCAAGCGGTGGCGTGAGATCTCGAGGAACGTGCGAGGCAGAGATTCAGCGGCCGCCCTGCGTAGGGCTGGATTGCTGAGGCGATGTTCTTGCTCACCTTGGATGGCTCGGATGAAGCGACGAGTCACATCTCGTTTGGTGGATGCCTTGATGAAGGTGTCGCTATCACCGAAACCGTTGTGTGCTTCGCGTTCGAGATCGCTGATGCGACGCTCCAGGCTTTCAAGAACTTCCTCAGCTTCTTTGCAGATGTGGACCAGTTGCCCGTCAGAGAGATTGGGGAGGTCTGCGACATAAACCTTGCCGTGGTCCCTCAGGGCTAAAAAGGTTGGCCTCGGACCCTGACCTTGACGGTGGGGGGCGTTGCGATCGTCGTAATCACTATTGATTTGCCGTCTTGGAGGCACAGGTCCTGCTGAGCTACGGCGACGCGTTATGCGCTGGGGGCTATCAAAGGGCATTGGATTTAAGTTAGATCTGACGACGCTGTTGCCGAAATATTCTCTCGGCTTGCATAGGTAAATATTACTTGAGGACGTGTCTAAACATCGGCTCGAGAATAGGCTCGTACAAGTCCGATGTAATTAGTTAGAGAGATCTTGCGTCTCAAGAGCCCTTGCGATGCAATGCTTTAGCTGGGTAGCCCTCGTAATCTCTCTCCGGTTGAGGGAGAGGCAGTTTCGACTTGACCAATAGGCCAAGCTTGAAGAGCTTGTTCTTTGCAAACCTGCAGGACATCACGTACTGCTTCTTCTGCGACCACTAGGCAGAAACCCACTCCAAGATTGAATGTGTGCCAGAGGTCATGCTCTGGAATCTGGCCAGCATCTTGGAGCCATTGAAAAAGTTCTGGTCTGGTCCAGCTGCTTGGATCTATGACGGTAACTAAGTCTTTTGGACAACATCGGGGAAGATTCTCTGGTAGGCCTCCACCGGTGATATGTGCCATGCCGTGGAGTGGAACTTTTGCTTCTAGGAGGTTTCTTACCAGCTGGCCGTAAAGGGTGGTAGGGGTTAGCAGGGTCTCGATTAGAGGTTTGTTGTCGCATCCGAAGCGAGTGTTCTTATTGGCTTCAGTAAGAGCGAGCACTTTGCGCACCAAACTGAACCCGTTGCTATGAACGCCACTGCTTGCCACACCGATAATCTGATCTCCATGCTTGATCTTGCGACCGTCAATCATCTCGTCTTCTTCTACCACTGCTACGCAAAAGCCGGCTAGGTCGTAGCAACCTGGGTCGTAAAACCCAGGCATCTCGGCGGTTTCTCCTCCTAGGAGGGCGCAGCCGCTGCGGCGACAGCCCTCTGAAATTCCCTCCACAACTTGTGCCATGGCCTCTGGGCTGAGGGTTCCGGTGGCGATGTAGTCGAGGAAAAAGAGGGGTTCAGCGCCACTGGTGATGACGTCGTTGACACACATTCCAACCAGGTCCAGCCCTACTCCGTAGTGGGCTTGATGTTGCTGAGCTAGTTCGAGCTTGGTGCCGACTCCATCAGTTCCTGCGACAAGCAGAGGCTTGTTTAGCCCTGCGGGGAGGCGTATCAAGCCTCCAAACCCTCCCAGACCACCGATCACCTCTGGGCGGTGGGTGGCTTCGACGCTAGATCTGATCCGCTCGATGAATGCCCTGCCTGCTTGGACGTCAACGCCCGCGGTCTTGTAGTCCATGGTTTCGACTGGCCCTCCCTAGATCCTCCTCTGCCGCCCTCCATTCAGCCAATGTCGCAATTGTCCTGTCTTGCATTAGCGGGGCCTCTGGATGGCATCAGTGCGGCTGATCAGCGTGGCATGGCTCTGACCCTTGCAAGTCCAGTGAGGATCTGTTATTTAGCTGGTTAAAGTTGCATCAATCTGACGAGGAGGTGCTGTTCGAGCTCTCCTAAAGAGAGGATGTAATTCGTACGGTTTGGGGAACTTTGGTTGGTTGAAGGACGTATTCCTGCTGGGGATGATTTTTTCTCCTCATTCAAGTGTCGTCTGCTAGTAATGAAATTTTCCGTTTCGCTTCTTGTTCTTGCTGGTGTTTGCTCCAGCAGTGCTGCACTGTTACCAGCCTTTGCTCGTGATCTTGACCTCGACAAAAAGGTCACCAGGGAACAGGTCAAGAAAGCTCTGCTTGAACGAATCTCGCTTCTTGCGACTCCTTTGTCCGCCAATCAAGGAAGCTCAGATCAAGGAAGCTCAGATCAAGGAAGCTCAGATCAAGGCAATGCTGATGTCGCTACTGGTTTAACTGTTGATTCAGTTGTTGAGACACCACAAGCGTTACCAATCGTTCCAGTTGCAAAGCTCAACCGACCTGTCAAGCCAACTCCCACTGTTGTTCAAGTGAGCACTGGTGAAGCAAGCTGGTACGGCCCGGGCTTCTTCGGAAACCGAACTGCAAGTGGTGAAGTTTTCAGGCCAGGCACAATGACAGCTGCTCATCGCAGCTTGCCTTTTGGTACCAAGGTAAGGGTGACCAACCTTTGGAATGATCGCTCAGCTGTTGTGACAATCAACGATCGCGGCCCTTTTATCGCTCATCGCGTCATCGATCTTGCTCATGGTGCTGCCCATGAGCTTGGTTTGATATCGAGTGGTATTGCCCAAGTGCGTCTTGAGGTGCTGCGCTGAGTTTTTCTGTTCTCAGTTCAACGGCTGAGTTACATCGATGGCGTAAGCATCAGCAGTCTTCGGTTTATTTCGTCCCCACCATGGGCGCTTTGCACCGCGCTCATGGCCAGCTGATCAAGTCAGTTCAAGGATTTGGCAGCCTTCAACCAGCCGCTGTGTTGGTGAGTGTTTTCGTGAATCCTTTGCAGTTTGGCCCTGCTGAGGATTTCGATAGTTATCCTCGTGATCTTGAGGCCGACTGTGAGTTGGCATCAAGATCAGGTGCTTCTGCACTCTGGGCTCCTTCAGTTGATCAGGTTTTTCCTGGGGGGGCTTCTTCCCAGTTCAGGATTCAGGTTCCTTCTCATCTTCAGGCACATTTGTGTGGGGCGAGTAGGCCCGGTCACTTTGATGGTGTGGTCACGGTGGTGGCTCGCCTTTTGGCTCTAGTTCGGCCAGAGGTGCTTGTGCTTGGCGAAAAGGATTGGCAGCAATTGGTGATCCTGCGCCATTTGGTTGCCCAGTTGGGGTTGCCGGTGCGGGTGCATGGGGTCGCCACGGTGCGCGATGACGATGGCTTGGCTTGTAGTTCCCGTAATCGTTACCTCATGACTCAACAGCGCCAGCAGGCGTTGGCCTTGCCTCAGCTACTTGCTCGAGCTGCTCGGGAGTCTCAGGATGGACGAGCAGTTGATCTTGCAGGGCTCCGGTGCGCATGGGAGCAACTTGGCTTGGAGGTTGAGTATGTAGAAACGGTCGATGCGTTTAACCTGCAGCCTTTGCATGCTGGCCGCAAGCTTTGCCTTCTGGCGGCGGCTGTGCGGTGCGGGGAGACTCGTCTCATCGATCACACTTTTCTGATGTCTCGTCAGCCAATTGTTGCTATAGATGGGCCTGCCGGTGCTGGTAAAAGCACCGTGACACGAGCCTTTGCTGAACGGCTTGGCCTGCTCTACCTCGATACGGGGGCGATGTATCGGGCTGTCACTTGGTTGACCCAGCAACATGATGTTGATCCGCACGACCCTGTGGCAGTCAAAACCATCCTTGAGAATCTTGAGCTTGAGCTTGAGCCATCTCAATCAGGACCACAGAAGGTTCGGATCAATGGTCACGACGTAACAGAGGCGATCAGATCGCCGGAAGTGACGTCCTCGGTTTCAGTGGTTGCTGCTCACGGCTGTGTTCGTAAGGCTTTGACGGCTCAGCAACAGAGGATGGGTGTACGAGGCGGTTTGGTTGCTGAAGGACGGGATATTGGTACGGCCGTTTTCCCAGATGCAGAGTTGAAGGTGTTCCTCACCGCCAGCCCGGCTGAACGTGCCAGGCGTCGCGCTCTGGACCTGGACAATCGTGGTTTCCCGGTTCCTGATCTGGCTGAGTTGGAAACACAAATCGAGGAACGTGATCGAATGGATAGCACCCGCGAAGTTGCTCCTTTGCGCCAAGCTGAAGATGCCACTGAGTTGATCAGTGACGGCATGTCGATTGAGGAGGTGATTGAGACTTTGATCGATCTGTTTCGAGTGCAGGTTCCCGAGGAGGTTTGGCCTACACCTGGGAGCTGAGTGCAATCAGTAGGCCTTCACAGGCGTCTTCAAGCAGATCGAGAACTTTCTCGAAGCCTGCATCTCCTCCGTAATAAGGGTCTGGGACCTCTTCAAGTGATGTTTTGGTGGCATAGCTGAGCATGGGCTCGATCCTGGCAGTTGCCATAGGGCCGACTTCGGTGGCCAGGCTCTGAACAGTCGCCAAATTATCTGCGTCCATGGTCAGGATTAGATCAAAAGTCTGCAGATCCTCGAGGGTGATCTGTCTCGCTCGGCTGGGTAGAAGGATCCCTCGCTGCTGGGCAGCACTACGCATGCGCGAATCCGCTGGCCTGCCAACGTGCCATCCACCGGTGCCGGCGGAATCCACCACGAAGTGCTTCTCCATGTCTTGGCTTTTGAGTTGATGCAGGAAAACCCCTTCTGCAGCGGGGGAGCGACAGATGTTGCCGAGGCAAACGAACAGCAGCCGATGATTCATTCAGACTCCAAGCGTTGCGGGATGAGCGTGAATCGCTTTGCATACCACTGAGGCATCTTTGATTGCACTTGCAAGGGTCTGTAAGTCTATTGATGGCTTGCCTTAGCTCAGGTTTGTTGAGTTGAAGTCAACAATGCACAAAAGAATCTCGTTTTCCAATGAGTTCATCTGAGACTTTGTAGGGTCTTGATGAGAGCTCTTAGAGGTCAAAAAGAACGTTATGGATATAAGACTCGGTCCATTGGTGACCATGGAAGCGGGCCAACATGGCTCTTGCTGGATCCTTTTTCGCTCTGTAGCTCAAGTATCGTTTCTGACCTTCCAGCAGCTTGAAGGCACGTTGAGGGGAGACCTCCTCTGCCATTTCGACAAGATCTAAGTAAAGGTTTAGGTAGTCTCTAAATGCCGGCATGATGACTTCATCGATCAGCTGGTTTCCTTCACTGCCCAGGTGTAGGCGAGTCCAGAGAAATCCTGGTGAAAAGTAAGGTTTAGCTTCTTCTGGTATCGGCCCTCCCTCAGGGAGGCGAACTCTCCATTGTTCAAAGATTGGCATCAGTCGTTCCCAGACTTGTTTGGTATGACGTTCGTCACTTGTGATTGCTGGCTGTAAGTCCAGTGCTAAAAGGTGCCCAGATGGAAGTGTTACTAAGTCTGCACCGAAGAACGGAAGATCTAAGGTGTGATAAGGGTTTATCACGAGATTCAAGACCGAGGCTGAACTGCCGGCCTCCACGCATGCGGCTCGCACCTGTCTGAACTTTTTGGTTCTGCAAGCCCAGGTGCATGTTGTCACCTTGATGGGTTGAGATTTGGAGCCTGTTTTCCCTTCTCTTTGCAGGAACTCTGGAGCCACTGGGTATGGCTCAGGCTTCAGTGGTATTAAAGCGTTGATGGCATGGCTGAGGAACGGCGCCCATCGCCATTCGGGCATCCTGACTGGATCAAGGCTGCTTAGGCGTAAGGGTTTCATCGAGGTAGGTCATAGTCTGCGTCTGACGGCGGAGATGAATCCGCTTTAGTGCTGGCAGGAAACAGGAATTCGTGTAGGAAGCGATCAGACCATGCCTTGCCGAAATGACTCGTAAACAAGCCGTGGGCTGGATCACGCTCAGCGCTGTAAATGTCATAAGCGATCTGTAGTTGTTTGACTTCGGCCGCCGGGATTAGGGAGGCCTTATCGCTGTTTTGTTGGTGAAGCTCCCAGTAACAGTGCAGGAAAGCGTTGAACGCTTCAGGTAAGGAGTTGGTGGCTTTTTCGGCGCCGCCTCTGCAGAAAAGTAACCAGGGGGAGAAGTATTGATTGGGATCGAACAATCGCATCGTCTCCTCTCCACTCAGTTCAGGGAAACGATTTTGGAGGGCTTTGAGTCCCTGGAAGTGGCGCTCTAAGTAGGAGTGATCTTGAATGAGGGGTTGAAAGTCAAGGATCGCTACTAGTTTTTGTCTCTTCCCAAACCACAACAAGTCCAATCCCATCAATGGCTGATCAATGTTGTAGTTCGGATAGGCCACTGAGTTGAGGACCTGAAGGCTTTCCCCTGCATCGAGTCGCGAGACCCTCCAGCGACGGAACCCTGGTACCTGCCAGAGCCAACTTCGAATCAAGCTGTTTTTTTTCTCGTTTCGACATTCCCTAAGACCATCAGGAACTGCTGCAGTTTCTCCGCCTTGTATTCGGATGCTGGAGTGCAGTTTCTCAAGTAATGGGTCAAACATCTAAATGTGACCCCTCACTTCTTTGGGCTGAGTTGAAGATTTTCTCAAGATCAGTGGCTTGATGGTTCATGGCATGTTTGATGAATAGGCCAATCACATACTCAGATTGTTCGATCTCCAGAGTGGTCTTATAGGGACTGGTGATCGCAAGCATTTCATCCTCAGCCAGGTTGAAAGTGTTGACCAGTTGAAGGAGTTGATTCTCCGTCAACCTCTTGCTTTCCTCTTAGGCCACCGCATCCTCAGTGCTGCCGCCTCGTTGGCGGCTCGTGAGGAATCCAAACAGGACCTTTCCAATTGCAGCCACTAGGTTGCCTTCCAACTCCTTGAACATGGCCATATTGCAGTGAAAGGCCATATTTGCCTCCTCGACCATGCGCTCGGCGGTCTGCTGATTGATCGGCAGGCTATCAAGGGTGGCGCTGTAAAGAGTCTTGAACGCTTTGGTGTCTTCAATGTCATCAAAGATATAAAAACGCACGCCGTCATTGCCCCCTAGCTTCATGGCCTTCTGGGCGATGGTCTTGAGAATCTGACCGCCTGAAAGGTCCCCGAGATAGCGGGTGTAGTGATGAGCCACCAGTAACTCAGGCGACTCCTGAGCCAACGTGTGAATACGGGCCACATACTCCTCAGCCGCCAGCGTTGCCTTGGCCAGATTGCGCCAGTTGCTGCCGAAATAAAAAATCAAATCTTGTTCTAAGGCCTCGCAGCGATTGAGCTCGGGGAAGCCAACAGGTGCCACCACCGGATGCTTTTGCTCACGCAGCTTGCCGATTTCTGCTTCCAATGCGGAGTAGACGAAATAGAGATCAGCCACCAGCATGCGATAACTGGACTGATCAACCACACCTTTAAGGAAACAGCTCACGAAACCAGTGTTTTCGGCCATCGTGTGGGCGGCCTTGGTGCCTTCTCTCAATTGGCTCGCAAGGGCTACCGCCAAGGTGCTTGAAGTCGGATGTCTTGATTGACCCTAGGAGGCTAAATGGCAGTTTCAGTAAGACCTTAAAAGAAGGATTCGCACTTGAACAGGATTCAACGGCAATGAGGCTGAATTAATTCTGATCACGCTGTGCGACGAGCTCAGTGAGAATCAAGTCGATTCGCTGCAATTCGGTATGTTCGGCTAATGAGGCATCGATCTTTTTTTGAGGCATCCTTAGCTTTTGCCCAATCGAGATAATTTCATTTCGTAATCGCTTGCGATAGTCGTTGAGATCCCCAATGGTCTCCTGTAGCTCTTCTCGTGTGGCTTCAGGCATTGGTTTTAAGAACTCATCTTTAAGCCTACACTTGAAGATTTAAGCATCATTTCAAGTAAGAGAACCCCTTTAGAGGAGGTCAACATCGAGCTTTTCGAGCAATGATCAACGCAACTCAATGAAGCCTTGCATGGGTTGCTTCTGCTCTGGTTGGCTTGGATTCTGTAGGAGTGCCGAAGTCCAAAATTTTAATCAAGCAGTGTGTCTTGGCTGCGTGGATGCTTCAGTGACGAACCGTTGCGTGATTGCTTGCTGATTGGCTGGGTTTCGGTATTGAGGCTTACGATTGCGTTCGTCTTCAGCCCAATCAAGGGGGGCAAAACCCATTAGCGCAAATGTCTTGCCGCTTTAATGCAGGCTTCTTAAGGCGTCACCCGCATTAAGAGGTTTATATGCAAGTGGTAATGTCCATCTAGCTTTTGGAGTCTTCCCTTAATGGTTCAGAAGCTCCCTAACCCCCAGTCCTGTCCGGCTTGCCAATGCTTGACGCATTCTCTCGCGCTGTAGTTGGTGCTGATGCCAAAGGGGCTTGCCTCGGCAGTGCCGATTTGGCTTCTCTTCGTCAGCACGTTGCGGATGCCAACATTCGAATCGATGCAACTAATGCAATCGCGCAACACATTTCTTGTATTGCAGCGGATGCAGTGAGCGGCATGGTTTGCGAGAACACAGGCATGACCCAGCCTGGCGGTAACTGCTATCCCACTCGCCGCATGGCTGCTTGCTTGCGCGATGGAGAGATCATCCTCCGCTATGTCAGTTACGCCCTCTTGGCTGGGGATGCATCTGTTCTGGATGATCGTTGCCTCAATGGTCTCAAAGAGACCTACGACGCGCTGGGCGTGCCTATCAAGAACGCAGTTCGTGCTGTTGAGATCATGAAGGCCGCTACTGTCGCTATCATTACTGATACAAATTCTGGTCCCTCTGCTTTCCAGGGCATCTCTGGTAAGGGTTCTGACTGCCAGGGCATTGCTGCAGAAGCTGCTTCCTATTTTGATCGTGTGATCAGTTCCCTGAGCTGAATCATTCGTAATCTTCTCCAAGTTAACTATCACACTTCCATAAAAGGAATCACACGATGAAATCTGCTGTCACAACAGTGATCACTGCAGCAGATGCAGCAGGTCGTTTCCCTGATATAAGTGACCTTAAAGCTGTCAAGGCATCCTTCGATCGTGCGGCTGCCCGCATGGAAGCTGCTGAGAAGCTGGCTTCTGGCATAGACAATGTGACTGCTGATGCACTTAAAGCTGTTTACAGCGATGGTAAGTATGATCTTGCAACTAGGGACAAGTGTGCAAGAGACATCAACCACTACTTGCGCCTGATTAACTATTGCTTGATAGCAGGTAGCACTGGCCCTCTTGATGAGTGGGGTATTGCCGGTGTTCGAGAAGTGTTTCGCACACTCGGTATCCCTACTTCTGCCTACATCGAGGCCTTTAGCTACATCCGTGAGCGCGTATGTGTTCCTCGTGATATGGATCAGCAAGCTGCTAACGAGTTTAAGGACCTTCTTAACTACCTGATTAATGCTCTATCCTGAACCTCAATGCCTTTAGGCGGCTACTTCTCAAGGTCTGTGCAGCTTGTTTTTTGGCTTGGTTGTCCTTGTCTGTAAAAGCATTAGGAATCTATTTAATTTGAAGATCTCCACCAAGCTCTTCTGAATTACTCTTATTGCTAGTGACTTGAGATGTGCTGAGCCTACATACATGAGCAAGGATGAAAACTGCAAGCCTGATCTTGAGGATTTATTTGATGACTTTGCTCATCCAAATCCACAAATCAAAGAAGAAGCTTATTTGAAAATGTCTCGCTACTGGCCTGAGGAGTCAATGCCTAGGCTGCTGGCCAATCTGGATCAGACGGATATTGAACTTAGAAGAGCATCTGTAAAAGCCCTTGGTGTATTTGGTAGACGCTCCTTGCTCCCTTTGGTGCAGATATTTCATGCCAGTGAGAATAGAATAGTTCGCACAAGTTGTCTCAAGGCTTTTGTGCAAGTGGCAGTTAAGTTCCCTGGTGAAGCCTTCCCAAAGGAGGCCATGGAGGTTGTCGAATTGGCTCTACAGGATGATATTCCTGAGTTAATACTTACAGTGGTTCCGCTTTTATCTCTTCTCGGCAATCAGGGGTTTCCACTTCTGCTACAGAGTTGCAAAAGTAAGAATATCTTGCTGGCCGCTATTGCAGTAACTGCTCTTGGGGAAGTTGATGTTCCTGCGGCTGAAGCTTGCTTGAAAGAGCTTCAGGCGGACGATTTAATTGATGATTTGTTGCGAGGGAGCGTGATTGATGCTCTCAATACATTAGAGCAACGTAATGCAGGCAATCCCAGTACTAAATAATGACTAGCTTTCATCATTATGGTTTTTTTAGATCTTCGCTCGAAAGCTGATCAATTGCTAACTGCAGAATTCTATTGACGCTCTCGTCTTGTTCTGCAGACTTTCTTTCAAGCAGTTCATTGAGTGTTTCCGTTGCCTTCAGTTTCATTAGAGACATGGCAGCATTCTTTCGGACTTGAGGGTGTAAATCATCGAGCCTGGCCAATAACATTGGCTGTGCCCAGGATGGTTCGTGTAGCTTGCCAAGCAATATGGTGGCTTCAGCCCGCACATCGCTTGCAGGGTCAACTAAAGCTCCTAGGAGAAGCTCTCGAGCATCCGTATCACCCAAGGCTTGTATTTGCTCTCCCAGGCCTGCGATGGCTGCCGCTCTAATTTCTGCATGGTCGGATTGGGCGGCATTGCGAAGAGCATCAGGTGCTTGAGCTCCCACAAAGGCCAGCCCCCAGCTAGCGAATCCACATTGCATTGCTGTGCTGTTTGGATTCATGATTACCTCTAGCAGGAGCTCTACTGCATCTGCACCAAAAATCGCCATGGCTCCTGCTGCTGATCCTTGAACGACAGGGTCTGGATCGTTTAGAAGGGCCTCGAGGAGATTTGGCAAGGTGTTTGGATCGCCAACCAGTTTGAGGGTCTTTGCGGCGGCGCGCCTCACCGTGGCACTGGAATGCTTGTGTAGGGCCGCACAAAGTGCTGGCACCGCTGCCTTGCCTACGACGCCGAGACTTTCTGCAAAGGTACGTCGAAGCAATCCTCGATGATCGCCAAGACCCGACACCATGCGTTGAATCTGCTCTGCATCGGCTTTCGGTGTGTCTCCACGTCTGAGCAGAGCCTTTAATTCATCGGCCAGTTCAGCGGCTTCGTCTTCATTCAGCAACGACTCGTCAGTATTGATGCTGAAGGGTTGGTCCTGTGTCAATGTTGTCGACTTGAGAAGAGAATGCATGCATTATCGATGTGAGCAAGGTAATCACTAGAGCCGAGAGATCCACTGTTTTGATGGTTCAGGCCCTTATGCAAACCTGCCCGATAGAACGGTAAGGGAATAACAACATGACCATGATGACGTATGTGAATTGTGCAGGATTTTGGCGTTAAGTAGAAATTGTTCCTTCACTCTCTTGGAATTTTTCTAGGGAGGATCTTGGCCTAAAATTTCCGCCGTGTTTCTTTAGTGTTGAAGTTAGTCAACCCCCTTGCCATCCTGATTGCTTTGTGAAGGTTGGCTGCTATGCCTTCGTTAAAGGCATAGTCAGAGTCATTGCGATATTTTTTGGACCTTAAAAGGATCCTAGGATTGTGTTTGGTTTGCTTCCTGAGCAGTTAAGTTTGGGTGTGCTGGAGATTGTGGATTCCAAGAGCTTGATAATTGCTATTAGCTAGAACAGCCTCAGGATGGTGATAGAAGCTAAAAGGGTCTTTAATGTCATTGATCTGAAGCCATTAGAGGTTCCCTTTTTTGGGGTGATTGAATTGTCGATGTAATAGTGGTCAGTAAAGCGACGATAAACTGTTCAGTGAGGCTTGATTGTTCAGAGTCAAAATTGATTATTGAGGCACTCCAGTCCTCTTGTTGGATGGTTGAAAGTTTGCCTTGTTTTTAAGGCTATTACCAATGCTTGCGCAAGTCTCGAGTCCTTCCCAGATTGTATATCAGTCAATGTCCTAAGAGTTTTAGCCCTGCGTTCTATTTCCATAGAATGGAATCCCTTGCTTATTCATGCATCTTTTTTATCTCAAAACATGATTTATTGCTGATCAATATGACTCATATTGATGAATCAAAAGCTACAGGTTGTAGTACGGAAGCAGAAATGGCTCCTTTGGTTGAGGCTGATCTGTGTGAGCTATTCATAAGTTCGTTCAATTGGGCAGGTAATAGCACGGCATTTCCATTAAGCAAATGATGGTAGATTTCTTTGTCGATAAGGAATGGACAAGTCGATAATACTTTGCGGCCTCAATTGGCGCATAGATTTCCTGCTACCCTGGCTTTGAACTTACTGTTTTGCTCTTTGGCTAATGATTCTTTTAGCAGCTATCCATGGAGCTCTGGGCATTATTTGTTATTTTTCTGCTTTGTCGCATTAGGGGAAAGAGATAGAAGTAAGCTTTTCTGGCTGAATCAGTCAACCATTATTGAAGCTATCGTTCTAGTAGCAACAGAAGCTCCTACCCCTGAACAGCTAGCAATATAAACTCATGAATTTACCGATGCATTGTATTATGATTTTTCCACCTCTTTAATGAATGCATCTTCGCTCGAAGCATCTATCACATTGTACTTACTGAAATCTGGCTAGTGTTTTCTGTGTTGAATTGGGGTAGATATTTGGCTTCTTTGTCAGTTGTAAAGAGTCATTCCGTAATCAATGCTGAGGCTACTATGCTATGGGAGGGGACGATTGATTGAGAGGTTTTTGAGGGTCTTGGCAAGATGATAAGGATCAATTAGGGCATTAGATATTTCAATGAATGCTGCCTCTATTGACTCTCTGATTCATTGTCAGTTGGTAGCAATACTTTTCTATTCCAGCTTCGTCCAGGAAGCATGCCTCTAATGTGATATGAGTCCCTTTCGCAAAACAGCAGAGTTCACGATTGCCTAATATTTCTTAAAAGATGACTGAGATAGGAATGCAGTGTTCCAGAGTAATGACTTGGTCAACCTTTCGGCCTTGCTCATCGTTCATATTCTGATCTAGTGAAAGAGCTGAAGAGCCCATTCGATAATCTTCCATCTCTCAGCCAGGAAGAGGCTCTCAAGATTCTTTGTACGCCTATCAATAAGTTGGAGTTGGCCAGTGATTACTACAAGGCAGCCTTTCACCTAAGCAAATTCCCTGGACCCATGACTGAACGGGCCTTGTTGCGCCTGATTGAGTCAGAGTCCTCTGAATTTCCTGTTGTGATTGCCCGTAAAAAGGCCGTTGAGGGCTTGGCTCGTCTTCGATGTACCGCTGCAATTCCTGCCATTGGTCGCTGCCTCACAAGCAGTGATCCATATTTGGTTGAGATTTCGGCTTGGGCACTACAAGAGTTGGATTGTCAGGATCCTGGTCTACATCAACTCATGATGACCTTGCTAGATGATCCCAAGCAGCATCGGCGCGTGTTGATTCAGAGCCTGTCTTGTCTTGGGGTGGCTTCAGCGGCTCCAAGAATTAAGTCTTTGCAGGATCATGCCAACCCTGGGGTTAGTGGTGCTGCCCTTGCTGCAGTGTTTAAACTTTGTGGGCAAAGAGCTCGATTGGTGGAGTTGGAGTTGCATCTTACTCTTCCTGTTCAGATGGATCGTCATCTTGCAATTCAGGATGTTATCGATGCAGGTGAGTTTGACTTACTTAAGGCCACGTTAAGGGCACCTGTATCTCCGACCTTTCGAATGCGGGCCTTGAATGCTCTTTGGCCTGAAGAGGTGGGGCAGCAGAATGGTCTTGATTTGTTGGTTATTTTGGATGGGCTGATGCGTGATGACCCAGATGATCTTGATCTGGTGCATCATTATGATGAATCTCCTACAGATGCTTTCCTGATAGAGGAACTATTCGCGACTGATTTCAGTCGCTGTTATCTTGCTGTTCAGACCTTGCGTAGTCGTAATCCAAAAGAGCTTTGGCCTTTGTTGTTGAAATGCTGGGAACGAGCCGAGAAGGATTATGGCGCGCTCTATTTCTTTATGCTTCTTTTTAGATGTATGACCGATTGGCCGGAAACAGCACAACAGAAAATTCAGGATTTATGTTTTTTTGCACTTGATAGGCGTTGGCCTGATTTTATTAAATTCAAACCGGCGTCCATTCTCACACTGATGCAATATAGCCCCGAGATTGGTTGTTCCTATTTGTCTCAATGGCTGAACCCAGGCAAGTCTCCTTACTGGGCCTGTCGATATGCAGCGTTATTGGCTATTGAGCCTTTGCTTCATGTAGAAGAATGGGGCGCATTGGTAGAGAATGTGGCTAAAAATAAGGAGGACCCACATCGCTTTGTTCGAGCTAAGGTTAACAGTCTTGAGATGAATCGTATCGGGGCTTCTCCTCCTGTAATTTAGGGGTATTCTTCTTTGCTGATTCGCCTTGCCTGTGAATCTCTGGCAGTAGCATTGATTATAGATGTAGTACTTTATTAGTATTATTATTTTGCTGGCTAACTGTCAAGATATTGTGCCTATTAATTCCCTCATGCTCTTATCCCTAAGTGTTCGAGAGTTCCTGGCTTTCGCAAGGTAAAAAACGGCAATGGCTTAGTGGGCCTGGAAAGCAGGATGTGAGTGCATGGGACAGTTGATAGATGCATTGAACTGTCATGGGATTTCTCCCTCTTGTTATTTCAGTCTCACGACACATCACTATTTTCTTGGATGTGTTAATTCAGTGTGAGGCAGAGCGCAACCAGCTTTCGTTAAGATGATCGCCTAGATTTACAATACGTTGGAAGTGAAGTGGTCCGTGCTTTGAGCCCCAGAGCTGTTCATGTGTTTTTGGGTCAAATCCGCGATCTCGACTAATCCAAATTTTTTCATCAAACTCCACCTCGCTGACCAGATAAGTCATGGTGTTGTTGCGAGGAACTAGGCAGTTGTTACCAGGTTCAACTTGTCCTCGATATTGGTTTGGTTTTACTTCCTTGAAGTGCATAGCGCAGCCGCGTCGCGGAAGGAGCGTATCAGCGCATAGGTGATTGAGCAGGTCAGGGTAAAACCCTGCGCCAGCAAAGCGCTTAGGTTCTTGCAAACTATAATTCTCCAATATGAATGCTTCTTTGTTTGCTAGTAATTTATGCACGCCCTGGCGATAAGGACGCCAGGGCGCATAGTCATAACTTTGCTCTGAATAATATCCAGGCCCTTGAAATACATCCCATAATAGTGGCCTAAAGTAGATATTGATTCTGGCAAAGTTGATTGGATCTTTCTGAGCTTGTGCCTTGTTGCTGTAGTGAGCAGCTAATGTTTTGGCGAAACCTAGTAAAGAACTCTGACGCATCTTGTTTTGTTGACCCTTTAGTTTTTTAGACTGCGCACTTCTGAGGCAAAAGATGTTTGCAGGACGCCTGAGCCTTCTGATGTTCGTAGAACAGATGACCGGCACCGAATGTGTTTGGAAACAAACCAGATTCTCTCTTCAGCAATAGATTGCCCATATTTGGTCATCAGCAGGCAAGTCCCATCTGATAGGAATTCGTAATTTGAGACAGCTTTTTCAGCTTCTGCATAGCCCATACTTCTTAAGATCACCCCTTTCTGATGGGTTTTTGGGATAGGTATTAAAAGGCATGAGCCCGATGTGTCCTCTGACTTTACATTTGGCTCCCAGTCACTTTCAGCTTGCCATTCTATTTTGAACGGCGATACGGGCATTCTGTTGAGACTTGTCGTGGACTTCAGGAGTTGGATAACTTCCGGCTCTTCGGTATTCACCTTTTGGATGCGAATCTCGCTTAGTACTTCCTCAAATTGTTGGAAGGCTAGTGAATGGCTACTTCGCATTGACCGCCATGTCCCTTCACTTTGATCAACGAACTGCTCAATGTTCATCAAGAGATTCGTTTGAGTCTTCGTTTTTAACACTTGGCTGATTGCCACTGGCTTTTTGAATCATGCGTACCATGGAGTCAACCATCATCGACATCGCCATGGGAATTTCTTTCCCTGAGGGGGTTAGGGCAGATTGATCACCGGGTTGTTCACTTGAAGGGGGGCGAAACAGAGGCATGGGGAACGACGGTGATGGAAAGTTCAGGCTTTAGCCCTTTCGAAGCTCAATGGTTTGCAGGGAAATCAACTCCCTTTGGCCATGATAAACAAGCAAGAGGTGTCTTCCTGTGAGCTGGAAGCCAAAATCTTTAATTGTTTTCAGTTTGCATGGCTTCATGATTTTTTTGGCTTGGATATAAGGTCATCAACCTATAGATTCATCCTTGTCAGTCTCTAGCAGGCGAGAGGAGAAGAGCAATCAGTACTCCCTTAGGTATAAATACTTGCGAACTGTCTGGCTCGGTTTCGCTGCCGGGCCATTGACCCAGGCGATTGCCTTAACTAAAACAAGCTCTATCTAATCTCTGGAAAATTACGCCACCAGCCAATCGCTGCTTGCTTCATCTGCTCAATCTTGTCTTGGTCTCGTGGTAGCAATTGGAGAAGATGTCATGAAACCAACTTTGCCTCGTTGAAGCTTGTGAGATGGACAGCGAGCTTGGCACCGATACCATCGGCAAGATTCTTTCTGGGAGGAAATATCTGATGACGGTCAGTGAAAACCAGGCCTCTGTTGAAAAGTTGCTTAGTAAGCAACTGCATGGTTTTAGTCAGTTGAGTGAGGCCTTGATTTTGAGGCTACTTCAGCTTGAAGAAAGGGTCGCGATACTTGAGAGTAGTCAATTTTTGAAAGATGATGGCTGCCATCAAGCCACTAAGAAGCTCCTTGTTGATAGTGAGGAGCGCGTGAGGCACCTGCAGGGGCTTTTAGATGTTGATCCAGACCGATGAACTTTGTTCAACCTCACTTACGCTATTTCATCAGAAGGTCAGATCCTTAAAGAGGTTAAGCCTGAGAATAGTGAATCAGACCAAGCCTTTAATTTGAAGACAGAAGATTTCCAGGCAGAGGGGAATGTTGATCAGGGTCTTGAGAATGGGGATGGGACCTTTGACGATGATGTTGGCGATACTCAATGCGTGGAGGATGCGCAAACAAATCTGCTTTCATCCTGATCTATATTTTAGATCAGATCAAGAAGTCGGATGCGAAATTGAGCCACTTCTTTGGCAATGGATGGAGATCCTAATAGGAATGGATGGTCCTTGATCGTGTCTAGGACTAGATTTAGCTTAGTCTCCTGACTAAGCTTATTCTCCTCTTTTTTAGACTGATAGTTTTTCCAGGCCTCATCAAATATCATCGCAAAATTGTCTGCATTATTGAACAGGCGGTCGCTCTTTTCGTTGGACGGAGAGAAAGACACGGCAATGGGCATCTTAAATTGATGCCAGGACCCAGATTTGAACTGGGGACACGGCGATTTTCAGTCGCCTGCTCTACCAACTGAGCTATCCCGGCGCGTCGCTTTCGCGACCTCGGAATCTTAAATCACTGGGTGAGGCAAAGCCTTGCCAGGGTGGCGATGAAATCATTGCCTTAGACCGCTGGGTCAAAAACCTTGCTGTGGCGCAAACCCAATCGCCTCTTGGCGGCGATGATCATGATGCTGCAGGGGGCAGTCCAAAGGTCATCAGTAGTTCAGCACTGGCGTTGGCTTCCCTGCGTTGATGGTGAGCTTGTTTTTTGCCATCAAAGCCTTGTGCCTGATCGATCGCTCTAGTCTTTGGGGTGATGAGCTGCGCACTGTGATCCAGGCGTTTTAGCTTGCAGGCCTTTCCATCTTCGATTAGCTGAAAACCGACTCACACCCTCCCTTCTATGACTTGATGCTCGGGGGCTGGGGGCAGTCTGTTGGACAAAGCGCTATCAGCCTGCTTGTTTCCTCCTGGTTGGCCCATCTGGCTAGAGGAATTCTCCTGATTGCTCAGGCTGCCAGTTTGGCTCGGTGTCGTGTTCGAGCAGTTGATCTTGTCGGTCTGTTGGCTTTCTGTATTCTCTGCCCTATGCGCTTTTAATTGAGGGTAAAGGCTGTGCCTGGCGGTAGCCATGCTGGCGTTCGCTGCAGTCATCGGAATTGTTCCAAGTTCTCGGTGGATGATCTATTGCTCGGGATATCTCTTTAACCCTTCCACCAATTGTTGGACTTCTCTGCCAGAATTATCTTTGCTCAGCAATACCTTGATTAGGGCATTGGGTGTGCATCTATTTGGAGACTGGGCGTATTCATTTTGCTCCTAAATGGTTGGGCGATCAGAAGAGGTTTGTGGAAGCTTTAGAGGCTTGGGATCGCTGAGGTTGGAATTGGCTGTTTGATCGCAGCAGTCTCTGGGGAGGAATCCTTTCGCGGCTCATCTCTGTGGGCTTGTCTCGTCTAAAATCATTGCATTTTCGTGCTACTTCGTTGTTTTAGTTTCTATTTTGCTGCCAGCCTTAGCAGTGGTGGCGGTTGAATTGCTACTTCGCTCTTGAGGCGAATGGTTGTCATTGTTTTTTGCTCGATAATCTTCCAAGGGGCGCAATGATTTTGAGCTGTCAGCAATTTACCCAGCCTTAAATATTGGTTTTAAACAGGGTTGATTATCAAGATCACGTTTGTGATTGTTGAGAGGATTGATGTTTAGGAGTTTTGGCGAGGCAGACAACACCGCCTACAGTCAGGCCAAGATTTTGCAAGCAATTCTTGGCTGCCAGAGCTGTGGCACCGGTGGTGAGGATGTCATCAACAATCCAAACCCGATGAAAGGACCAGTCAGTTGAGTTGTTGCTAAGGCCTGGCACCGCCTCGAATGAATGAATTTGATTTCGCTGGCGTAGCTGTCGGTCGAGATGGTGTTGACCCACGGTTGCATAGCGGCGGCGTAAGAGGCCATGGCAGGGACGGCATAAGCCATTGGCCAGAAGCTGGGGTAAAGGATTTGCTCGGTTTAGGTTTTCCCAGCTCGGAATCGGGACCAGCACAGCGTTGATGGGGACGAGCGGGGTCAGCAGTTTTGCTAAGGCGTGGATCGCTGAGAGCTTCCGATCGCGACGCAGATTCAACAACAGTCGGCGGAGATGACCTTCGTACCAACCCAGAGTCCGCCAGTTCAGGGGACTTAGGCCTCTTAAGCCATCGGCTGGTAGATCGAGTTTCATGCAACAGTTCAGGCAAGGCTTGGAAGACTCGGCATCTGAGGTGATCGTTGCCCGGCAGATGGGGCACTGGGGTTGCATGAGCAGGGCATGACCTGCTCGAACCAGGGATGAAAGCAATGCAGTTCAGCTTCTGAGACAAGGATTCCCCTTGTTCTTATGGCAGGGTTCCCTGATGAGGCCATATCAGCCAGATGATTTCGGCATGGCTTTCAGCATGGCCACCAGAGTGTGATGGGCATCTTCACTATCGGTGAGGGTGTGGTCGAACTTGATCTCTAAGGCATCCCCATCCACTTCAAGTTCCATCGTTTCCGAGGTGATTAAAATCATCTTGGCTGTTTGGGGGTCTTTAATTCCTCCGTAGTAACGCGCATAATTCATGACAGCCTCGGCATGGTCGCCATTCATGTGGCGACAGATGCGTGCACTGACATCAGGGGTGAGGGGGTCGGAGCTCATCAGCAGTGGTGTTGGAAATTTTGAGACTAGAGATTGGAGAGCCTGAAGTGAGCTCTTACCAAGAGGAGTTAGTCAAAGCGTTGTTAAAGACGGAAGTATCTCTAGTTCGATCACATTGAAGCTCATTGAACTTTTCTTCATGACAACCAGTCCAGTCAAAATGTGGTCATGCCATTTGGTTAGCACCATTCAGCGCTGGTGATCCGATTCTTGCTTGGTACTAACCAAGTTGTGTTGAGGAGAGATCGCTTGCAAGGCCAGACGGGCTACTCCGGCAGCTGGTGGGTTGGTGCAAGTCTTGACGGGTATGCCAAGGATCCGTTCTCTTAATCGACGCCATTGGGGATTGCGTGCACCTCCTCCCAGGCTGATCACTTGCTTGGGAGGGGGCGCGCCAAGTTCTTTGAGACGTTGCCAGCCTTGCAATTCGATGCGTGCGAGGCCTTCCAGTAGGCCATGGAGGTAGAGGGAATCGCTCACAGGTCGTGGAGTTAGCTGTGGTTCGAGTGTGGGATCGTCAATTGGGAAGCGTTCGCCGGGGCCGGGAAGAGGGCGCAGCATTAGACCACTGTTGAACTCTGGATTGATTTGGCGGCTTAACTCTTTGAGCTCGGTATCACTGAACAGTTGTCGAAGGACGCTGCCACCGGCATTGGAGGCTCCGCCGCAGAGCCATCGTCCGCCAACGCGATGGTTGGTGATGCCAGCACCACGGATTGGACCTTCCGTAAAACGTTTCAGCACAAGGGTGCTGCCCAGCACGGTGATGCCGTCGTCGGGACCTGCATTGGCAGTTAAAACAGCAGCATTGGCGTCGGTGGTCCCTGCTACTACGAGGAGTTGTTTCGGTAGGCCAAGGCTTTGGGACTGCTCAGGTGCCACCGTACCCAGAACTTTGCCGCTGCTTACGATCTCAGGAAGTGCTGCCCGCCAGGCTGTTTCGGCAATGCTGGCAGGCCAGGTCTGATTGACTAAATCCCAGCCTAAGCGCAGGTTGTTGCCTTCTTCTCCCCAGCACCAATTGCCTAGCAACCAGCCGCTGATCCAGTCCGCTTGATGGCGTAGCAGAACGCTTTGGCCATGTGTGCTGATTAGTCGTAGAGCCCTTGCCAAGCTACTGCTCACACTTGAGGCTGGTTCTCCATGGGATACGAGGGAGATGAGTGTTTGCCTTTGCTCCGGGCAGCTCAGATTGTATGGAAGGGCTCTGCTAAGGGCTGTCCCAGTGTGGTCGCAGGCCAGCAGAGTTCCTGATGTGCCATCCACGGCTAATGCCCTCAGGGCCAGCCGAAGGTTGGTGGGCAAAGCCCGAATTAGCTCTGTGCAGCAGGTTTTCCAGTCTTCAGGGATCTCAAGCCCTTTTGGATAGTCCGCTGTGCTTGTGTGGATCAGCTTGCCGTGCTCGTTGAGCACGGCAAGCCGTACGCCGCTGGTGCCAAGGTCGATGCCGAGCGCCAGGGACGAGTTAGGCATGGGGTTTCTAGAGGCTGCTTCCCTGTTTTTGTTGTTGGGCCTCTGCTTGAAGCAGAGTGGAGGCCTTGTCCGTAACGTCTTCCCAGGGAAGATTTAGATCAGGGCGGCCGAAGTGGCCATAGGCAGCAGTGTCTTGGTAGAACCGTCCTCCGCGTTGCTGAGGCAGCTTTCGCAACTTGAATTGTTCGATGATGGCACCAGGTCGCAGGTCAAAATGGTCTTGCACCAAGGCTGTGAGTTCGTCATTCGTTACTTTTCCGGTGCCAAAAGATTCCACTAGGATCGAGACGGGTTTAGCCACGCCAATGGCATAGCTGAGTTGCACCTCTGCACGTTGAGCGAGGCCTGCTGCTACAAGACACTTGGCCACAAATCGAGCGGCGTAGGCGGCAGAGCGGTCCACTTTGGTTGGGTCTTTGCCCGAAAAGGCTCCACCACCATGGCGGGCATAGCCGCCGTAGGTATCTACGATGATCTTTCGGCCAGTAAGGCCAGCATCCCCCTGTGGGCCTCCGACCACAAACTTACCGGTTGGATTGACTAAAAAGCGGGTCGCCTCACGATTGGGTTTGAGGGGGAGGTCAGCAGTCGCTGGTTCTACGACATGGGTCCAGAGGTCTTGAGTGATCCGCTCACGGATTCCATTCTCATCCGAGATGCCCTCTACCTCCGAGGTGTGTTGAGTGGAGATCAAAATCGTGTCGATCGCGACAGGACGGTCGTTTTCGTAGACCACACTGACTTGGGTCTTCCCATCAGGTAGCAAGTAGCTCAGAGACCCGTCATGACGGACTGCCGCGAGTTGACGGGCAAGGCGATGGGCGAGGCTGATCGGTAGGGGCATCAGCTCAGGGGTGTCGTCGCAGGCGTAGCCAAACATGATCCCTTGGTCTCCGGCTCCCACCTTGTCAAGAGGATCACCTGAATGGTCGTCGGCTTCATTAACCCCTTGGGCGATGTCTGGTGATTGTTGATCCAGGGCAACGAGCACGGCGCAACTGGTGGCATCAAATCCACCTGCACGAGCACCGCTATAGCCAATCTCGCGGATTACGTTTCTAACAAGATGGATGAAATCAACCTGGGAGTTTGAGGTCACTTCGCCTGTGATGAGGCAGAGCCCTGTATTGACAACTGTTTCACAGGCAACTCGGCTGCTCGGGTCTTGAGCGAGTAGGGCGTCTAGAACGGCATCACTCACTTGATCACAGATCTTGTCGGGATGCCCTTCTGTGACGGACTCAGAGGTGAAGACGTAACGGCTCATGGAGAACTGAAGTTATGCGTAATTTTAGGGTCTGCCTTGACGACTAGATCATTCCAGTGGTGGATGAGGTGGTGGTAGTTCGTCAGTGTTGGGGGTTGATTCCAGCCGGCCATGTAACCAAGGCTGAGACCTATACCAGCCTGGCGAGCCATCTGTAAATCGGAATCGGCATCACCAATCAAGGCGCAGTGGGCGGGGGCTAATCCCATTAACTGGCAGAGTCTTTTGACGGCATTTGGATTGGGCTTGGCTGGTTGATGCTCAGCGCTCCAGAGCTCGGTCACCGTGTCATGAAGATTGTTTTGGTTCAGGAAGGTCTCAATCCCTGAGGCGCTGTCATTGCTAATCACGGCGCAGATCACCCCTTGTTGTCGCAGCGCTTGCAAGAGCGAAAGGGCACCTGGTAGCAGAGTTCTCGTTGTTGCTAGGCAGGGCCCTTCATTCTCAAGAGCATCCACAGCTGTGAACACTTCATTGGCCAGAGCAAGAGCCTGTGGCCAGCCTTCTCCGAGCAGACAGAACACCGTTGCTGTGGAGATTAGGTTGTGATGCCTTGACGCTACGGCGATGGTTCCGCCTGGATCGAGTCCTTCAGCGTTGAGTCCATAGGCAGCAGAGAGAAGTTCCTGAATTTTGCAAACCACACTTTCGCTGGCATTCCCTCGGTGAAACCTACGAATGGCTTGTTCGATTCTTCCTTTTGCCAGAGTGAGCAGGTGGGGTTCGCTATGGCAAAGGGTGCCATCCTTGTCGAACAGCACCCCTTGGATCTTGCCGATGGGCGTCCCCTTCAGCAACAGTTGAGGCATGGGCTAGCGATCAGGATTAGTCGAGGGGGACAACTTCTGGATCTTCGCCTTCTTCGGCTTGCTCGAGCAGCATTTGCTTGTAACGGGCGGCCATTTCTTCGGCTTTGTCAAAGACTTTCTGTGGATCGGTGAGCATGTCTCCGGGTTCGGGCTCAAGGGCCTTGGTAGATAGTGAAATTCGACCTCTCTCCGCATCGAGATCGATGATCATGACCTTCATCTGATCATTCACGTTAAGAACCGAGTGGGGGGTCTCGATATGCTCGTGACTAATTTCGGAGATGTGAAGTAGGCCACTCACGCCACCGATGTCGATGAAGGCTCCGTAGGGCTTGATGCCGCGAACGGCGCCGATGACGACTTCGCCAACCTCGAGGCGATTCATCTTCCTTTCCACCAGAGCACGGCGATGGCTCAGTACCAAGCGATTGCGTTCTTCGTCGACTTCGAGAAATTTCAAAGGTAGGAAGTCCGCGACAAGCTCTTCCTTTGGCTTGCGGGTGCTGATGTGTGATCCCGGGATGAATCCTCTCAGGCCTTCCACCCTTACCAGGGCACCCCCGCGATTGGTCGCAAATACTTCGGAGTAGATGGTGGCATCTTCCTTTTGCAGCTGTCTTACCCGTTCCCATGCACGTTGGTATTCGATGCGGCGGATTGAAAGGGAGAGTTGTCCGTCTTCGTTCTCCTCACTCATGATGAAGAACTCACGGATCTCTCCGGGGAGTAAGACGTCGCTGAGTCCTTCAACCCGATTGATCGACACTTCCTGAAGGGGCATGAAGGCTGCGGTCTTGGCCCCGATGTCGATCATTGCCCCCTTTGATTCAAGGGCAAATACCGTGCCGTTGACAATGTCACCGGGCTTGAAGTTGTAGTCGTACTTGCTCAGTAGCGATGCAAATTCATCGAGGGTGAATCCAGCTCCACTCAGGTCGTTTTTGGCTGCTCGGCTGCTCGGGTCATCGGCTGTTGGGACATCCTCTGGAATGCTCAGGTCTTCTTCAGCCAAGGCTTGCTTGGCAGCTTCGGCTGTTTCAGAAGTGGTATTGATTACCTGCTCGCTGTTAGTGCTTTCAGCAGCAGAGTCCTGAACTTGTTCAGTAGGAGTCGCAGACATTGTTGGATGGCGGTCTGCCCTATGGCAGTGCGCAAGGAAATCCGAGTGGCCCGCCGACCTTTCGGAATTAATTGATCACTCTACAGATTGACTCCTTATTCTCAGCGAACGGCTGCGAGCTGTTCCTTGTTGGCATGAATGCCTTCAAGTGCTGCTACGAAATCATTAATTCCACGGAAATGACGATATACCGACGCAAAGCGTACGTAAGCGACTTCGCTCATTTCCGATAGTTGGTCCAAAACCATTTCGCCGATTTCAGCACTATTCACTTCACGCCCACTTCGTTGCTGAAGTTGCAGTTCAAGCTCGTTCACCATTGACTCAAGTCTGTCTTGCTCGAGACCGGTTTTTTGACAGGCAATTGTAAGGCCATTAAGGATTTTACTGCGATTGAAAGTCTCCCTATTACCATTACGCTTCAAAACTGTGATTGGAACAGTTTCGACGCGTTCGTAGGTCGTGAAGCGAAAGTCGCAATGTAAGCATTCACGGCGCCTTCTTACACTTCGCCCGGCATCAGCAGCGCGGGATTCAAGTACCCGACTATCAGTGTTTTGGCAGGAGGGGCATTGCATGCCCGTAAGACTCCAATTTTAGTGAACTAAGTCTAGACAGTAATTCGAGCCTTGAGAAGGACCTGTTGAACTGCATTCTCAGGCTTTAGTGCAGTAAATCCTTTGCGAGACAATGAGACTGCATGATTATTTGGATCAACGAGATTGGAGTAAGAAGTGCTTAAAGACAAAAAAAAGCCCCGCCGAAGCGGGGCTTTGAAGAGATTGGCGTTTTATTTGCCACTGTCTTTACCGATTTTCGGCGGATCACGGAATGCAACCGCGAAGAACAGAGTGGCAACCACCAGGGTCATTAAGAGGGTGTAAGCAAAAGCATCCATTGAGAGTCTCCGTAGGGTCGATCAGCTGAAGGTGTAGTTCCTGTTGAAGGCTTAAGTTTGCCCTGGAACGCGACGAGTAGAAGAGTCGCCCAACTTTTGGAAAACACCGAATTCAACTTGGTCGCCAAGGTCAGGATCGATTCCTGCAAACACGTCGCGGTACAAGGTCCTAGCTGCATGCCACCAGTGACCGAACAGGAACAAGAGCGCAAAGTTGACGTGAGCAAAGGTGAACCAGCCCCTAGGCGAGCTTCGGAAAACACCATCTGAAGCATAGGTCTCGCGGTCGAAAGTAAAGGCTTCACCAAGTTGAGCCTTACGAGCGAGACGCTTTACATCAGCGGTATCAGTGAAGGTTTTTCCATCCATAGAACCTCCATAGATGGTTGCCGTCACGCCTTGCTGCTCAAAGGAATTCTTTGCTTCAGCACGGCGGAAGGGGATGTCAGCACGAACGACGCCGTTCTGATCTTCAAGTAATACAGGGAAGTTCTCGAAGAAATTCGGGATCCGGCGTACCTGGAGATCATTACCTGCCCTGTCTTGGAAAGAGATGTGACCGAGCCAGCCAGTAGCAAGGCCGTCGCCATTCACCATGGCGCCAACTCTAAATAGACCACCCTTTGCAGGGCTGTTGCCTACGTAGTCGTAGAAGGCAAGCTTCTCAGGGATAGCGGCATAAGCCGCCTCTTGAGTAGCGCCGTCATCCATGGCTGATTGGACACGACGGTTGATTTCAGTTCTGTAGAAATTTTGGTCCCACTGATAACGAGTAGGTCCAAACAGTTCAACAGGTGTGGCAGCAGATCCATACCACATCGTTCCTGAAACGATGAAGGCGATAGCGCAAACAGCCGCGCAGCCACTGGCTAGGACTGTTTCGATATTGCCCATTCGAAGGGCTTTGTAAAGCCGTTCAGGTGGGCGGTTGAGCATTTGGAAATGGCCACCAAGGAATCCAAATATTCCTGCAGCAATATGGTTCGCCACAATGCCGCCTGGACTAAATGGATTGAAGCCAGCCGCTCCCCATTCAGGAGCGACGTTTTCCATATGACCTGTTAGTCCATAGGAATCAGAGACCCACATCCCTGGACCATAAAGTCCAGATAGATGGAAGGCTCCAAAGCCGAAGCAAACAGCACCTGCAAGTGTCAGGTGGATGCCGAAGATTTTTGGAAGGTCTAATGCAGGCTCTTGAGTGCGTGGATCTAGCCAAAGATCAAGATCCCAGTAGGTCCAATGCCAGATTGCGGCCAGCATTAACAGGCCACTGAAGATGATGTGAGCGGCAGCAACACCTTCGAAGCTCCAGAGGCCTGGATCAACACCGGTTTCACCGGTGATGCTCCAGCCCCCCCAGCTGCCAGTAATGCCGCAGCGGGTCATGAAGGGCATGACATACATGCCTTGCCGCCACATGGGGTTGAGGACGGGATCCGAAGGATCGAAGATGGCTAATTCGTAGAGGGCCATGGAGCCGGCCCAGCCGGCTAACAGGGCTGTGTGCATGAGGTGCACGGCCAGAAGTCGGCCGGGGTCGTTGATAACGACCGTGTGCACCCGATACCAGGGCAATCCCATGGGTCAGGTTCGGGGGAACGAAACGAAGCTGCTAATGCAGCCAGACCCGCAGATCGTAAGACGTGCACCATTAAGTGTGGAGAAGGTTGTCGCTAGCTGCAACGTGCAGTGATACATGAATAGCTCTTAAAAGAGTGGGTTTGGAGGGCTATCGATTTCGTCAGGCTGAGGTTTTGCTGAAATTCAGGCTTGGTTACAAACTGCAATGCCGCGCTTGAGACAAAATGGGTTGTCTTTTGCGTTCCAGATCCATGCCCATCATTCGCTTTGTCCGGGAAGGCAAAGATGTTGAGTGCAAACAGGGCGAAAATCTCAGGGAGGTTGCCTTGCGCGAGGGAATGGAGCTCTACGGGCTGAAAGGAAAGTTGGGGAACTGTGGAGGTTGTGGTCAGTGCATTACTTGTTTTGTTGGAATTGAGGGTGAGAGCAAAGTTGCTGCGCTTTCACCACGAACTGAGGTTGAGGAAATCAAGCTCAAGCGCCGCCCTGAGAATTGGCGCCTTGCTTGTCAGACCATTGTTATGTCGTCAGTGATCGTCGTGACACGACCACAAGAAGCCCTGCTTAATGCCAAGAGTCGTCTTGATGCGGCGCGTGCGCAAAAGCTGTCTTAATAGGCCAGTTAACCCCTCGAATCAGAGGGGTTAACTGGTGTGATCTCAGCTGGTTTTGAAAGGGCGTGGGCTGCTACGCCCGGTGACGAGGCTTGAGCAGATTGCAGTTTGGGTAGCTTGCGGGTGATACTTTCGCGGAGTAATCCTCTGCGGCCATGCCTGTAAACAACTTCGGCTTCCTAGCCACCCTTCTGTTCGTAGCGGTTCCGATGTTGTTTCTGATTGGTCTTTACATCCAGACCAACAGCAACAAAAGCTGAACAACTTCTTGCTGGTTTGAAGGCCATCCGCTTGCCAGTTTCAACTGCGTTCTTGGTCCTGGTCAATCAGGACTGAAGCGGTTTCATCAACTCAGGTGAAGTTGCTCACCGGAACTCCCAACCAGCTTGTCGAGGTCCAAAAGGCCCTTGATAAGTTCTTCTTGGCGACTCTCTCAAGCAATTGAAACTAGATCTTCGTTCTCTTCAACCGCCATCTGGGTCACACTCGCTTTGATTCATCCCTGCTTGATGGGTGTTCTCATTGCGTTGGGGCTGATTCTCATTGACTTGCCAATTTCTCGGGGGGAAGGGGTTACAACTCTTTTGGTGGGGTTCCACTATCTAGATGGACAACTTTCAGGAATCCAGACTTAGCCGACAGATATCAGCTGTTTTGAACTTGGGAAGGTCAGTTCGGGTAGAGCATTTTCAGCATTGCTTCGAGCTAGTTCTTGGTCAGTAGGTTCTTTTGCAAGCTTTACCAGGCTTTGCAGCAGCCTATGGCGAGTGAGCTAGGAGTCCAGCATGCTGATGAAGAGTGAGAAGACTCAGCCTTGGAAGCTGCGTAAGAGGGTGTTGCCGCAGCACACAGATCACGCTGGGGTGATGTGGCATGGGGCCTATTTGGCATGGCTGGAGGAGGCTCGAGTGGAGGCTTTGGCGCAGGTAGGTTTGCCCTATGAGCGCATCTCCGCAGCCGGATTGGAGATGCCTGTGGTGCGTCTTGAGATTCACTATCGTCGTGCGCTTCGCCATGGTGAGGTGGTAGAGCTGGAGAGTTGGTCTCTGCCCTGCGATGGGGTGCGATGGCCCTGGTTCACAGTTTTTGCATCGGAGGCAGGGGATCGGGTCGCTGATGCTCAGGTGGATCTTGTCCTGCTCAATGTCATGGGCTCGAGGCGGCGGGTGCTACGTCAACCCCCAGAGCCTCTTGCGAGTGCTTTACGGCAACTACAGCAGGGGGCCGTGCCGCGCCTATAAGATCATTGGTTCATGCGTACTATTTTACTTGTGGAACGTCGGCATTGGTGGTGGCTTTGGAGCCGCTGTCCAGGGATTGGAACTGCTCGAATGGCGGACCTCGAGGCGCTAGGCCAGGCTCACGAGGTCAGTCTGGCTGAGCTATGGACTTGGCCTGAGGAAAGGTTGCGCAAGGTGCTCTCCTGGCCGACAGCCTTGTTCAAAGACTTGAGCCTCCACCGCAGCAAGTGGGGAACTTGTCCAAGTTTCGACGTGCCGGAGGATGTCTTGTTGCCTGTGGATTTGCTTTGGCCGGAAGGGTTTCGTGCCTTGAAGCGCCCCCCTTTGGCGCTTTTTTGGCAGGGCCGGCAGGAGCTTTTGGGATGCCTTGGGGCCCGTAGGGCGGTAGCAATTGTTGGCACACGAAGGCCTTCGAACCATGGTTTGCGTGTGGCTGAAGCATTGGGTCGTGCTTTGGCACTAGCGGGTTGGCCTGTGATTAGTGGCCTTGCAGAAGGGATTGATGCGGCTGCCCATCGCGGCTGTTTGGAAGGCGGTGGTGCGCCTGTGGGCGTGCTGGGCACACCTTTGCAGAAGGTCTATCCCCGGCAGAATGAGGGCCTTCAAGCTCTGGTCGGGGCTCAAGGGCTGCTAGTCACAGAGCAGCCTCGGGAGATTTTGGTCAAGCGCGGTTGTTTTGCAGCCCGTAATCGCTTATTGGTGGCCTTGGCAAAGGCTGTGGTCGTAGTCGAGTGCCCCGAGAGAAGTGGAGCCTTGATAACAGCGCGGCGGGCAATAGAGCAGCAATGTCAGCTGTTTGTCGTGCCCGGAGATGCAAGGCGATGGTCGGCCCTCGGTAGCAATGCTTTGTTGTTGGATCAGGCTTCCCCTTTGCTAAGCCCTGAAGCTCTTGTAAAACAACTTGGTACTGGTCCGCTGGCGGTTCATTCTCCTTCGGTTGCTTTTGATTTATCTGGTTCTCGCTCTAGCTCACGAACCGGCCAGCATGGCGATAGAGCACTGTTACAGGCCATTGGCGATGGGGTGTCCCTGGAGGATTTGATGACCGGTCTGAATCTGTCTTCGGCACGATTGACAGAACAATTGCTGCAGTTGGAGTTGCAGGGTGTTGTGGTGGCAGAGCCTGGGTTGCATTGGCGTTTGGCCTAGCCTGTTTCGATGGCATTGCTGGAGATTTCCGCAGCAGAGCTATTGGCCTGGCGTCGTTTGCAGTTGGCTGAAGGAGGCCGTGCTGTTGATTTTGATTGGTTGCTTGATTTGGGTGGAGGTTTGCGCTGGAGCGATCTTCAGCAGCTTTATCTCGATCCACGACGTTCAGTGCTGCTTGAGCGATCCCTTGATCAGCTGGCAATGATCTGGAAACAACATCTTGATCATCACACTCCTCTTCAGCATTTGATCGGTTGCTGCCCTTGGAGGGACGTTGAGCTGGAGGTCAGTGCGGCGGCATTGATTCCCCGTCAGGAGACTGAGCTGTTGGTGGATTTTGCTTTGCAAGCATTGGCTCGGAAACCTTTTGGTCGCTGGGCCGATTTGGGGACAGGTTCAGGAGCACTAGCTGTGGCATTGGCTCGCGCTCTCCCTGTTTGGCGTGGACATGCAGTGGATTGCAGCATCGAGGCCTTGGCTTTGGCGAAACGGAACTTGCAAAGGCTTGCGCCCCATGCCTTATGGCAGCTGCATCAGGGCAGTTGGTGGGAGCCATTGCGGCCTTGGTGGGGAGAGTTCAGCTTGGTGCTGGTCAATCCTCCCTACATCCCAGAGGCTGTAATGGCTCAACTTGAACCTGTGGTCCGTGATCATGAGCCGCATTTGGCTCTATGCGGGGGAGCTGATGGGTTGGTGGCGACTCGTCAAATCATTGCTGGTGCCATGCAGGCCTTAGAGCCTGGAGGTTGGCTGTTCTTGGAACACCACCATGACCAGAGCGATGCCGTGCTGGCTTTGATGCATCAGCAGGGTTTGGAGAATGTGGAGTACAAGTCAGATTTACTGGGGGTAAGGCGCTTTGCCATTGCTCGGCATCCTGAACATCACGACTCTTTGAAACATGGCACTTCTGCCTTCGGCTGTTCTTGACGCCAGTGCCTTGGCATCCAGATTGCATGCTGGTTCAGCGGCATTGTTGCCCACAGACACCTTGCCAGCTTTGGCGGCCGCTCCTGTTCATTCTGCACAGTTGTGGACCATCAAGCAGAGGTCGGCCGACAAACCTCTGATCCTGATGGCAGCGACTCCTGAAGAGTTACTTGCGCATGTTTCGCCGCTTGCTTTGGAGGATGCCTGGTCGATGGCCAGGCGCTATTGGCCAGGTGCCCTCACCTTGGTTGTACCGGCTTCGGGTGTGCTTGTTGAGGCTCTTAATCCTGGAGCTTTCACGCTTGGGTTGCGAGTACCGGATTGTGGAGTGATTAGGTGTTTGCTGAAGCAGAGCGGGCCGCTAGCTACCACGAGCGCGAATTTGTCTGGTGCTGCGCCCACGTTCTCTGCAGATGCTGCTCATATTTGTTTCCCAGGATTGCCATTGTTGGGGCCATTGCCATGGCCGACGCCTTCTGGTTTGGCCAGCACGGTGGTGGCTTGGCAAGGGACCGGGCGTTGGCATGAGTTACGACGTGGTGCAGTGGTGCTTGAGCTTTGAATGAATCGCGCGATCAAGAGAGCTTGGCTATTCCAATGGTCTAACCAAGGTCGGATAAGAGGTGTATTGCAGAGATAACTTCAGTGATGTAAAAAACTTCTCTTAACAAGGGTGATTTGTTGAGGATGTTGCTTTGGAAGAGCTTTTGTTGGTTGGCTGTCAAGCTTTTGCGGTTCTGCTGCTTAGTCACGAATCCCTATTCTTAACAGCCAGTTGAGTTCATCTAGCTCGTGCTTGAATTCGCCAATATTTCTTTCACAAGTCTGGCGAAGCTTGTCTAGTTGAAGATATTTTGCGCTATCTGTCTCCACATTATTCATTTGAGCAGTCAGGCTGTAAAAAGCTTTCCAACACTCTTTTAAAACATTGTTGAGCTCACAGCCTCTGTCGAACTCTGATTGAGAGAGTTTTGTGAGCTTCACCCAATACCTTGAGATGCTGTTTAAACATAGAAATACCAGAGCCGAAGTGCCAAGACCTTAATAATCCCTGCATTTTTAAACTGTTGCGAAACCTTGTCGCAAGGCTCGTTAAAGCATTTAATTTCGTTAGGCAACGCCATATCAGTGGTTAATTGCTCTATTTCAATGGCGTATGCGGGCCATTGTTATTGATACTCATTAATGCAATAAGAGGCAAAGCATGCCTTGTGAGTTGATCTTTGTGCTGGTTGATGAGGCTTTTAAGGCACGGTGAGGTTGATTGATGATCAGGTTTTTAATATTTTCCTTTGCTTTTTATTCAGGACTTGAATTGTTTAGATCAACAATGTCCCGACCATTTGAATCTTTGTGCCAGCCGTTATTTCTTCGGCAAAGGCCAAAGTTAAGAAAGCCTAAGGCGATTCCTTCTTGAAGATGCTTGGGGAATAAGTCGCCCAGCTTCTTAGTCTCTTCTTCAGTAAAAAATTTCAAAACCTCATTTTTGATGCCAAGCTCAAATGTTTGCTTGTCGAACACTAGCTCGCCTTGATTCAGCTTTATTGCAAGTTTTCGGATGGTTGTAGTAACACTCAGAAGCTTGACAGGATTCTTTTGCTGTTTGTTGATTTCTGCAACTTGTGCACTTGTAGGTTGTGGCATTATTGGAATTGGGTAGCCAAGTTCGATTGTTTTCTTCATTAGATCATCTCTCAATGTCTTTACTGCACCTGCTTGACTTGGATCACCCGCAAGAATAGCCTCAACAAACTTCATTAGATTATTCCTTTTGGATTGGGATGAGTGAAGTAACGTTCGTATAGAGGCTTTGATGGCAGTGACGTCAAGGCGATATTGGGTTTCTCTGATTGAATCAGTTAGCAACCTTGATACTTCTTCTTTTTTGCTTGCTGCAATCGATTTGATCTTCGATAAGGCGAATTTGTCTGAAGCAATCCATTTGACGACTTCGTCCAATCCTTTATTTGGCTTTGACCATCTCAGTAGGCAGCCTAGTGCGACGACAATCTCATGGATATAGTAGGCGTGAATTTCAGTGGCAATAGTTTTTGAACTGGCTGTTGAGATTTCATTACTATCAGAGTAATCGCTTGGCATGTTGTCAACTTTCCCGTTGTCAATCATTGCTAAACACCCTGATCTTTTCCCTCGACAAGAGCATCAGTTCTGCTTAGGCAATATGTGCTAACTGCAAACCATACGAGTTTCATTCTAAGTGTCTCTTCGTTGTCATATTCGTCTTTCAAGTCAGAGTCTACATATCCTGTCTCCTCTATTATCTCATGGATATCGGCTTCAAAATGCTCGTAAAGATAATCGAGTTCCCACACTTCTCTGAAGCCGTCAAATCCTGCAGATATGCCTCGATGGTTAATCTCTCTAATCTCTTGTGAATTGCAGAAGCGCTGGTCCAGGAATTCTATAAACCTCATTGCCTTGGCTCTTATTTTAGCAGGATCCTAGCAAGACCTTCTCTATTAGGCCTAAATACCATTGGGGCCATCAATCCTTCATTACCTTTTGTTGTGTTTGCTTCCTGTTTTTGATGCATTTTTCTCTCATCAAATGGGATTGAGCAATCTCCATTAGCAGTGGAGCTTGATTGTCCTTGGAGATTTTTGAGCTGCTATTTTGCATTTTGTTTGCTTTCATATCTTGCTATTGGATCTGATTCCCTGATCAAGGTTTTCTTACGATTGTCTTGGTCGTTGCCCCCGTGTTCAGTGTTGTCGATAGTTCTGGTTGGTTGGTGGCATTTTTTGAGTTTATGGTTAGAACCTCTTTGTAAGCTTCAGATCCTTTGATCGCGGCTTCTAGAACTTAGACAGTTGTTCAATGATGGTCACCATCAACTCTTCACAATGTTGTCAGTCACGTGAAAGTGGCTTTGATGCCTAAATTGCCTTCCTTCACATGCTCTGGCTGATCGGCTTGGTATTTCTTCTTCAGGCCAGCTTTCATTGGCTGTTAGAGCAGGCGACTGTGATTACTACACCGATTTTTGAATTACGGGGTCTGGGTTGGGTGCTGTTGTTGCTTGGAGCTTGGTTGCTCGCAGGGAAGGTGAAGGATCAGGCTGATGGTTGAGGGGTTTGAAGAGTTCTTTAAGACAGGACGTTCGACAAGTGTGTCCAAAAGGAAGGGCTCTTGTGCTGCCTTGATCTTCTTGTTTGGCAGCTTGGACTATTGACATTCATCATTCTGAAATGCCGGCTAACGGATTTGAACCGATGGCCTTCGCTTTACAAAAGCGCTGCTCTACCACTGAGCTAAGCCGGCAATCCCGGAAGTGTAACGACGGAGGTGGGTGCTTCTGGCTGACAGTTGGCAATCAGCCACAAGGTGAGTTCGAGTCGGCTTTGACAGCCGGTTTTGGCGAGGGCATGGCTGATGTGACTTTCCACGGTTCGTGGACTAAGGATCAGTCTTTGTGCAATGGCTTTGTTACTGAGACCCTCAAGCAACAAAGTCACCACGGATTGCTCCGCTGGGCTTAGTCGTTGCGGTCCAGCTGATGGAGGCAATGGAAAAGAGTTTGATTGATTTTTTGGCTGCATAGCAGCAAAGCAATTTCCTTGAGGATTCCCCCTCTTCTCCGCTCTATTCCATTGCTTCAGGAGTTGAAACGGATTCTTGGCTGTTGGAAACCTTCTCTTGGCTGCTGACAGCCTTCTCTTGGTTAATGACAGCCTTCTCTTGGTTACTGACAGCCTTGGCTTGGGAACGTTTGATCGGCAAGTTAGCCACTAAGGCCGTCATGCGATCTTCGGTTTCAAGGCTTACGTCCCCTCCCTCAATGTCAATCTCCACGTACTTGGCAACGACCTCAAAGATTTCGCGGCGCATTTGATCGAGCAGTTCAGGGCTTAGATCGCTGCGGTCATGGGCAAGCACCAGCTGAAGGCGCTCCCTTGCCGTTTTGGCACTGGCTGGTTGGCGGCCCAGCAATTTGTCAAGGATGTCTCGCAGAGTGGTTGCCATTACGTCAAAAGATCTTGGTTTGCATCAAACGCCACACCTTTTCGCGTAGTCCCAATCCTTCCTTGGCCGGATCGATCAGAGGAACATCTTCCCCTTGCAGGCGACGCGCAATGTTGGAGTAGGCACGAGAGGCTGGAGAGTTGGTGGCACTGAGGGTGAGCGGCTCTCCACGGTTGGTGCTCACAATCACCTGTTCGTCCTCTAGAACTAAACCAAGCAAGGGCAGCGCCAGGATGTCGGTCACGTCGTCTGCGGCCAGCATCTCTTGATTGGCCATCATCTTTGGACGCACCCTGTTGAGCACCAGCTGAACAGGGCTTACGCCATGGGTGTTCAGTAAGCCGATGACACGGTCGGCATCGCGCACTGCCGAAACCTCAGGGGTTGTGATCACGATTGCTTCCTTGGCGGCAGCAACAGCATTTTTGAAGCCGTCTTCGATCCCCGCGGGACAATCAATTAATACATAGTCGAATTGCTTGGCCAGCATCGCGCCAATGCGTTGCATGTCCTCAGGTTTGAGCCACTCGAGCATGCGGGGGTTCCCGGCGGGCAGAAGCGAGAGGTTTGGCTCCTGCTTGTGTTTCACCAATGCCTGATCAAGCCTGCAGTTCTCTGAAAGCACTTCCTGGGCGGTGTAGACGATTCGGTTCTCCAGGCCCAGCAGGAGATCGAGGTTGCGCAAGCCAAAATCGGCATCCAACACAACGGTTTGAACTCCAAGCTTGGCAAGAGCGATACCCAGGTTGGCGGTGAGGGTGGTTTTGCCGACACCTCCTTTTCCGGAGCAGATCAGAATGGTGCGTGTCGTTGGCGCCACGGGCCATTGAAAAGTTCGGTCAGCTTAAGTGGCGTAGGCAATAGGCCCAAGAGAAATGGTCCAAGGTTTGCAATGGAACAAATGGGCTTTGTTCAACGGGGCATTAGCCGGAGGCTTAATCGTGATGTGTGTTTGCCTTTTGAGGCTGAAGAATTAACCGTTGAATCTGTTAGCCCTAGCAGGCTCGATCATGATTGTGCCTGCTTCAAGTCGGGCCTCTTCTGCTAAGCCAGGTTGGGGTTGATCTTCAGGGCCTCGAGCAACTGCATCGGCAATACGCAGTTGAAGTGGCCTGAGTTGTAGAGCCACAATTTTTGCTTTGGTGTCGCCGTCCTGTCCGGCGTGAGCAATGCCGCGGAGTCGGCCCCAAACCATCACGTCGCCTCCAGCTGATATGCGTGCGCCGGGGTTGACATCCCCGAGTAGCAGCACGTCTCCTTCTGCGCTCAGATGGTCTCCTGATCGCAGAGTGCCTTGGTGGAAGAGCAGTTTTTGGGGTGTCTTGGACTTGGGTTGTGTATCGCCAGAGCGTGTTTTGGAGCTGTTTCCCTGTGGAGAGGCCATATGCGTTGGATAACCCAGAGCAGCAGCGCTGACAAGGGTTTCTCGCAAGTTGGCGTGAATTCTGGTCAGCGTCACTCCTTCTTTGTTCAGCAGCTCCATCAGCTGATGCAGGTCCCGGCAACCAAGTTGCCAGTCGCGGCAATCGAGTTCGGTGGGTCCAGGATCAAGTTCATTGAGCTTGGCCGGCAATGTTTCTCGCCAATGTGCTTCTCGGCACCAGGGGAGTGTGAGTCGTTGTGCCTCAGGCTCGCCCACCTCGATCTCCAAGACCCTTGTCAGATGAGGACGCTAGGCCAGTCCGTCTAGGTTGCCAGCGCAGCTTGAAGCTCCCCATGAATCTCTCGGGGATAAATCAACCATGAAGAGTCGGCTGGGGTAATCAAGCTGGCGACCAGAGGAGAGGCTTGCTCGAGGGCTCGCAATTGCCTTCCATCCCAAAGACGCAGCCCTCCTTTGTAGGGGTGATAACCGCGCTGTTGCTGATGGCGTAATCCACAGCAGAGCGCTGGATCGAAGCCTTGGCGTTCAGCTAGTTGCCGAGTCAGAGTGAGGACCTCTAGCTGGTTGCTATGGCTCAGATGTTCCACTGCAAGGGCTTTCAGTAGGTGGCGATTGAGGAAGCGTTTGCAGAGTTCGGCTAGAGGTGCAGGTCCCTCGTCTTGCCAACGCAGGAGGTGATAGCCGGTGCGCAGGTCATCATTGGCGAGGAATGTGTCGAGGTCGAGTTGATTGAGGCTCCAGAGCCAGGTGGCCATGATCTTGTCGGCCCAAACATGAGCAGCTCCGAGTTGGCGAGCGGTGCGTACCACCTGCTCAAGCAGCCAGTTGCAAACAACATTGAGACGGTGGTTATAGACACTGCGGTACATCAGGTTGCGTACGACCAGGTAGTGCTCAACTGCCATTAGGCCTTTTGGATGAATGGCCATGGTTCCATCAGGCGCCAGGGTGAGGGCGGAGAGGATTCGCTCGAGGTCGAGCTGGCCGTAATGGGTGCCTGTGCTGTAGCTGTCTCGCAAGAGATAGTCGAGTCGGTCGCAGTCCAGTTGGCTACTAACCAGAGCCTTGATCACGCTGTGGGGTGAACTGCCCCGTTCAAGAAGATTGGCTACTCCATCTGCAGTGCCCGGGGCGTAGGCCTCAAGTGGCTCACGCACGGTGGGATGTTCTCTGACTAAACGCGCCGACCAGGTCTCATGGTCCAGACCAAATATTTCTTCTCCGGTATGGCTTAGGGGGGCATGGCCGAGGTCATGCAGTAGGGCCGCTCCATAGAGCAGTCCGCGATGTTCCTCTAGGCCTGAGTCGAACTGCAGCAACCTTTCCAGAGCAAGGCGTGCGAGATGAAACACACCAAGGGAATGGGTGAAGCGACTGGACTCAGCTCCATGAAAGGTGAGGAAGGCTGGCCCAAGCTGACGGATGCGGCGCAGCCGCTGGAATGGCGCCGCATCGATCAACTGCATCACCATGGCCTCTGCTGCATCGCTGGCATTGAGGGTGATGCCGCGATGGAGAGGGTCGTGATATGTGCGCAGACTCATCGATCATCACGATTCTGCTGAGTTTTGAATTCAACATCTTCAGCACTATCGAGCTGAAGATCTTCTGTGGTTTCTAACTGGGCATCCTGATCGCGGTCGATTTGGGCCTCCATCCAGAGTTCAGCATCATGCAACCAACGGTCTTCTTCCCCTCCAGGATTGAGGGGTTCAGGAGGATCCAGAATCCGATCCGGCTCGATGCCCTGGTTTTGAATGTCTCGGCCGCTTGGAGTCATGTATCCGGCTACCGTCACGGCCAGGCCACTGCCGTCGCTCAGGTTGGTGAGTGTTTGGATCAGACCCTTGCCAAACGTGCGGCTGCCAAGCAGCTGTGAGCGGCTGTTGTCTTGGAGGGCACCAGCCAGAATTTCGCTCGCGCTGGCAGTCCCGCCGTTGACCAGTGTCACCATCGGACCGTCATAAAGGGTTTCAATTGCAGAAGGGATTGCTTCGTTAATGCGCTCTCGGTTGCGTGTCTCCACGATTGGGGAGCCACTCAGGAAGGCATCCGCTACAGCTAGTCCGGAGCTCACTAACCCACCGGAGTTATTGCGCAGATCTAGAACTAGGCCTTCAATCTCTTTTTCTGACAGTTCCTGAAGTGCTTCTTTGACCTGTTCGGGCACTCCTTCGCTGAACTGGGTGATGCGTAGGTAGCCCAGGGTGTGTTTAGCACTCCTCAGTCGGCGGGTCCGTACTGGCCTGAGGTCCACACTGCGTCGCTCGAGGGTGAGTTCTTCGCTAGATCCATTTGGGGGTTGCAGTTTTACTACAACTTGTGAGCCCACTTCTCCCCGCAGCCTTGCAGCTGTGGCTTCGAGTCCAAGGGCTTGTGGAGACTGGCCATCCACGCTGAGTAGGGCCGTGCCGCTTGTGACGCCCGCATCGGCCGCGGGGGATCCTTCAAGCGGAGCGATAACCACGACCTGGCCATCTTCAGCGCGGGCCCCCAGCTGTAGACCAACGCCGTTGATCTCGCTGCCCAAATTGGCGGCTTTTATGGCGGTGTAGTCGTCTGGTCTCAATAGTCTTGTGTAGGGATCTTCAAGTGGAAGCAGCATCGCTTCGATGGCCTCATAGGCCTCGTTACTACTGTTGATTGTTTTCTCTAATGCCTGCTCTCTTAGCCTTCGCCAGTGCACCTGATCGAACTTGGCTGGGTCTAGATATCCCTGGTTAACGAGCCGCCAGCTTTCAACGACCAGTTGTTGGGCATCATTCAATGCCATGGCTGGAGTCGCCATCAGCAGCATGCCAAGACCCAGGCTCAGCCACGCAAGCCATAGGCGCCGCAGCGGATGTGATCGGGAGTTAGTAGTCGGCAACATTGGCTTCATGCCGGGTGCTGTCCATGCAGGACGTTAAGTAGACTCTCGCAATCCGGACCCTCATTTGCATGACGAACTCCTCACCTGTCTACGACTGGTTTCAGGAACGTCTTGAGATTCAGGCCATAGCTGACGATGTCAGCTCAAAGTACGTGCCTCCACACGTCAATATTTTCTACTGCTTAGGCGGAATCACGCTGGTGTGCTTCCTGGTTCAGTTCGCGACAGGTTTCGCGATGACCTTTTACTACAAGCCCACTGTGACTGAGGCCTATAGCTCTGTGAGCTATCTGATGTCAGATGTCAGTTTCGGCTGGTTGATTCGTTCTGTGCATCGCTGGAGCGCCTCGATGATGGTGTTGATGCTGATCTTGCACGTCTTTCGCGTCTACCTCACCGGCGGCTTTAAGCGTCCGCGAGAGCTCACCTGGGTTACCGGTGTTGTGATGGCTGTGATCACCGTTTCATTTGGTGTCACCGGTTATTCCCTCCCATGGGATCAAGTCGGTTACTGGGCTGTGAAGATCGTTTCAGGCGTGCCTGCTGCTATTCCCGTGGTTGGAGATTTTATGGTCGAATTGCTTCGCGGTGGCGAGAGCGTCGGGCAGTCCACCCTGACTCGTTTTTATAGCCTTCACACCTTTGTGCTGCCCTGGCTACTTGCAGTGTTCATGCTCATGCATTTCCTGATGATCAGAAAGCAGGGGATTTCAGGTCCGTTGTAAGTAAGCGTCAATCATTCAGATTCAAATCCCACTTCACTTTTTTATATTTCAGTTCAGCACCTACTTCATTCGCTAACTATTCGGCCAAAATCCCATGCACATTCTTAAGAAGCCCGATTTCTCTGATCCAAAATTGAGAGCGAAACTGGCCAAGGGCATGGGGCACAACTACTACGGTGAGCCTGCTTGGCCGAATGATCTCCTTTACATCTTCCCAGTCGTGATTCTGGGCACGTTTGCTTGCCTTGTTGGTCTTGCTGTTCTTGATCCCGCGATGTTGGGTGATAAAGCAGATCCCTTTGCAACGCCTCTAGAGATTCTTCCTGAGTGGTATCTCTATCCGGTGTTTCAGATTCTTCGGGTTGTTCCTAATAAGCTGCTTGGCATCGTGTTGCAGACCCTTGTTCCTCTCGGGTTGATGCTGATTCCCTTCATCGAAAACGTTAATAAGTATCAGAATCCATTCCGCAGGCCAATTGCGATGGCCTTCTTTCTATTTGGAACGATGATTACTATTTATCTCGGCATCGGTGCTTGTCTTCCCATCGACAAGTCCCTAACTCTGGGTTTGTTCTGAATAGTTTTTAAAAGTCAAGATTTGCTGCTATGGGCCCGGCTTTACGCCGGGTTTTTTGTTGCTTCCACCTCATGAGTTGGCAGCAGTTCATCGAGATCCAACCACAACACGTCGTCGGGGCAGACGCGTAGAAGGTGGTGGAGAAGTAGAAAGCCCACCATGGTCCAGGTCTGGTAAGTCCTTGACTGCTGCCCTACCCAGGTGCCTGTTGGTCCATCAAAGTATTCGGCCCATTTTTGACGCGGCAGTTGGTTTAATTGGCTCCAGTAGCACTCCTCAAGTAGGGCGCGCATTTCACCCATTAGCAGCACGTCGGCCTCAGGATGACGCCGTTCATGTAACAAGATTGAGGCTCCGAAGAACCAGAGCAGGCTGGGCCAGTGTCCGCCGTTGTGATAGCTCCATGGCCAGTTTTTCGGGTCTGAACCTGTCTTGTTCTGCCATTCCGCCCCTTCCATGGGTGGATGGCAGATGCGCATTGGCATCTGAGCCATCAGATGCTGTCGGTTGTGAAGCACCAGTCGGAACAGAGCGCGCTGTTGTGGGGCGGTCAGTAACCCAAACAGGCAGGCTAGGGAGTTTCCGAGACTGTAAAAACGAAAGTCAGGTCGTCCGGTGCGGATGTTGCCGATGAGATAGCCACCCCGGTTTTCAAGCCAGTCTTGAAGCCAGTCGGGAACGACCTGTGGCTGCACGTTGAACTCGTTTTGGTGCTGGTTGTCGCCGTATTGCTCTGTGGGTCTTCTTCGCAGCACCTGCATGGTCTTGCTGGTGACCCAGTAGTGCTTGAGCAGGAATTGACGTAGGTCATGCACCCATTGGCGGGTCAGTAAGAGACGTTGGTCGAGAAGCCGACTGACATGATTCTTGCGACTCAGTTCCATCAGCTCGATGCAGCTGCGCAGGCAGGCATAGAGCAGTACTTCCACTTCAAGTGGTGCCCCCCAAACATCCATGGGGCGGTCAATCATGAATGAGCAATCCTGCACAAATAGAACTGGAGTGCCCTCGAAGGTGGGATGCAGCACGAGATCGAGCATCAGCTGCACACCTCGTTGGACCTTTTGGTTGGTGCCGAAGTTTTTGTCACCGCTGCGCTTGACATAAAGCCAGCACAAAATGGGCCACCAAAGGCTTGCGTCCACAGAGGTGATCCTGCCGATTGAGCGCTGGCCATAGTCAGCAATGAGCTCGCCTTGTTCCTCAACGAAGCTGGTGGGGAACACCCCGCGTGTCTGATATGTGGTGCTTTGCAGATCTAGGCAAACGCTGAGGAATTGCTTCACCTCCTTGTAACGCTTTTGGGTGAGCAGGTAGATCATCACGGGCACGTTGTCGCGCAGGAAGACCTCGCCGTAATTGAGAGCTTTGTTATGGGGCTGATGCTCAAGAGCCGCCACGCTGCCTGCCACAGTGCCGCCTACTTCGATCAGCGTGCGTTCGAAATGCTCCTTGACCTGCTGCACCACCTGGTCTTCATTGGAGTTGGGACGAACCCTCTGGTTTTGCTGGTTTAAGCGTCCGGCCATGGACTGATATGCAATGCATTTGCCAAACGCTAGTGATGGCAGCCTTGACCAACAGTGGAAGCAACTATGGAGATGGGAGCGATTGAGAAAAGATTGCGTACTGGGTATGAAATGGGCTATGTTTTTGGACTGCGCGAAGGGCTGAGTCCTGTAGCGCAGGCCACGCGATGCTGATGGCGAAAGCTTGAGGTGTCAGTGGGCGCTTAC
>NZ_LVHK01000037.1:0-79785 GCF_001631965.1 Prochlorococcus sp. MIT 1303
CGATGATTCTACTCTGTTAAATTTGATTTGAATTTGAATAAAAAACCTCTTCCGTATAGAGTAATTTATTATAAATTGAAAGAATGAAGCAATCTATTTTCTTTCGCCTCATTGCTTCGATAACCTTTTTGCTGTCTTGTTATTCATGGTGGCTTCTTTATAATCAACAGTCTCTTTGGTGGGTCTTGCTAGGGCTAATGTTACTTGTTACAATGTTAACTTCGATTTTTGGTTTAAAGTCTGTTCGCAGGATTCTAATCGTGCCTGGCTTGAGTCTCCCAATCTCAGATTTCCTTCTCACCTCCTCTGCCATTGGATATTTCACTTCAGCTTTAGTTGGGTTTACGATTATAATTTTGCAACTACCAATTAATGATAAGAGCTTTATGATCTTCCCCCTACTTATCGCTATATTAATATTTGGAGGAGTAACACTTGGTATTTACCAAGATCAGCTTTGATCACCTTTGATTTTTCATGATTATTACTAACTTTTCATTTTTTATACTATCTGCACCTGTTTAAATACTTTTATGCATCTTGCAACAGGCACCTTATCTCAATCATTGCTCCTCTCCCTAATTAAGTTACTCCATGCAACCAGTCGATCCTAATCAACCTGTTTTAATCCTTGGCGGTTTCTTGATCACAGATGAGGCCTATGCATCCTTGGCTGGCTGGATTCAGAACCATCAAGGTTCGATTGTAAGGGTCGTACCTTCATCCAAATTTGATTGGCTGCTCACTTCATGGGCCATAGGCTGGCGAAGACTCCTTGATCGTGTTGATGCAATTGTTCAAGATCTTCAGTCTCTGTCCCATACCGGAAAGGTGACACTTATTGGTCATAGTTCTGGAGGTGTAATGCTACGTCTCTATCTTGGAGATCAACCCTTTTCTGGTCGTGTCTATGCAGGTCATCTAAGATGTAATCGCTTAGTGATGCTTGGCAGTCCTCATCAAGCTGTTCGTGCTACACCTCTACGCGCCCTTGTTGATAAACGCTATCCGGCTTGTTATTTCTCACATGAAGTCGATTATATTTCAGTCGCTGGCCGCTTATTACTAGACACGCCATATGCTAGCCAGTTTGCAAAGCGTAGCGCAGCAAATTCTTACCAGAGTATCTCAGGTGATCCTCAATCGCCTGGGGATGGATTAGTACCGCTTAGTTCCGCATTGCTTCTTCAATCACGAAAACTAGTCCTTGAACATACAGCCCATGGTGGTCTATTTGGGAACTCCTGGTATGGATCTCCAGATCGAATAGAACAATGGTGGCCTATTGCCATGGGATTTAATCAAGGGATCAATGCTTAAGTTTACGCATTAAACGCATTTATTCTCAATATCTAATATCTTTATTGTCCCTTTAGACCTTAATCATTTTGTTTGTATCGTGTAGTAATTTATTTTGCTTTCATGTTTAACATGCGTTGAATCGGAATAAGCGCCTTTTGACGTACTCCCTCTTCAATTTCTATTGATGGCTTCATTGTGCTTAAGCATCTCCAGAGTTTTTCTAGTGTATTTAGTCTCATATAAGGGCATTCATTGCAGCTGCAACCGTCAATACCTGGAACATCCATAAATTCTTTGTTTGGCATCCTCTGTTTCATCTGGTGCAGGATGCCTGGCTCTGTTAGTACGATAAACTTTGTGCATGGGCTTATCTCTGTAAATTCAAGTAATTTGCTCGTAGAGCCAACATAATCCGCTATTTCTAGCAGATTTTCTAGGCACTCAGGATGGGCTATTACCTTTGCTTCAGGGTGCATCATTTTTAGTTTCAGCAGAGCTTCTTCGCTGAATGTTTCATGCACCATGCAGCGTCCAGGCCAGATCGTCAGTTTTCTTCCGCTCTGCTTTTCAACCCACCTGCCCAGGTTTTGATCAGGTGCAAATAGGATTGGTCGATCTTTGGGTAATTGACTTACAAGTGCTACAGCGTTGCTACTTGTACAGATGAGATCGCTTTGGGCTTTAACAGCAGCTGTGCAGTTGATATAGCTCACCACAATGTGGTCTGGGTGCTTGTCTCTGAAAGCTGCAAACTCATCTGCTGGGCAGTCATCAGCAAGGGAGCACCCCGCTTCGAGATCTGGTAGCAATACAATTTTTTCTGGGCTGAGAATCTTTGCTGTTTCTGCCATGAAGTGCACCCCGCAGAACACGATCACATCAGCATTTGTGCTAGCAGCTCTACGTGAGAGTTCCAGGGAGTCGCCAATGAAATCGGCGATATCTTGTATCTCTGGATCCTGGTAGTAGTGAGCCAGGATCACGGCATTGAGTTCTCTGCGTAGCTCAGCAATGGCACCCTTGAATTCTTTTCTAGTTGATGGCACTGGAGAGACCGTCTTGGCGGTGCAAACAGCGGTCATTCGGACCATCTAGGGCAGTATGGCCATAGCCTAGACATTTGCCCTGTTAAACCAGAGCCTCGCCATCGTTGGAGACCTCCATGGTGTATGGACACCTGATGATCAGTATTTACTGACTGAACTTCAGCCAGACGCTGTGCTGTTTGTAGGTGATCTCAGCGAAGGGGATCTCAAGTTGGTCAAAGCAATACAACAGCTTCCTCTGCCGACAGCTGTCATTCTTGGTAATCATGACCACGGACGTGATCACAGTGGCGAAGTCCTCCAACGTCAATTGACGTTATTAGGTGACCGTCATTGCGGTTGGAGTTTGCGCCAATGGCAGTCTCCACCGATTGCTGTCGTTGGGGCCCGCCCTTGTAGTGCTGGTGGTGGGTTTCAGCTTGCCAAAGCCGTTCAGGCGATCTTTGGCCCAATGTCGGCGAGTGAATCTGCTGATCGGATTGAGGCCGCTGCTAAACAGGCACCATCCCAATGGCCATTAGTAATATTGGCTCATTCCGGTCCGACGGGCCTCGGCTCAGATGCTCAAAGCCCTTGTGGTCGCGATTGGAAAGTACCCGCTCTCGATTGGGGTGATCAGGATCTTGCGATGGCCCTTGATCGGATCCGTAAGGATCGGGTGCCAGATCTGGTTGTCTTTGGCCACATGCATCACGATCTAAAATGCGGAACAGGTTTGCGGCAAACCTGCGTTCAGGATCGTTTTGGCACTGTCTTTCTCAATGCTGCTTGTGTTCCGCGGCGTGGCAGTGATTCCTCTGGTCGTCAGTTGTGTCACTTTTCCTGGGTCGAGTTTCTTGATGGACAGCTAAGCCAGGTGAGCCACCGTTGGTTTCTTCCAGATTCATCCTTGGCTTATGAACAGATTCTGTTTGAAAGAGCAACACCATTGGTGAAACAGTGCTGATTTACCTCTGCTTGAGCAGCCATGGCTATGGGCATGCAGCACGCCAGGCATCTGTACTTATAGAACTGCATCGCCTTCAGCCGCAATGGCGCTTGGTAGTGAGCACGGATGTGGACTTCCAATTCCTCAACCTTGCGCTCCAAGGTGTCCCTTTCGAACACCGCAAACTGCGCTGGGATGTGGGCATGGTTCAGGCGAATGCCTTAGCCATTGACCAAATAGCCACTCTCAAGGCTTTGCAGGAACTTGAACAACACATTCCTGCCCAGATTGCGGCTGAGGTCTCTTGGATCCAGTCTCAACACATGTCGGTGCTTGTACTTGCTGACATTCCACCAGCTGCCGCTGAGTTAGCTGATCAGCTTGGCGTTCCTTTGGTATGGATGGGCAACTTTGGTTGGGATGAGATCTACGCTCCTCTTGGTGATTCTTTTCTTACCCACGCTGAAGCTGCGGCAGCTGAATACTCACGTGGGCAGAAGTTGTTACGTTGCCCATTCTCTCTTGCAATGGACTGGGGGTTGCCTGAACAGAGCCTTGGCATAACTGCGTCTTCACCTCGATCACTACCGCTAGGACTCCAGCAGAAACTTGAATCTTTTAAAGGTCCAATCGTGATGGTGGGATTTGGCGGGCTGGGTTTGGCGCTCGACTCAGAGTTGTTCCAACGCTGGCCTGATCATCTCTTTTTGATGCCCAAACCACGATCTGTTGGCACTTTTCTGAGCAAGCAATCACCTGGCAATGTTTTCTATCTACCCAGGTCAATTCGAGTTGTCGATGCTCTTCCTTACTGCTCTAGGCACCTTGGGAAGCCTGGTTACAGCAGTTTCTGTGAAGCCATCAGCTTGGGTGTCGGTCTCCATGTGGTTCTTCGAGAAGGCTTTGCAGAGTCCAGGGCGCTGATCAACGGCTTGCAAAGTCATGCAGCCCATCGGCTGCTTGAGCGCGAGTCCCTCGAGCTTGGAGAATGGGAGTTAGATCAACCCTTGATACCAGCGGCTCAGCAACCGCTGGAAGTCGATGGATCGATGGCGGCAGCAAGGGCTGTAGTTGAACTGGCCGCTTAATCAGAATTACTAATCAAAAACCTTAGATCGTTCAATTTGTACAACGCTGATTCTTCAACTTGGATTTCAGCGATCTTTGCCCCCAACTGAACAGTTGTCACGTGTGGACGATTCGCGCACCGGCATACGCGGACTGTCCCTTCGGGCTAGCTTCGTCAAAGTCAACCCGATTGTTAAATAATTTGGTTTAATAGTCACCCTTGGCTCATCGGCAACTCCCATTCGCTTCTGGGAATTGCCCAAACCTTCCCCCAGTCCAAGGTTTTTTGTTCTCTGAATGCAACGAATGATCGTTCCCGCATCGACTGTCTATCGTCTTCTCTCAGCAGTCGCAGCTGGTTTTCTCCCTTTCTCAATAGCAGCTGGAGCAGCGCAAGCAACTGCAACTGGAGCAGCGCAAGTAATCAATATCCCTATCCCTCCCCCTGTTTCAATTCCCTCTGTTGAGCTAACAGTACGTTCCCAGTCGCTAAGTACTCCAGAAGAGGTTTCCTCAGCAGCATTGCCATTTGTGATCACCCCGGAACGTCGGGCCCTTCTCAACACCATTCGCTTTGCCGAAGGTACCTGGAAGAATGGACATGACCTTGGCTATCGAGTGATGTTTGGTGGAGGCCTCATGGCCTCACTCGATCGACATCCCAATCGAGTCATTTACTCCTCTCGTTACGCAAGTGCAGCTGCAGGGGCTTATCAATTCATGCCTTTTACCTGGGACATGGTCACGCGCAGCCTTGGTTTGCGTGGTTTCGGTCCAGAAGTTCAGGATCAGGGGGCGCTCTTTCTTGTTCAACGTCGCAAGGCTTTAGGGCTTACCGATTCAGGGTTTATGACCCCTCTATTAGCAGCAAAACTTGCGCCTGAATGGGCTTCATTCCCCACTCTGAGCGGGAGGAGTTACTACGGTCAGCCTGTAAAACGTTTTGCCAGCTTGCTTGGTTTCTACAAGTTCAACTTGGCTCAGCTCAGGTCGATTAGGGATCAGCGCCGTCAAGATCTTGCTGAACCTGGTAATGACGCAGCTAGGAGACCTGTCTGCACCCCCCCCACAATTCTTTGCAGCATTCAAAGCCGCTGATATCAATTGAAGCTAAGGCTCTGACTCTCGCTTTTGCCTACCCCCCAATGTTGCTTGAGCAACAACGTATGCCGCTACAGCTCCTCCCAAAAAGCCCAGCCCGTTGCGCAGTAGCGGTAGAAGATCGCTAGTTCGCGATACGACAGGGGCAATCCCGAAGATTCCAAACAACATGATCCACAGCGGGGAAGCGAGCAATAACCAAGGCCAAGCGATCAGTTCACCTTCTTTCCTGGGGTAGGAAGCAAAGCCAGCAACCAAACCACCAATGAGTGATGTGGTGAATGTCAACAACCATTGCTCCAATGGCAGCCCGGGAACAAATTGACAACCACCTCGATCCAAACAGGTTTCTACGGCATTGAGTGAATCGAGGATGGCGATGTCCTCGCCGTGATCCTTCACGTAAAACTGGTTTCCATAGCGGGTTTGCAGCTCTACCCAGTAGGTACGAGGCATCAGTGCATATAACGCATCACCCACGTTGAAGTTGAGCAGATTTCCACCGCGTGGGTCGGCGACAACCAGCAAACTACGTTCATCAAGCCCCCAGTATTCTCGAACTGCAAGCCCAGGAGTTCTTTCATATTGGGTCAGTACACGTAATTTCCAGCCTGTTCTCGTTTCAAAATCGTCTAGTGATTTTTCCAGGTTGGTGAGTTGGCCTTCGCTGAAGACCTTCGCCAGATCAATCACTGGTGTTTGCTGCTGGGGAAGTAGTTCAGGGTTGTCATAGGCGTAAACCGATCCTGCGCAACACAGCAAGCAAATCAAACATGCCAGCAGGCTTTTAAAGGGTCTTTGCCTCTGATGTGCTCCCATGGGCTTGTCTCAGTGACAGGCATTCTCTCTAATGGATCTCTGCTCTGTGCCTTGTCCAGCTTGGTTGGCCAATCGAATAGTTCAGGCGGGAGGAAGCATCAGCTTCTATCAGTACATGGACTGGGCCTTGCATGACCAGGTCTATGGGGCCTATGCCTCCGGTCAGCTTCATATTGGTCGCCAGGGTGATTTCGCGACTTCTCCTTCCTTAGGCGCTGACTTTGCTCAACTTTTGGCCATGCAACTGGCTGATTGGTTCCAGCAACTTCAGCAGCGTGTTGACAAGGGAAGGCCTCTATCGTTGATAGAGGTGGGTCCTGGTGAAGGCGATTTAAGTGCTGATCTGATCTCCGCCCTGGAGGATCTTTGCCCAGCGCTGATACCAAGACTGGAACTGGTTTTGGTGGAGAGCAATAAGGCCATGGCCCAGCGACAACGAGAGCGACTGAAATCTGTTACCACTGTGCCGATTCACTGGCGAAGTCTTGATGAGTTGGCTCAAGCTCCCGCTATCGGCGTGATGCTTGCTCATGAAATGTTGGATGCTCTGCCGGTGGAGCGGTTGGTGTGGCGCGATCAACGTTTATGGCGTCAGGGTGTTTGTCTTGAGAACGTCGATTCGGTTGCGCAGCTTCGCTTCACTGAGCTTTCTCTTACAGATGCTTTGCATTCAGCTTTAACTGAGGCCCGAATGTTTTGGGGCATTCAGATTCCCCCTCCTGATGCTGCTGATGGTTGGTGCAGTGAATGGCATTGTGAACTGAAATCGTGGTTGAGTCAGGCTGCCTCTGCTCTGCTTTACGGCCCCTTACTAATCATCGATTATGCCCTCGAGGCCCGTCGTTATTACAGCGCGATGAGACCCTGCGGAACTCTGATGGCTTATCGCCAGCAGAGAGCTAGTGGCGCATTACTTCAAGATCCCGGTCTGTGGGATCTCACTGCACATCTGTGTATCGAAACTCTTCAACACCAGGCCGAACAGCAGGGTTGGACCTTTCTCGGTGAGTCTCGACAGGGGCAAGCACTCTTGGCACTTGGCTTGGCAGAGAGGCTTCATGCTCTCCAAAGTCTTCCTACCAGTCAGCTCTCTGCTGCCCTCAATAGAAGGGAAGCACTGTTGCGTCTTGTTGATCCAGCCGGTTTGGGAGAGTTTCGTTGGTTGGCATTTGAGTTGAGGCCCAAACCTTCTGTTGATGCCGAGGTCAGTGAATTTCGCTGCCGGTTCCTAGAGGAACCAGTTAGCTGAGCTCTGATAGGCATTTTCGGATTTCTTCTCTGCTTACGTCATTTTTGATTTCGACGTTGCCAATGCCGGTGGGAATCACAAAGCGAAGCTTTCCATCTTTGACCTTTTTATCCCCTTGCAGGGTATACAGCACCTCCTCTGGATCAAGCTTGGGCCAAGCAATCGGCAGACCTGCCTTTGCGATCAGAGACTTTTGCCTGTTGGCATCATCCCTGTTCCAGCTCTGTCGCAACACCGCCAGCTCCCCAACGGCCACCATGCCGATGGCGACAGCTTCACCATGCAGCCAGGTTCCATAGCCGCAGAGCGTTTCCACCACATGCCCGAAGGTGTGCCCGTAGTTAAGGATGGCGCGCAGCCCGCCCTCTCGTTCATCTGAGCTCACCACTCTCGACTTCGCGAGTGCTGAACGTTCGAGAATTTTCTCCAGAAGGTCTTGATTGAGTTGTGATGGTGTGTTCAGTTCTTGAATGTCTTCTAGGAGTTGAAAAAGTGCTGAATCACCGATCACACCGTATTTGATCACCTCGGCCATCCCTGCCCGCAATTCACGTTCCGGCAATGTTTTCAGAGTTGAGGGATCGATTAATACAAGCCTTGGTTGGTGAAATGCTCCGATCAGATTTTTCCCGCCCGGGTGATTGACGCCTGTCTTGCCACCAATCGCGGCATCCACCATTGCCAGAAGGGTTGTAGGAAGTTGCACAACTGAGATACCTCTTAGCCAAGTGGCTGCTGCAAATCCAGTCATGTCGCCCACGACCCCACCGCCAAGAGCAACCATCAAGGATCCTCTTTCTAGCTTTGCTTTATAGGCTGCATCGTGAATTAACGCCACGCTCACTGGCGTCTTTTGATCTTCTCCGGCCTCGATCACCAGCAGAGTGGGCCTGTAACCGCTCTCCCTAAGGCTTTGGAGGCAAAGATCACCATATGGCTCAGCAACATCAGCATTGCTTACAACCAATACCTTGATGCCCTCTTTCAGCCCAGCACGGCGAAGCTCCTTACCAACACCCCGCAAGCCTTCACCCCCAATGACCACCTCGTAGGGCTGGTGGCTCAGTGCTACGGGGATGCGTTGGGCGTCGATATTCACGAAAGCGGACATGAAAGAGCAAGTCTGCTGATCTCAGTTTGCCGGGTGGTATCAAACGCTCCCACGTAATCTCCTGTCAGTACAGGCATTGTGGTGATGGCTGGCCCTCTGTTTCGGGGATTACGACAGTCTTGGCGGACCACTCTCGCGGCATGGGTATTCCTCTTGCCTGCGCTCGTCCTGCTCAGCTTGTCGGTGCTGATACCAGCGCTGATGGCTCTTGTGATGAGCTTCACCAAAACAGGTCTCGACGTTACAGAACCCCTTGTCTTTGTGGGTTTGGCCAACCTGCGACGTCTTGCTGGTGATCCGATGTTTTTTAAGGTGCTGATCAATACTTTGATCTACCTGATTGGGGTGGTTCCACCGATTGTTTTGGGTTCTCTTGCACTGGCGGTGTTGTTGAACCGCTCATTACCAGGTATTCATTTTTTACGCGGTGCGTTCTACACACCCGTGCTCGTGTCGATTGTGGTTGCGGCCATCGCATTCCGTTGGCTTTATGCAGAGAACGGTCTTATCAATGGCTGGCTTTCCGCCTTTGTTGGCACAGATTTCGTGCCGATCGGCTTTCTCACGAATCCATTCTTGGCACTCCCGGCAGTGATGCTGGTAACCCTGTGGAAGGGGCTTGGTTATTACATGGTGATATTTCTTGCTGGGCTCCAAGGAATTCCTAAAGAGCTTTATGAGGCAGCCGAACTTGATGGCAGTGATGGCCTGCGCAAACACATCGACATCACACTTCCGTTGTTGCGGCCTTACGTGACCTTGGTTGCGGTGGTCTCATCGATTGCGGCCACAAAAGTGTTCGAAGAAGTGTTCTTGATGACTCAGGGGGGACCCGCCGATACCACTCGAACCCTTGTTTACTACGTTTACGACCAGGCGTTTGCTGAGCTTGAGATCAGTTATGCCTGCACGGTGGGCTTGGCGCTTTTCCTTTTGGTCTTGTTGCTCACTGCTGTGCGTTTGACCTTCGCTGGCGATCAGGGCTTGCTCTGAAATTTCTATTTTGTTGGGATGCAATGCTTGCAGGATTGCGTGGTTGATTCTCTCTGCATGAGCAGCGTTACAAGCCCAATGATTGGGGTCGTCGGTGGTGGTCAGTTGGCTCAGATGTTGGCGCAAGCAGCAAAAAGACGCGCTGTGGATGTTGTCGTGCAGTCGGGATCGGCCATCGATCCAGCTGCTGTTGAAGCAACTCGACTTGTCTTGGCCGACCCAGTGGATGTAGAAGCTACTAGCAAGCTCGTGCAGGGCTGTTGTGGCGTCACGTTTGAGAACGAATGGGTCGATATTGAAGCTCTGATTCCCCTTGAACAACAAGGGGTGTGTTTTTCTCCGTCTCTTACTGCGCTTGCTCCATTGGTCGACAAAATCTCGCAGCGTCAGTTGCTTCGTGAGCTTGATCTTCCTAGCCCTGATTGGACTTTGCTGAGTTCGATTTCTTTTGATCAGCCCGAGCTTCCTACGGAGTGGAACTTTCCGGTGATGGCCAAGTCAAGCCGGTGGGGATATGACGGCAAAGGAACCAAGGTTCTCAAGAGTGTCGAGGATTTATCGCAACTTCTGCGCTCAGTGGATCCAACTCAATGGCTGCTTGAGAGCTGGGTGGCGTTCGAAAAGGAATTAGCCATTGTTGTTAGTCGAGATGCTCAGGGCCGTGTTCGTAGCCTGCCACTTGCTGAGACTCATCAGTTCCAACAGGTGTGTGATTGGGTGATTGCACCTGCGAGTGTTGATCATGCTGTGGAAATGATGGCCTACAACATGGCAGCTTCTCTTCTAACAGAGCTCAATTACGTGGGCGTGCTTGCTGTTGAATTTTTCTACGGACCAGAGGGACTACAGGTCAATGAAGTTGCACCTCGCACTCATAATTCCGCACATTTTTCGATCGAAGCCTGCAGCAGCAGCCAGTTTGATCAACAACTTTGTATCGCGGCGGGCTTGCCAGTGCCTGCAACCTATCTCCATTCACCTGGCGCTTTAATGGTGAACCTTCTAGGTTTGCAAAAAGGGGCTGAGTCCTCTCTAGATGAGCGCCTAGCGAAGCTGCGTAGTTGTGATCGCTTCCATTTGCACTGGTATGGAAAAGATTGTGAAACTCCAGGACGCAAGCTCGGTCATGTGACCGTGCTGCTTCATGGTGTTGATGCGCCCAGCCGTCAGCTCGAGGCGGAAACTGCCTTAAAGCATATTCGCTCAATCTGGCCGACGCAGGACACCGTTTGCGCTTAAATTCTGCTTGAACTGCTGTGTTGGTGACGGCCTTTTTCTAGTGCTCTGATCTGACTCTCTTTCGATTTGGGGAGACTGTCGTGAAGGTGACGTAGACCGGACTTGCTTCCGGAAACGAAGCCCCACTTTGCTTCCCCTTCTGGTTCTTCCAGGTCGAACACTGGGGCTCGCACGGCATGGCGGTTCACCTCTTTTGAACGCCAGGACGGCTGTGATTAAGTCGTTTCAATAATGATGCTTCGTCCAGTTTGGTGACTACAAAAACCTCCTGAGCTGAGCTGCCAAGTCTGGCAACCAGTTTGAAACCACCCTTGATCGGCGTTGTAATTCTGAGGCGAAGTTCTGGACAATGACCTTTGACGCGTCGGATGACGGCTGGTGTAATCGTTTGAATGTTCTTCTCCTCTGAAAGTGCCTTCAACCAAGGAATGAGACCCTCTACGTAGGTGCTGTGCGTGATTACAACTCGGCCCATCGCAACTTTTTCGCTGTAATTGATTGAAACTAGCCAAAGTTTCAAGAAGAAAGCAGCTCTGTTTGAGACGCGATACTTAAATCCTTTATTTTTGCTTGCGGTGGTTTCGAACCCAATCAGTCTACTTTTGCTCCCAGGCAAAGCCCTCCCCGCAAGGTTTATGGCGAAGAGATTCACCCGTTGTCTATCCACCCTGGCGTGGTTGTGTTCTATGTAAGGGAGCGGGGTCTAACCCTTTTAATTGAGTCTATAGGCTCGATTTCATTTTCCTCGCTCTTGCTAGTATGTTCATTCAAAGCCCAGATATATTCTGGGTATATTATAAATCCAAAAGTTAAGGATAGTTCTTCCTTTGAGCAATCCCTCAACAACTATATTACGATTTAGCTTTTAAGCGTGACTCGGCTTTTAATTGCCAAAGTTAGTATTTTGTGCTCAGAGAGTTTGATTTATTTCACTATTTGTTGATGGCTATCGAGCCATGGGTTATGGTGCCATTAGAGCATTATCATCTTTAGATTTTTAAAAATGAGTCTTTACTGATTTTCCTTGTATTTGCTTATGGAAGTTGAATTATCAATGTTCTTTGGGTTGTCGATACTTTTCTTTTTATGGCAGGATCTGTTACTTTTAAGTTGATCAATCGTAATTTATTATATTAACGCTTCAAAGATTTTTTCAATGCACATTCCCCTAGGCATTGAGCCCTCAATATTTTTGCCGTTGCTGCTCGACGAGCCTTTTATCAGTCTTGCAAAAAGGAACAAGTTCACTGTGCTGTATTGAACGTTGATCAGTTTTGCCCTGTTTCAGCACCGTTCAAGTGGTGCCATCGTTAGCCCCTCCCCAGACAGTTGCTGGTGATAGAGCTCGGCCTGCTCAAGTGGCCCACACCAGACCTCAGCTGAACCTTGACCGTCGATTTGATGCGCAAGATTCCAGGCTCTCTCCTCGCTCATGCCTGGAATGATCCTTCGCAGACAATCGACAACGTGCTGAAAGGTGTTTACATCATCGTTGAGCACGATCACGCGGGCTTGCGGATACCTCTGAGTTTGCTTGGCACGTTCAAGAAGTGGCGTAGTACCAGGAGTCGCGAACGTCATGACTGATGAAAGGCTTTGACGTGTAAAATGGTTGAAGCCTTAACAGGCTAAGTCAATCTGAATTGCGTCTTCTATGTTGTTCACTCTCGCCTGGGCCTCACTGGCGGCTGTGTTCAGTTTCTCTATCGCCATGGTCGTGTGGGGACGTAATGGCGACGGTTCACTGAACTTCTGAGGTGCCTGAGGCTTTCCAAAGCCTAGGGACAAATCAGCTTCTCGCTGGAGCAGCTGTCATCCTTTTGGCCTTTGTGACCATTTCGGTTGTCTATCTTTCAGTCATTGATCGGCTTGATCGTCGTCGTCGCAAAAAGACAAATGAGAAAGGTTGACCCCCAGCTTCCATAGGGAAAGGGTGATTGGATGTCTCAGCATTCCCTAGGCCTTTTAAGGCTGAAGACGATTGTCTACATCCCTTGTCGCTTTCCTGTCAGTTCGGCGGGGATTTTCTCGCTGCTTTTGATCCCAACGATCGTTCTCCTGCTTTTAAAGGGGCATCTGTCGTCAAGCCGTACAGACAGGTTAGGGACACTTGCTCGGTTGATGACAGAGATGACGTTGATCCAGAGTTTTCGAGGAGATCCGCAACGCCAAGCCCCGCGTCTATGGCAGGACCGCCTTGGGATGAACCTGGCCAAGGAGCTTTGGCGACGTCAGGGTCGGGGTCTCTGGTGGCAGGCGTGGGCAAATGATGGCGAGGCTTATTTGCTTCTGCCAGAAATCCTTTGGCCGATGAGTGTTAATTCAAGCATTGCTTTTAAGCGTCTTGATGACATGGTTGTCATCGCTTCAGATGGCTTGCATCGTCAACAGCTACTCCAAAGCCTTGATGAAGGATTTGTCCATTCTTCTGCTGGTCAATCGTCTTTACAGCGTTTTTGCAATTCCGTTCTACAACATGGGCCAGCGGTGACCTGGAGTCCCGATGGCTTGGCTTCAGTGAGTGGAGCCATGGCACCTCTCCTGCAGATTTCACGCCATGGATGTTTGTCATTGCGATTGGACCGTAATCAACTCAAATGGCAAGGAGTTGTTGGTTATCGTCCTTTTGGTTTGGCTCCAGTTGGCATCGATGCCAGCCCTTTTCAGTATCGCCCTATGGCTATCAAATTAGCAGCGAGACCTGATACAGATCAGGCTCTCCTGAATATGCAAGTGAAGAGTATGGACTTGCTTTTTGGCAGTTTGCTTTCTAAGCAGATTATTCAGGATTCCCTTGATAAGAACTATGGCATAAATCAGCAATTAAGGTTGAGAGTCGCATCATTACCACTTGATTTTAGCTTAGGCAAGCAACCTAAAGGCCCTTTTCAAGCCAGCATTCAAATCCAACTTGAACTACCAGAAGGCTCCTCACGATGGCAACAAGTCATCGATACTGTTAGTCAACATCTGGAGGCGCGAGAATTCATTAAAGAAGATAAAACTGTTGTCCAAAAAGATCAAAATACTGATGTTGCCTTCTCAGGCCTTACGCTCTGGCGCCAAACTTACTCGGATGGTGAGAGAGTTGTTGGTGGGTGGGTTTGGCAAAAACAAAATGGAAAACCTATCCGTTTTGGCATTGCTCTTGGCGACTCACCCATGCTGACTGAAATCTCTAATAAGCCTATCGAACTAGTCCATCCTGAGGTCATGAAACTGTCTGCTGATACAGCTGGTTTGTATCGTTTAGGTTTACTTAATGGATTCTGGCCAGCCCCCGTAAAACAGGCTAATTTGTTAACGATGAACCTAAGTTATTTGCGGGGTGCCAAACTCAAGAAAACAGACTGGTGGTGGATGTCAGGTCAGCTGATATTGGAACAAGCTTCAACTCCCTGAGACATTTGGTCTGATGGTCCAGTGTTGAGTTTTGCAGATTCCTTTTGTTCCCGCTTGCGACGTTCAGATTCAAGAATTTGTTCAGTTAGTTCTACAGCCTGGGCCATCTTCTCGAGGTTGGACTTGTAGAGGTTCAGATCTTTTTCAACTCTGGCTTTGGAGAATCCAACTGATTCACTTAGTTCATGGGCGATTTGGCTCAGTTTTTCAGGATCAGAGGTTTCATCACCTTGGACAGATGTGAGAAGGCTGAGCAACCCCACAGCCATTAGGCGTGTGTAATGAAAGGAGGTGCTGCCAGTATTACGCAATGCCTGGGCGAGAGCTTCAGGAGCCCCTTTGCCTTGTTGTTGGATCCATCCTTGGACCTCCTCAAGATCGTGACCACGGACCGACTCAAGAGTTTTTTGGGCCTGCTTGCGCAAAGCATTTGGGTCGAAGCCGCAGCTTCGACATAGTGCATCGAACAAGGTCTTGACGTGAGCTTCTGGTCGGTAACCACGGGTGAAGACATCAAAAACTTGGTTAAGGCCAATAGCAAAGAGCGCGTCAGGGTGGAAATGCTTCTGGTGGCTTAGGAGATGCAGCTCGACAAGAAGTTCATCTGTTGTACGTCTGTACAGCGAGGGGATGACATGAGGGAAATCATGATTAAACGCACGTTTGCTGTCAGCAATGGTCTTTCGGTCACTCAAGTGCTTTCCCCACCTTTTCGCAACTGACCATAGCGCTGCTCACGGCGCCGTTAAGATCGTGAAAACCGAGCAGAGCAGCATGATCCCGATTGTGATAGAAGAGTCGGGCCGTGGGGAAAGGGCCTTCGATATTTATTCGCGCCTCTTGCGTGAACGGATCATCTTTCTTGGCGAGCCTGTGACAAGCGATTCGGCAAATCGAATTGTCGCTCAGATGTTATTCTTAGAGGCGGAAGATCCTGAAAAAGATATCTATTTGTATATCAATTCACCAGGAGGTTCAGTATATGATGGGCTTGGAATATTTGACACGATGCAGCATGTCAAGCCAGATGTTCAAACCGTATGTGTAGGGCTTGCAGCAAGTATGGGAGCGTTCCTTCTCTGCGCGGGAGCAATGGGTAAACGCAGCAGTTTGCAACATTCTAGAATTATGATTCATCAGCCGCTTGGTGGTGCCAGAGGGCAAGCGAGTGATATTCGTATTCAGGCTGATGAGATTCTCTTCCTTAAGGATCGATTGAACCGTGTATTAGCAGATCGTACAGGTCAACCTCTAGAGAGAATTCAAGAAGATACCGACCGAGACTTTTTCATGTCTCCCACAGAAGCTGTTGGTTATGGACTTGTCGATAGTGTGATCGATAAGCGTCCCGTTCATTCAGTCAATTGACAAGGCTGCCTTGTGATAGGTAAGGATTGCATGGCAAAATAGTTTCTAATAGATATTTATCAATCGATTTACCCTGAAGGAATCGATTGATTTGTTCATAATTATAAAAAATAGTTTTCCTGCCTAAGCTTGCTATCAAAATCCTTTTTATTCTAAAAATAAAGATTTCCTCTTACAATTAGGAGCCATGCATTGCAAGGATCTATTCGCTGATGCTTGGTTTCTTGAATGATTATTATTTAGCTGCTAGTTCTATTAGCCCTGAATGATAGGTATGCTTCTTTCCTTCTCTGGAACAGATGTAAATTCTGCTACTACTGAAAGGAATTCTTCTCCGTCTATGGTTTCCTTCTCGATGAGGATTTCAACGAGTCTATCCATAGCTTCACGATGTTGCTTGACGATTTTTACAGTTTCGCTATAGCAATGCTTAACCATTTCCCGAACTGCCTCGTCTATTTGGCGGGATATTGCATCTGAGATCTCGCTTCGAGTCATCAGGTCACGTCCAATAAATACTTCTTGATTTCCGCTCTCCAGAGCGACTGGTCCTAAATCGCTCATGCCAAAACGTGTCACCATTTGGCGTGCCATGGATGCAACCTGCTGGATGTCACCACCTGCACCTGTTGTGATCTCTGCATCGCCAAAAACAACATCTTCTGCTGCCCTGCCTCCTAGTGCTCCCATGATTCGAGCCTTGAGTTGGGCACGAGTCACCAGCATTTGCTCTTCATCCGGAGAAAACCATGTCAGACCCTGAGCCTGACCTCGTGGTATCAGAGTCACTTTTTGGACAGGGTCATGATCTTTAACTAATGTTCCTATTAGTGCATGCCCAACTTCGTGGTATGCGATCAATCTCTTGCTACGTCCATCAGTGAGTGGGCGCCCTTCCATGCCCGCGATGATTCTGTCAACGGCATCGTCAATTTCATCAAGGCTGATAGCCTTTTTACGACGTCGAGCTGTGAGGATTGCCGCCTCATTAAGTAGGTTGGCAAGGTCTGCCCCGGTGAATCCAGGTGTGCGTCGGGCTACATTCTTTAAGGAAAGATCTTCTTCAAGTTTCTTGTCACGTGCGTGCACTTCAAGAATTGCAAGTCTTCCTTTGATATCTGGTGAATCCACACTGACTTGTCTGTCAAAACGCCCTGGTCGCATCAGCGCAGAATCCAGTACATCAGGACGGTTTGTTGCTGCAATAATGATGATTCCGCTATTGCCTTCAAATCCGTCCATTTCTGTTAAGAGTTGGTTGAGAGTTTGTTCTCGCTCATCATTCCCGCCACCTATTCCGGCACCACGTTGTCGGCCTACGGCATCAATTTCATCAATAAAGATTAGGCAGGGTGTGTTCTCTTTTGCCCGCTTGAATAAATCTCGGACTCGACTCGCGCCGACACCAACGAACATTTCTACAAATTCCGAACCAGAGAGTGAGAAGAAGGGAACACCTGCTTCTCCTGCAATTGCTTTAGCAAGCAGGGTTTTGCCAGTACCTGGAGGCCCTACCAGCAGAACACCTCTTGGAATTTGAGCACCTACCGAGGTGAAGCGTTCGGGTTTCTTCAGGAATGTCACCACTTCCTCAAGATCCTGTTTTGCTTCACTTACACCTGCAACATCATCAAACTTGACTCCAGTTTCAGCTTCCATTGCGAAGCGGGCTTTTGTCTTACCGAACTGCATTGCCTGCCCGGGGCCGCCAGGCATTGAGCTGGATCGACGGGCCAGCAGAATTAGGCCGCCAATGAGGAGCAGCGGGAAGAGGAGATTGCCTAATAAGCCAAGCGCCGGCGGAGTGGTACGAGCAGGATGAATATCGAAACTGATCCCCTCGTTTTTGAGTGTATTGATTAACTCTGGGGCAAGACCGGGGAGATCAACTCTTAATCTTTGTACGCGATTGTCGAGTTCGGGATCTACGGCTTCAACTACTGCATTCCGTCCACCGTCGTAAATGTCCACGGCTGTGACCCTTCCTGCTTCCACATAGTCGAGGAAGCGGCCGTAGCTCATCCGCGTAACCGCAGCATTGCGCGGAGCCAGAGTGGTGTTACTCGGCCGCTCTCCTGTGAGCTTGCCATTTCCTAAAATTTGCCAGGCGAGCAGTAAGGCAACACCGATGGGCAGCAACCAGAGAGCAATGAGACGCCAGCGTTGATTCATCTGCTAGAGGATGGTTCACTGACTGTAACGGTGTCGATGGTTAGGTCGTTGGTTGCTAGATCTTCTTCAGGCACCATCGTCCTCAGCTTTTGAGCTCAGATTCCCACTTCCGCTTTAGATGCTGCTTTGAGCAACCAAAATCTTTGAGCTAAAAACCGTTTTTTAGAGAAAGAACCCGTTGGCTGATTCAGTCATCAATCCCCATCAACCTGCTTTGCTTGCGTTAGGCGCTTGAATTCATTGTTTTCGCAGCTGGGGAGTTGTGATTGCTATCACCTTTTAGCTTTGCCTATTCTCTGAAAATCAAAAAGGATTTACAAGCGTCGGAGGGCAACGATTGGGTCAAGTCTTGCTGCACGTCTGGCGGGCAAAACACCGAAGATCAAACCAATTGATCCAGAGAGAGTGACTGTGATTAGAACGACGCTTATTCCGATTGATGCCGGGAGAGGGGTCAAAACTCCGATTGTTGTGACGGCGCCAATACCTACAGCTGTGCCGATGACGCCACCAAAGCTTGCAAGAACGAGTGATTCGATCAGGAATTGGCTCAATACATCGCTATTACGAGCTCCTAGGGCCTTCCTTAGTCCGATTTCCTCAGTGCGTTCACTGACCGCAACCAGCATGATATTCATGATTCCGATTCCTCCTACTAGCAGCGATATCCCACCGATTGCTGCCAACATGAGGGTTAGTCCTCCGGTGATTGTGTTGACGATGCTGAGGGCATCTTTCTGTGATCGAACTGCAAAGTCGTCATCTCGCAGGATTCGATGTCGTTGACGGAGCAAGTTGGTGATCTGGAATTTTGCAGCCCCCGTGCTTTCTTCATTCTTGGCTTCCACACTGATAAAACTAAGGCTGACGCCATAGGTTGGATCTCTGCCCGTGAGCCGGCTCACCATTGTTGTGAGCGGAATGTAAGCGTTTTCATCTTGATTGTTTCCAAACACCGCGCCTTTAGGAGCCATTACACCGATCACTTCAAAGGATTGATCCTTAATTCGTAGTGTCTTACCGACTGCCGCACTCGTTGGAAAGAGTTTGTTGACAAGGTCGGGACCAATCACAACCACTTTGCGTGCGCTACGAAGATCAAGATCACTAATAAATCTTCCACGAGCTACTTCGAAGTTGCGCACTGGTAGAAACGCTGGGGTCACCCCAGAGATTGAACTCGTAGCACTTTGGGCACCCGCTTGAATCACCTCGCTTGAGCTGATCTGCGGGGCAACTTCTTTCACGCTTGGAACTTGCTCAGCGATTGCATCTGAATCTTCGATCACGAGATTTCGCGGAAAGGCCACCCCGCGACGACGAGTGTCGTTGTTGCCAGGCACCACAAACAACACATTGGCGCCCAGGTTGCTTAGTTGAGACTCAGCCAGATTCTGAGCCCCCCTGCCAACTCCTACCAGGGTGATGACAGAAGCATTGCCGATCACAATGCCGAGCATTGTCAGGAGACTCCGTAGGCGATTGGCTTTAAGGGTTGAGAACGCCATGCTCACCGTTTCGATGAGCGGAAGTGAGCTATTCATGAACCCTCAGAGCATTGAGTCGAGCTTCATTGGCAGCTTGCCGCCTGTGCCACGATGAACTTTGCCATTACTGAGCTGCATTGTTACCACCTCTCCTTCAAGCAGGTTTCTCGTGGCATGTGCTATCCCAATGATGAACGGAATCCCTAGGCGTTTTGAGATCATGGCTGCGTGGGATTCCTCTCCTTCTTGTTCTGTAATCACTCCTGCAGACTTTCTTATTGCATCCAGATAGTCATCGCTTGTTTCATGAATGACCAGAATCTCCCCTGGTTCAATTTTTGTTGAGTCGTTTGGGGAGAAAGCAAATCTGACCTTGCCGCTAACGGTTCCATTGCCAATACCGACCCCTTGGCCAAGCACTGCACTGACAATTCCTACTTTGACAAGATCTGTGGACCCGCTCACGCCAGCAAGGGTTCCTGCAGTTTGAATTGTTAGATCTCCTTCTTTGAGAAGACCCAATTCCTGGGCAACAGCAATTGCAGCACTGAAGGTTGCAGTGGTGCTTTTCTGGGTTGGGACAAGCAGTGGGGTGACACCCCATGCCAATTGAAGTTTTCTTGCTACAGCCAATTCGTTGGTTACGGCCAAAATTGGCGCTGCTGGGCGGAATTTGCTGACGTTGTGGGCAGTGGCACCACTTTCAGTTAGTGGCACGATTGCTGCCGCGTTGAGATGACTGGCGATGCTGCTTACGGCTGAACTAATCGCGTTGGAAATGGTGCTGGCAAGATAAGTTTCGATTGGACGCTGTGGATAGTCCCGTTCAATCCGTCTGGCAATGGTGGCCATCGTTTGAACCGCCTCCACTGGATAGTCTCCTACAGCGGTTTCGTTCGAGAGCATCACTGCATCAGTACCATCAAGGATCGCATTTGCTACATCACTCACTTCTGCTCTGGTGGGCCTCGGGCTCGAGGCCATCGAGTCGAGCATTTGGGTGGCTGTGATGATTGGAATTCCAAGGCTGTTGGCCTTGCGAATCAAATCCTTTTGCAGTAGAGGCACCTCTTCTGCTGGCATCTCAACGCCTAGGTCCCCCCTTGCAACCATGACTCCATCACAGAGAGGAAGGATTGAATCGATTTGATCAATCGCCTCAAATTTCTCGATCTTCGCGATCACTGGGGTGCTGTGCCCATGATCCCCGATGAGTTTGCGGATCTCTTTCATGTCCGAAGGGTTGCGCACAAAGCTCAGTGCGACCCAGTCCACCCCTTGCTGGAGTCCAAAGGCGAGATCTTGGCGATCTTTCTCTGTAAGGGCGCGAACCGATAGCTGTACATCAGGGAAGTTCACTCCCTTGTTATTTGAGAGCACCCCTCCCACTGTGACGATGCAGTGCAAGGTTTGTTCGCTTTGATCGATTTTTACGACTTTCATCTCCACTCGACCGTCATCAAGCAAGATTCGACTGCCGGTCGTGACTTCGTCTGCAAGCTTGTCGTAAGTGACGGTTGCCACTGACTGATTGCATTGAACTTGTTTGGAGGTCAGTGCGAAGGGATCGCCATTGGCCAAAGTGATAGGCCCCTTATCAAAACGACCCAGGCGAATTTTGGGGCCTTGCAAGTCTTGAAGAATGCCAATGTGCATCCCCAATTCATCAGAGACCTGGCGGATGGTGGAGATGCGCTTGGCGTGCTCGTCATGGTCGCCGTGTGAGAAATTCAGCCGGAAGGTGGTAGCACCTACCTGAACGAGTTCTCGGATTCGTTCGGCGGTCTCGGTTGCCGGACCTATGGTGGCAACGATTTTGGTCCGTCGTGTCAGATCGATCTGGGCCATCAACGGGACCTGAAACATCGCGGAAACTACCATCCAGGCCTCAAAACGTAGTTATTGACAGCGTTGCCAATGATTTTCTATGGACATTAATCATTACCAGCATGGAGCTCGAGCTACGGCCCGTTATCCGAATGTGGGTCAGAACCCGATTTATCCAACCCTTGGGCTCACAGGTGAGGCAGGCGAAGTCGCGGACAAGGTCAAGAAGGTCCTTCGCGATCAACAAGGTGTTTTTGACCTGGATACGCGCCAAGCAATCAAGCTTGAGTTGGGAGATGTGCTTTGGTATGTAGCCCAGTTGGCTAGTGAGCTGGGCTTTGATTTAGAAGATGTGGCACAAGCCAATCTCGATAAGCTGGCAAGCAGGGCATCACGTGGCCAGATCTCAGGGAGCGGTGATCAACGATGAAGAAGAATTTTTTGCAAAGCTCCATCTTAAAGGTAGTGCTCAGTGCAGTTTTACTGGTTTTTAATCTGGTTTTCAGTGATCAAGCCTTAGCGGCAACCCTCAGTGTGGATCAGTTGAGTATCGATGCTTGTGATCAAAAGGATCCAGGTGCGCAGCCAATCCTCACTAGGCCTATCGGTGCCAGTTGCTATGTACTTTCAGGTGAGGTGACCAATCCAGGCAATTCTGCCGTGATTGATAGTGATGTTTTTGCTCAGATCTTGGATCCAAGTGGTGAACCTGTTTTGCCAAACCGTTCTCGCGTTGGTTCTATTGGCGACGTCCAACCTGGCGTAAGTACTTTTGCAGTGCGGTTGGCGATTCCGGCAGGAACTCCAGAGCCTTTACAAGTGAAGGGTGCAAAGGTAAAGGGATTCAATGCTCCTGTTCGTACTCGTGCTGGAGACGATGATGAGCTGCTACCGCTTGAACAAGCTGTAGAGCCTGGCCTTTTATGGGGAACCAAGGCCGTGATCCCTGCGGAGTACCCGCTAGATCAGCTGTAATAGCTCATTCCAGCATTAAAAGCGAGTTGAGAAGTGTTTGTAAGCAATCCCTGCATGATTTGCAGGGCAAATATTGCCAGGATCGCAGAGAGATCTATGCCACCTATGGGAGGAATCAAACCTCGAAAGATATTGAGGTATGGGTCAGTGATTGAGCTGATGCTGCTTAGTATTGGATTTGACCAGTCGACATTGGGAAACCAGGTCAGCAGTATGCGGACGATCAGTACGAACGAATAAATCCCAATTGCCTGGACGAGCACTTGTATAACCTCGGACAGGATTTCCAGCGCGTTCATGGAGTCACTCAAGCTTCTATAGAACTCTATGCAACCTGAGAAGGTTCGGCTGTACCTAAATCAGGAAGTACTGAGAAGGTTCGATGGAACTTTTCAGAGAGCGTGAGCCAATAAGACCTGCCCTCGCTCTGTCGTTTGCGTTCGATGAAGTTCTGAGCAACGAGTTCTTTGATGTGGTCGTAGGCGCCTGATCCCCGTAAATCGACCAGCTCCGATTGAAGAATTCTTTTTTTCAGGGCAATGGTGGCTAGGGTTCTGAGTGTTGCTATGGAAAGATCAACGGGTAAAAGGTGGTGGACCAGCTCTCCAAGGCCTGGACACAATTGAAGGCTATATCGACCATTGTTCTCTTGGATCTCTAAGGCTGTATCTCTCTGTGCATAGCCTGCCATCAGCGCAAGTAGAGCTTGCTCAATCAGATCCTCATTCTCATTGGCTAGCTCTGCCATCTCTTTGAGCGTTACAGGGCGACCCTTCAAATAAAGAATGGCCTCTAAACGTGCTGGTAAGGAGAAGCTGGAGACCTCATCCCTCTCTTGAGCTGGGGAATCGGTGGCCATGGCAGGCCCTGCTATGGAATATGCCAAGTTACCGCGATCAAACGGTCTGTGCACCCAGAAATAAGCAGTAGGCGGGGTTGTTGGTTTCTTCCCAGTTTGGGTAGCCCAGATCGTCAAGAAAGCGCTGCCAATTTTTCATTTCGTTGTCCTGGACCAACACACCTACAACGATCCTGCCGACATCTGCTCCGTGATTGCGGTAGTGGAAGATGCTGATACTCCATTCGGGGTGAAGGGCACTAACAAAGGTCATAAGAGCTCCTGGGCGCTCAGGGAACTCAAAGCGATAGAGCAGTTCGCGACATCCATCTCGGCAAAGGGTTTTTGCTGAGGCAGGAAGCCGACCACCCACCATGTGACGAAGGTGCCCTTTGGTCAGCTCGTCGTTGCTGAGATCAAGGCATGGGAATCCTGACGATTGCAGTCGCGTTAAAAGTTTGGTTCGATCATTAAGGTCTAAAACCTGTACCCCGATGAATATTTGGGCTCTATCCCCCTCTGCCATTCGGTAACTGAATTCGGTGAGATTTTTTCCCGCTAGGACGTTGCAGAGCTTTCTCAGGCTGCCTGCCTGCTCTGGGATCTCCACCGCGAGTATTGCTTCCCTTTCTTCCCCTAGCTCTGCTCTTTCGGCGACAAAACGGAGCCGTTCAAAGTTCATGTTTGCGCCACAGGCCACGGCCACAAGAGTGCGGTCTTGAAGATCACGTTTGGCGATATCTGCCTTCATGCCAGCAATTGCCAGTGCGCCAGCTGGTTCAAGAATTGAGCGGGTATCTTCAAAAACATCTTTGATCGCTGCACAGATTTCATCAGTGCTTACCGTCACCATCGCGTCTACGTGCATCTGAGCTAATGAGAAGGTGTGTTTTCCTACTTGACGTACAGCGACTCCGTCGGCAAATAGGCCAACCTTTGGCAGTTGAATACGTTCACCAGCTTCAAGAGAGAGCGTCATTGCTGCAGCGTCGTGGGGCTCGACACCGATAATTTCGACTTGCGGCCACAAGCTTTTGACATAAGTGGCAATCCCGCCGATCAGTCCGCCACCGCCAACTGCGACATAGATTGCATCTGGTGGATCTTGGATCTGGCGCAGGATTTCTAGAGCAATCGTCCCTTGCCCAGCAATCACCTCTGGATCATCAAACGGGTGGATAAACGTGAGGCCATCTTTTTCACTTCGACGCATGGCCTCTTGATAGGCCTCGTCGTAGGTCTCTCCATGAAGTGCGACTTCAGCGCCAAGAGCACGGACTGCCCGTACCTTCATTTCGGGTGTGGTAATCGGCATCACAATCACAGCTCTGCAATTGAGATAAGAGGCGCTCAGTGCCACTCCCTGAGCGTGGTTTCCAGCACTTGAAGCAATCACGCCACGCAGCAACTCCTCTTTGCTGAGAAGGGACATGCGGTTATACGCACCACGAAGCTTGAAGGAGAAGACTGGCTGTAGGTCCTCACGTTTCAACCAGATCTTGTTCTGAAGACGGCGACTGAGGTTTTTTGCCAGTTCCAGGGGGGTTTCATGGGCTACGTCATAGACACGCGCCCTCAGAATCCTCTGTAGATAATCGTCCATCACGCCAGTCTTGCAATATTCAGATCCGGCAACTGTTTGCACTTGCCAGGGTTGCATTCGCCGTTCTATAGCTGAGAAGACCTAGATTGAATGGGTTGGAGTGGGACAGGAACGCGAATGCGTCTGAGCGAGTTAACCCATCCGAATCAGCTTCATGGCTTGAGCATTGCCGAGCTTGAGGATGTAGCACGTCAGATACGGGAACGCCATCTTGAGGTGGTGTCCACCAGTGGAGGTCATTTGGGGCCTGGGCTCGGTGTTGTTGAACTCACCCTTGCTCTTTATCAAACTCTTGATCTAGATCATGATCGAGTTGTATGGGACGTTGGCCATCAGGCTTATCCTCACAAGCTGATTACTGGTCGATATGGCAACTTCAATACCTTGCGTCAGCAGGGTGGTGTCGCTGGCTATCTGAAGCGTTGTGAAAGTTCTTTCGATCATTTTGGTGCCGGCCATGCCAGCACCTCGATATCAGCAGCACTCGGCATGGCCGTTGCTCGTGAGCGTCGTGGTGAATCGTTCAAATGCGTAGCTGTAATTGGTGATGGGGCTCTTACTGGCGGTATAGCACTAGAGGCGATTAATCATGCCGGCCATATGCCCAACACACCTTTTCTGGTTGTTCTCAACGACAACGATATGTCGATTTCTCCGCCAGTAGGAGCGTTGTCGACCCATCTAAACCGCATGCGCCACAGTGCGCCTGTGCAGTTCATCTCGGATAGCGTCGAGGAGAGGGTCAAGAGTCTGCCTTTCATGGGAGGGGAACTGCCTGCCGAACTCGACCTGCTCAAGGGCAGTATGCGCCGATTGTCCGTCCCGAAGGTAGGGGCTGTTTTCGAGGAGCTTGGCTTCACCTACATGGGCCCTATTGATGGCCACGACATTGAACGCATGGTTCGAACCTTTGAGACGGCTCACAAGGTTGGTGGCCCTGTACTCGTTCATGTAGTTACGACCAAAGGCAAGGGCTATCCCTATGCCGAAGCAGATCAAGTTGGCTATCACGCCCAATCAGCGTTTGATCTAATTACTGGTAAAGCTCTTCCCTCAAAAGGAAAGAAACCACCGAGTTACAGCAAGGTGTTTGGCGAGACGCTCATCAAGCTTTGTAAGCAGGACAGCACTGTCGTTGGGATCACAGCCGCGATGGCCACAGGTACTGGCCTTGACCTCCTGCAAAAGGCTGTTCCTGAGCAATACATCGATGTAGGTATCGCTGAACAGCATGCTGTAACTCTTGCTGCTGGGATGGCTTGTGAGGGGCTCAAGCCTGTGCTGGCGATTTACAGCACATTCCTGCAGCGCGCCTTCGACCAATTAATCCACGACGTGGGGATTCAGAACCTACCAGTGACCTTTGTGATGGATCGCGCAGGCATTGTTGGCGCTGATGGACCGACCCATCAGGGTCAGTACGACATCAGTTATTTCCGCGCTATTCCTAATTTCACCGTGATGGCGCCCAAGGATGAGGCTGAACTTCAACGCATGTTGGTGACATGTCTTCAGCATCAAGGCCCTGCAGCTCTCCGTATTCCAAGAGGATCAGGCGAGGGAGTGCCTCTGCTTGATGAAGGCTGGGAGCCTTTGGCAATTGGTCGAGGCGAAGTGCTTTGTGAAGGTGATGATCTTTTAATCGTTGCTTATGGAGTGATGGTGCCTGCTGCAATGATCACAGCTCAGCTGTTGCAGGAAGCAGGTGTCAAGGCCACTGTGATCAATGCTCGCTTCCTAAGACCACTTGATCAAGCCTTGATTCATCCGTTAGCCCGTCGTATCGGTCGTGTCGTCACGATGGAGGAGGGTGCTCTTGCGGGTGGTTTTGGTGCAGCTGTGGTTGAGTCCCTTAGTGATCAAGATGTCTTGGTTCCAACGTTCCGAATTGGAATCCCTGATCAATTGGTAGACCATGCCAGTCCCCAACAGAGCCGGGAAGCGCTGGGGCTCACCCCAACACAGATGTCTGAACGAATTCAACAACACTTTTGCTTGAATTCGAAGCCTTCTCTTGTAGGGCAGGAAGCACCGCAGGCCCTGTCAACCTGATCAATTGACTGTTTTGGTTGCAGGTGCAGGGCCAGCAGGAGCTCGGCTTGCACAACGACTTGCTAGCCAGGGGATTGCGGTAACTCTTGTTGAACGCTTAAGAGAAGCCAATCAGAATGCTTTCTCTAGTGCTGCCATCCCTATCCAGGCGGTGTCTGATCTCTGCATTCCTGTTGAAGCAATTGCCAGCCATTGGAATGGCTGGCAATTGGTGGATCCAGATGGAATTCAACATCAATGGTGGTCTCAACATGACCTTGGTGTGGTTCTCAACTTCGGCTCGCTACGTCACAAGCTCTGGCAGCAAGCTATAGACGCAGGTGTTGAATTTTTATTGGGTTGGCGTGTTCACTCCGTTCTTACGGTCAATGACGGCGCAAACGTTGAATTGATTGGTCCAAATGGCTTGTGTCAGACAAGGAGAGTGAGCTGGGTGGTAGATGCCACAGGTCATCGCCGCCTTTTATTGGGTTCAACTTCAGCATCCAAGCCTTCTGATACCGATTGCATGCTTGAAGGGGCTGGCGTTGAGTGGATCCTGCAGGGTGATCAAAAAACAACAGCTCTTTGGCGTGACCGGGTTTGTTTTTTTTTGGGATGCCAGTGGATCCAACATGGTTATGGCTGGATTTTTCCCATGGCTGGTAATCAGTTGAAGGTAGGAGTTTGCCGTCTGCCTCCACCACTGAAGGAATGCCTCGAACCGATGAGCAGCATCTTGAACCGCCTGCTTATCAAGAACCAGCTTGATCAGCTACCAGTTATCGATAGACATGGCGGAATCTTGCGCAGCAGCTTAAGGCGCAGTGAAGCTCACGTTGTTGGCAGGATTGTTGGAGTTGGCGACGCTATTAGTACTGCCAATTTGCTCGGCGGAGAAGGCATCCGTCATGCTCTCGTTAGTGCAGAGGTGCTTACTCCTTTGCTTGTTGAAGCCTGCTGTCATCCATCCAGCTCAAATCAAGACAAAGACAGCAAGGTCTTGATGCAATTTGAACGGCTCCTGCGTCTTCGTTTGGGTTGGCGCTGGAATCTTTCAGGTCGCTTGGCAAAGCGAACATGGTGGGGTTTGTGCGATCAAAAAGGCGATCGACGCTTGGCTCGATTGATTAATGGGCTGTCAATGCGAGTCAGCGCTGAAGATCTGAGCCGATTGTTGTTCGAATACCGCTTTGAGCGCTACGGACTCCGTCTTCTTCCTTATTTAATGGGCTGGCGATGAATTCGCCAGCCCTAGTGCTGTTCAGAGAACGCCGCGTGAAGCTAATCCGAGGATTGTGCCCATGCCAAGGATGTGGCCTAAGCATTGGGATCCGACAACGGAGGCGTGGCTCATGCCTCCATAGAATTTGTTGTTAGGCATGTCGAACCCTTCATTTTGGTGTTCGATGTTGGCCTTAGCAATGACAAATGCGAGCACGTTGCAAGCGATCATCACCATGCCCACCGCAGGCGACCAGGTGAATGTGGAAGGAGCTGCAGCAGCCAGGAGGTGCGTGAACATTTAGACCGTGGAAGCGACGCCTTATTGTCCGACATTGATCGCAGTTCTTGGCAGAGAAGCCATACCTCTTAAGAGTTTTTCACCACCTGTTGTTGGCCAGCACGGATAAATCCCAAAACCACGAGGGCATCGCTTAGCACCAGAAAGGCTTCTGCTGCCCCATGGAAAGCATCAACTTCAACCAGTTCAAGTCCATAAATTTGATCAGCCAGGATCGCAAAAATGATTGTCATAAACACAAAAAGAAGAGTGAGCCGGAATCCCCAGATGGATAGTCTTGGCAAGCTCTTGCTCTGTTGAGCCCACCACAGGAAACCGAGATAGGGAATTAAAGAAAGGCCATATAGAGGACCTGGGTCCATCTCAATGAGGGAGTTCAAAATCTCAGTAGAAGTGGCAAAAATCATGATTGCTGTCGTTCTGAACGCAACAAATTCCAGGTGGCTGCGGCCAAACAGCAGTTGCCAATCAGCGTCAGCCAAGCTTGGAGCACAACAATTCCGCTAAGGGCTTTGCTGTTGTCAAAAATATGCCAGGTGATGGCTGTCATGGCACTCACCAAGTTGGGGAGCATTGCTAGAGCCAACCAGGACATTGCCCTGCTTTGGTTCCTTTTCCCCCATTGCACCACCAGCACAATCGCAAGCATCCATTCGAACAAGGATGCGAGGTGGATCCACCAAGTTCCTAGAGATAGGGCGTGCACGTGATTCGCTCGATGGCAGCAGCCTAGGGAGGCTTCGTCGCCGTTAATGTTTGATGCAGCTATTGCTTGGCTATGGCAGTTCAGGCAAAGCAATGCAAGGCAGTGCTGTTATGCGGCTACTACGGCGAGCACAACCTTGGCGATGATGCTCTTTTGCAGGTTTTACTTCAGGAGCTTCCCTCACATTTGCAGCCTTGGATCACGGCAAATGATTCAAATTTGATTAAGGGCTTAGCTCCGAAGGCTCAAGTCATTAACCGACGCTCATTGCTGGAGACCATTAGGGCACTTTTTCAAGTTCAAGGTTTGATTCTTGGTGGCGGCAGCTTGCTGCAGGACAGCACGAGTTTTAAGAGCCTGATCTACTACCTGATCTTGATTGTGATCGCCCAACAACGTGGTGTTCCTGTTGTGTTTTGGGGCCAGGGCCTGGGGCCATTACGTCATCGCTTTAGTCGATGGATGGTTAGGAGAGTCCTACGTAGGGTGCAGGCGATCAGCTGGAGAGATCCAGAGTCTTTTGAGCTTGCTCAGCAATGGTGCCTACCCTCACCGATGTTGATGGCACCAGATCCAGTTTGGCAGCTTCCCTCTAGGAGCTGGGAGGGTGGCCAAGCAGTTGTGCTTTGTTGGCGTCCCACGTCAATGCTTGATCGCTTTGGCTGGCAGCATTTGCTCCAAGCCCTTGAGATGATCCTTAGTGATATTGATGCTCCAGTTCATTGGCTTGCTTTTCATCAACGTCAGGATGAACAGCTATTCCGACAACTAGATAGACAAGGACTGATCAGTTCCAGCTTGAGATCAAGAAGTCATTGCTTTGCATTTGATTCACTAACAGATGTTATGAATCAGTTCTCGATGGCCAGATTGGTTCTCCCCATGCGACTGCATGCACTCATCCTGGCCCAATTGGCTGGTAGTCCCACAGTGGCACTCAGCTACGACCCGAAAGTTTCATCTGCAGCCTTGATGGCGAATGTGCCCTTTACTGATTTGCAATCGTTGCCTGATATTCGTTTGCTTGCTGGACTATGGAGGCAGGCCTTAGATGTTTCTCCTGACCTTGGAAAGATCGAAGCAATCCGCAAACAAGCTTCTCAACACAGCAAGATACTAGACAAGGTCTTTAATTAATGTTTACGCTTCACTTCTTTGATTATTATTAGCCATAGCAATAACATATGAATTTATTGATCAACACAATACTGGATATCCTTTGCGAATAAAATCGCGTGAACTATTGTCTGCATCTTCCTCCTGAACTGGCATCGAATTGATGTTCTTTTTCTGGGGACCAATTGAGCTTTATGGTCTCAGGAATTGCGATATCGCTAGCGCAAAGCATCCTTAGTGGACCTCTGTTGCTCTCAAGAATGAGCAACTGGGATGTTCCCAGCCACTCCCTGTAGACAAGACGGCAAGGAATCCCTTCTGAACTTAGTTGAAGATGTTCTGGTCGAATTGCTTTGATAATGCCTGATTCTGCTGGCAGAAGGTTGATCTGGGGGCGTCCTATAAAGCTGGCCACAAAGAGTGATAATGGATTGTGGTAGAGCTCTTGGGGAGTACCGATTTGCTCTATCTTTCCATTTCGCATTACGGCAATTCGATGTGCCATGGCCATGGCTTCATGTTGATCGTGTGTGACGTAGATAACGGGCTGACTGCCTTGAAGAATCAAATGGCGTAACTGAGGTCGCAGATCTTCGCGCAGTTGAGCATCCAAATTGCTCATTGGCTCATCAAGTAAATACACCAGAGGATCTCTGAGCAGGGCTCTGGCGAGGGCCACTCTTTGACGTTGCCCACCTGAGAGTTCTGCCGGATGTCGCTCTGAAAGATCCTCTAATTGCATTAATGCCAGAACAGATGCCACTCGTTGCTTGCGATCACTGGCACCTATTCCACGAACCTCAAGACCAAGTGCAAGATTGGCGAAAACTGTGAGATGGGGAAATAATGCATAGCTCTGAAACACCATGCCGATGCGTCGGTCGACAGGGGATACCGTCGTGACATCCCTGCCAGCGATAGTGATCGAACCTTCGTTGGGCTGGTCTAGTCCAGCTATCAGCCTGAGAGTGGTGCTCTTGCCACATCCACTTGGTCCAAGTAGGGCAAGGCATTCACCCTCGCCCACTACAAGGTCTAGATGACGAACAATCCAGTTTCTACCGAAACGGCGACCGATGTTTTGTAGAACAAGATTCATCCTTTAATTGCTCCCTGTGTCAGACCGGAAACGATCTGTCGCTGAAAGATGAGCACGAGTAACAAGAGTGGCAGAGCACCTAGAACGGTGGCAGCTGCATAAGCGCCATAGGGAATTGAGTAGACCGATGAACCTGCAATTCTTGCTATGGCAACAGGAAGTGTGAGCAGATCAGCTCTACTAATCCAGGTCAATGCGATTGGATATTCGTTCCAGGAGAAGAGAAAGACCAAGATGGCAGTGCTTGCGGTTGCAGGACCTATTAGGGGAATTAATACCCAGCGCAATCTCTGCCATAAGTCCAAACCCTCAAGCCTCGCGGCTTCATCTAGTTCAGAAGGTAGATCACGGAAGGCTGATAAAAGCAGCAACACAGCCAAGGGCATCGACAAGCCAGCGTAGGGAAGACTGAGCGCAAGCAAATTGTTTCCGAGGTTGAAACTCCTTGCAAGTTCTAATAACGCCAAAAAAAGCAGCACATATGGAAATAGAGCCGCACCAAGCAGTATAAATTTGGCCATTCTGGCAACATTTTGCGAGACTTTTGAAAGAGAATAGGCGGCTGGAATGGCTATCAGTAGGGTTAATCCTGTTGAGCTAATGCCAACGATGACACTGTTCAATAGATAACGCCAGAAGGGAGGGCTGGCTGTCAATACCTGGCGATAGTTGTCAAGTGTCCAACGCTGATTATGCTCAGCCAATGGTTGTAGAAGAGCTTCATGGGTGCAAAAAGATGTATAGAGCTGCCAAAGCAGAGGCGCTAAAGACCAAAGCAGGAGAACAGTGATCCAAAGATTTCGCTGACGAATCATTTCATTGCCTCTCGCCAATGGCTGGCCTGTTTGATGATCAGCCAAACAAGCAAACAGGCAATAACAAGTAGAAGAAACCCGCTGATCATTACGGTGGCGCTATAGCCAAAATCGAGGAATCGCATTGCATTTAAATAAGCATATAAAGCAAGGCTTTCCGTGCTTCCTGCCGGACCCCCACCAGTCATCACCTGAATCAAGTCGAAAACGCCGAAGGCCTGCGCAAGGCGAAATAAAAGACTAAGGAGTAAATAAGGTTGCAAGAGCGGCAAGGTGATCTGAAATAGTGCGGCACGTGGACGGCCACCTTCGAGATAGAATGCTTCGTAGAGATCATTGGGAATGGTTTGCAAGCCAGCCAAAAGAATCAGAGCAGCAAAAGGCGTGGTCTTCCAAACATCACCAACAACCGTGGCAAGCCAGGTGATATTTGGATTCGAAAGGATGTTTAGAGGTTGTAGTCCAATCAGTTCTGCGAATTGTTCAATAGGGCCGTAAGGTGTATTAAAGATCCAACGCCAGCCAAGAGCCATTACAGTCGTTGGCAGTGCCCATGGAAGCAAACTTATGGCCCTTACTACACCTCGACCACGCCAACGCTGATCGAGTAAGAGGGCTATCGCTATAGCAAGTAATAGTTCTAGGCTGACTGAAACAGTTGCGAAGCGGGCTGTCTGATAGGTGTCTTGCCAGAAGCGTTGGTCGTGCAGTAGGCGAATCCAATTCGCACCATGATTGGGAATCGGAACTAAGCCTGTGAGGACTGAATCAGCATGGAAGCTCAACCAGGAATAACGAAGTAGAGGGATACCAAAGACGAAGGCAATTAATAGAGCTGCCGGGACTAGAAGCAAGTGGATCATTTAGTTTCTCTTGCCGCCATAAGAATCTTCTCGGTGTTTGCTTGGGCGTTAGACATTGCATCACTAACGCTAGATTGGCCTGTTAAAACTGAACTCAGGCTTCGTTGTAATACATCACTAATCTGTGCATAAAGAGGGGTTGCTGGACGTTGATCAGTGCTTTGTAGGGCTTTAGCAAGCTCCGGAAGAATTTGTGATTTTGAGAACAGTTCTGGGTCTTTGAATAGTTCTGCTTTGGTTGGGGTATAACTGTCGTTCAAGAACAGTTTCTTTTGTGCAGATGTTGATGTAAGGAAGGCAATGGCCTCTGTTGCAGCTTGAGGATTTGATGAGCCCTTGAGGATCGAGAAGCCCCAGCTGCCTAGGGTTGATGTGGATCGATTGGTTGCGGTAGCAACCATCGTGGTTACGCCAACATTGCCTCTAACATCACTGTTAGGCTTCTGAAGTTCTCCCCAGGCATAAGGCCAGTTACGCATTAGCGCAACATCTCCAGACTTAAAGGCTTGAAGAGCTTCATTTTCGGCATAGTTGATCACTGCTTCGGGGCTCACTCCACTGCTAATCAGTTCACGCAACCAACTTGCAGCCTTAAGACTTGCGGAGCTGTCGAGGCCAACATTATCAGTTTCGGCTTCAAGCCATTGTCCTCCAAATCCGTCAAGAACTTCTAGAAATACACAACTTAAGCCTTCATATTGACGGCCTTGCCAGACATAGCCATTAGCAACACGGCCTTCTTTTTGGAGTTTAAGACTAACTTTAATGAGTTCCTCAGGGGTACGCGGTGGTTCACTCATCAAATCAGTCCGCCAATAAAGCAATCCCATGTCAGCCACAAGCGGCCATCGATACAGTTTCCCGTCGAAATTATTTCCAAGCATTGCCCCCGGAGCAATGGAATCAATCTGTTGTTGATCGATCCATGGATCCAAGGGAATAAGCCATCCTGCGGCGGCGTATTTCGGCAACCAAGTTACATCAATTAAAAGTGCATCGAAAGGACTTTTACCTAAAAGCAGACTGCTGATGGCTAAATCAGATACTGCTTCTGTTTCAAGTGGACCTCGAGTCACCTGAAGTTGGATCCTGCCGTGATGATCTTTGTTGAATTGTTGGACCAGATCAGTTGTTGACTCAGCAAATGGAGCTGGCATCAAGATGTTGATCTGAATAGGGCGAGTGCTCAGGGCCCAGCTTGCAAATAGTGCAACGCTGGTCAAAGAGAACAGAAGAGCTATTTTCCAAAATGTCCTTCTCTTCATGGTTGCGTAGCTTCTATTTTATCAACCAAACTTTTCATTTGCTCTTCTGCCCAATCCTTGACTGAGTATGAGTCGACAGTAGCAATCGTTATCAGATGGTTATTTTCTGCACTTCTATGCATGCTTAGCAATTTCAGACAAGTTAATGCCATGCCCCAGCATCTTGATGGTAACTAGTTTGCTGAATTATTTAGTGATTAGATCTTGTTCAGGTCAATCCCTAACGATTTGGCATAGACACCGAGACCCTTTTTTTGGATGGTTTTAAGTGCACGGGTGCTTACACGTAGTTTCAACCAACGGTTCCCTTCAGCCCACCAGAGGCGTCGCTGCTGCAGGTTGGCCTGTTGAAGCTTCTTTGTGCGGATGTGGGAATGGCTCACAGCCATGCCGTTGTTGGCGCGAGTTCCAGTGAGCTGACACACCCTGGACATGTCTTGATCCTCTACAGAGCTAGGGTGCTGAACCCAAACAAAGATTTTATCAAATCCTCCGCTCGTTTAAAAAGCTCGATCCATCAGCTGTCCCATTAACACAGCACTACGGCTTTGGAAACCAGCAAGTTCATTGGGCTCCAAACCTCCTACACCGAGGCGAGCCATGTCGTATAGGTGACGGGCTAAGCCTTGTGCCAAGGTTTCGGTTGGAGACACACCTGAAGTGCTGACCAGCACGGATCCAGATTTGAGTTTCAAAAGTCCTTCGACAAGTGGATGACGACGATTGACAAGAAGGACATGATGCTCGGGAAGACCTGGCAGCCTTTGGTCCATGAGAGCACCAAGGTCGTTCATACGTCGCATCTGTTCTGGCAGCAAAATCATTGCTGGAGGTGCGTTATCTCCCTTAAGTGCTTGTACTTGTATGGTCACCTTGTCGTTATTTAGTGCTTGCTTCATTAGAGTTCTCAGGCTTTCAGACTTGGTCTCTCCTTCCTGATCAGTTAGTTCAGGTTTGTCGTCTTTAAGAGTGTCATCCAGTTCAGCATCAACGCGCTGGAATCGGAGGTCGTTATGACGAGCTTCAAGCCATGGAAGGAATTGGCTGTCTATAAACGTTTCGGTTTTAAGAATTTCAGCACCCTGTGATGTCCATAAGCTGAGGGCACTCGCTTGGGCGACTTCATCCGTGCAGTAAAGAATGCGATTGTTTGCTTCTGTACTCAGACGACTTTGGTATCCACTCAGCGTAGTAAAGGCTTTTTCCCCACAAGGAATTGGATCTGGAGTGGCCCCATCTGTTTCTGTTGATGCTAGAGCAGTCGTGCCAAACATGATTAGATCGGCAACTTGATCAGCAAACTTTTCATCTTCCATTGATCCTATTTTGACGAAGGGTGCTAACGCATCCCATGCTTCAGCATAAAAAAGTGGTTGATCCGCCTTTAACCCTCGCAGTCGATCGGCAACTTTTTTTGCAACAAAATTGCCAATAGATCTAACACGTCTGTCTGTTTGTAATGCGCTACGACTGACATTAAGTGGAATGTCAGGTGAGTCGATCACACCTCTTAGGGGAAGGAGGTAATGTGGTACTACTTCTTTAATCGAATCACTGACAAATACCTGATTGCAGTAGAGTTTTATCTCACCTTTTTCCCAATCTGCGCGACCACCAATGCGAGGGAAATAGAGAATACCTTGAAGGTTATAGGGGTAATCAGTATTTAGGTGTACCCATAGGAGAGGATCACCTTGGAATGGATATAGATAATTATAGAGTTCGATATACTCCTGATCAGTGATTTCTCTTGGGTTGCGCCTCCAAAGTGGATTTCGCTTATTAATTGACTCGCCTTCGAGTTTTACCTCAATAGGCATAAAGTCACAGTATTTTGTGATTAGAGTACGGATTCGACTTGGCTCGATGTATTCCAACTCTTCATCCATTAGATGAAGGATGACATCGGTTCCTACTTCATTGCGTTCGGCCTCTTGGATGTTAAATCTTGGTGAGCCATCACAACTCCAACGAATAGCTTTACTCTCGGAACAAGCAGACTTAGTGACTAGCTCTACATGTTTCGACACCATGAAAGAAGAATAAAAACCTAGCCCAAAATGACCAATAATTCCGTCACTTTCCTGCTTGTATTTTTCAAGGAAGTCTTCTGCACTTGAGAAGGCAACCTGATTAATGTACTTCTTAACTTCATCGGTTGTCATGCCGATTCCGTTGTCAGAAATAGTGAGTGTCTTTGCTTCTCGGTCAATCTTGATATCAATCACTCCTTCTTCACCTTCACTGCAGTCACCTGCCATCGCTGCCATACGTCTTTTGCTTATTGCATCGACGCCATTGCTGACTAGCTCCCTCAAGAAAACCTCGTGGCCGGAATAAACGGCTTTCTTGATGATCGGGAAAATATTCTCGGTGTGAATCTGGATCTGACCTTCTTCCAGCACAGTCATTGGTTTCACTGTTTAGGATTTGACCTTAGGGAGTCTTTGCCTCAGGTCTCAAGCTGGTTTTAGGTGGGGTGACCGTACCTAGTGATTAACTCAGCTGCTTCGCTGTAGGTCACGTCGCTCCTCGGGAAGGACAGCTCCTTCTACAGGGCAGACCTGGAGGCAGATACCGCAATCAATGCAGATGTCGAAATTAATCAAATAGAAATTTCTTCCTTTGTCGTTTGTGCCTTGACCAGGTTGAATGCAGCCGACAGGGCATGCCTGCGCACAGTCAGCAACCCCTTCACAAATTTCTGTCACGATGCTGTGTGGCATGGCCTTGCAGATCGGACGACGAGATTATCGAGATCCTAATGATCTAACCAGTCCAGTGTGCTACAGCCCCGATCTGCTAGACGGCTGAAGGCTTCTTCACGATCGCGACAGGCTTCAAGTTCAACAACGGCACGCTGACCCTGTTTGTGCCAGTGACTCTGACGCTTGAGTGCATGTTCCAGCGTTGCTTGCTCGCCGTAGGCAACAAGGGTTGATTTAACAGCTTCAGACGCTTTGATCTCCTTGGTAAGCAGTTCACGAATATCGTCTATCGCGAAACTAAAGCCGACCCCTGTTGCTTGAAGCCCTTTGGCACCGCAACGAGCTACAAGGTTGTCGTAACGCCCCCCACGAGCAATCACGACAGGTGCCGCATCGCTTTGACATACCAACTGAAACACCAGCCCGGTGTAGAGCTCAAAATGGGGCTGAAAGGTTGGATCCAGTTGCAGGTCAATCCCCTGATCAGCGGCCAGTGGACCCATCTGCTCAAATAGCCTTTGCAGGTTATTGAGTGCTTGCTGAGTTCCAAATAGGCCTGATAAGCGTTCGAGCACGTCTAGGGGTTCACCACGGCACTCCAAGTGATGGAGGAGGCGCTCGAATTGATCATTCGGCAGTTGCAGGTTTTCAAGAGCAAGGCGGTCGTAGTGGATCAATGCTGTTCTTATTTTTTCGCGTAGATCGTTTTGAAATGGCAGCGTGATGAGATCCATTAATGCTGTGTGGCCAACGAGTAAACGAGGCTGGTGTTGTTTACTCAGTTCGAGAGTCTCCACTGCTGAAAACAGCAGGGAAAGAAGTTCCATTTCCGCATTGATGGGTTCGACCCCGAAGAGCTCTACACCGCTTTGAAGGTTTTCTTCGATGCAAAGGCTTCCTTCATCAGCAGTACGGCTTTCAAAAATTGTTCCTGCAGCCCATAGCCTCAAGGGACGAGGTCTTTGTCTAAGCCTTGTACAAGCGGCACGGGCGATTGATGCTGTCATCTCTGGTCGTAGACCAAGGGGTTCATCGGCCACCAATCGCACGATGTCTTGACTGGCAATAGCACCACCAGCTTTCAAGGTTTCGAGTCGCTCGACCCTTGGAGGAGAGACTTCGTCGTAGCCCCATAGCTGATAAACCTCGGCAAGTCGCTGGCTAAGTTTTTGGTTTAGCTCGACCTGCTGGGGGTTCAGATCGCGAGCACCCGCTGCCGGTTGCAGGGCCATCCCTGATTTTCTCGGAGTGACTTCAGGATCCCATGCCCCTGAGTTCGGGAGCGCCAAATGAATCTGCTTCAAGGGGTTTTACTTTGCTGAGTTGATCAACAAGCAGCTTCTGCATTCCAGGCGGACAGGCCAGCACCCTGCCACTATTCAGATCAAATGTGTTACCGCGGTAATCAGTCACCTGCCCTCCAGCTAGCTCCACCAGGGCTACTCCAGCAGCAAGATCCCATGGAGCAAGACCGCGTTCCCAATAACCATCGAGTCGTCCAGCTGCCACAAAAGCCATGTCCACTGCTGCTGCACCACCACGTCGCACGCCACGTGTTCGATGTGTCATCCAGCAGAATTCGGCGTAGTTGTTGTCTAAGCGGTTTTGCCTGTCATAGGCAAAGCCGGTAACAAGCAAGGAATCAACCAGGCTTTTGCATGATGAAACCTTGATCGGTTTTTGATTGCAAAATGCACCCAGGCTTGGGGCTGCCCAGTAGATCTCTTTAAGGAAAGGCACAGCTATGGCGCCAAGGATTGGTGTTTGCCGCCAAGTGAGGCCAATCGAGGTAGCGAAGAACGGATAGCCATGAGCGAAATTGGTTGTTCCATCTAGTGGGTCAACACACCAACAAAGCGAGCCTTGGCCAGCAAATGATCCGCTTTCTTCTGCGAGAACGGCAATGTCAGGAGTTTCATGCTGGAGAAATTCGAGTACACACTTCTCTGCGGCTAGATCTGCATTGGTAACAAGGTCGCCAGTTCGCCCCTTGGTTTCGATGCTTTCAAGATGTCCATAGTGGTCCATCAAAATGGCACCACCACATTCAGAGGCCTTACGCGCTACCGCTGCAAGGCGAGCCAGATCTTCATCGTTCAAGCCAGCTTGCTCAGCAGCAAGGGAACAGTTCAGAGGTGTCAAGCGTCACTACCTATCAATTTGGGATGCCATCAGGCATTTATAGATTGAATGATCCTCTGAACATCAGTCCATAGAGCGCATCTTGATCCTGAGTTTCCGTTTCCAGTGGAGTGATTGCTTTGTGCTCACAAAGTTAGGACATCTCGTTTGTTGCTAGTGGACTGGGATTCTGTGTTTTGGTGTCATGTATGGGACAACTGGAGAGCCCTGCTAGATTCGCGATGGCCAGAAAGCCGCTGGAGAGGTGGCCGAGTGGTCGAAGGCGCAGCACTGGAAATGCTGTATAGGGGCAACTCTATCGAGGGTTCGAATCCCTCCCTCTCCGTTTCACAGGAAGTCTGATACCGTCCGATGCGGTATGGGCTTCCTTTTGGAACGCTCTTATAGCACTCGTTTTCGAGCATTTTCGGGCTGTCATCCGTCTGATGCCGTCTCGTAGTGTCTGACTAGTTTTTAGGTTTTAATTTTATCTGCTTCTAGAGATTAGTTGATAACTATTACTCGCCACTTCAAAGCAACTATAAACTTTGTATCTTTAAAAATACCATCACACCTTCAACCAAAGCGGCCGGAAATATAATTCTGAGTAGCTTCCTGAGCAGGTGAATGGAAGATTTTTTCTGTTTCATTGAACTCAACAAGATAACCAACTTTTCCTGATCCACCCTCTTGTGCCTCAGCATTGAAGAAAGCTGTAAAATCACTAACTCGAACAGCCTGTTGCATATTATGAGTGACGATTACAATGGTAAATCTATTTTTTAACTCATGCATTGTCTCTTCAATTTTAAGTGTAGAAATAGGATCAAGAGCTGAACAGGGTTCATCCATTAAAATGACTTCTGGTTCAATAGCGATTGTTCGTGCTATGCATAGCCTTTGTTGTTGGCCACCCGATAGAGAGCAGCCACTCTCCTTAAGCTTATCCTTGCATTCATCCCATACAGCTGCTTGACGAAGTGAGCGCTCAACAAGCTCATTCATATCACCTTTATATCCATTAATTCTTGCTCCAAATGCAATATTTTCATAGATACTTTTAGGGAATGGATTGGGTTGCTGAAATACCATTCCGATGCGTCTGCGAACCTCGACTGGATCGATATTTGGGGAATATAAGTCGTCTCCATCAAACATCACTCGACCTGTAAGAGAACATCCTTCTATTAAGTCATTCATGCGATTTAGAGATCGCAGAATTGTTGATTTACCACATCCAGAGGGTCCGATTAAAGCTGTAATTTTGCCGCGGGGTATCTCGCAGTAAACATGTCTTACAGCTTCAAATTCATTGTAACTTATAGTGACGTTCTGAAGTGATATGCAGGGATCAGTTGAAATCTGCTTTGGCCGTGGAGAGGAAGTGGCTGTCATGGATCAGCGCGCGATTAATAATGAAGGCAATTCAGTCGTCAAGGTAGAAATAGTCTTGTGTAAGTGACTCATTTTGAGGTTAAGTGGCCAATCCAGCGTGAAAGGATATTCATCGCGAGAATGAATACTACAAGAATAAATGAAGCTGCCCAAGCCAATTCATTCTGGACTTGATAGGGTTGAGTTGAAAAATTATAAATTAAAACCGAAAGTGTCGCAATTGGATTGAAGAAAGCATCTGAACCACTAGGCCAAAAATATGAAAAGAGTGCTGTAAAAATCAATGGTGCTGTTTCACCAGCTGCTCGAGCAACTGAAAGAACGACTCCTGTAGCGATTGGAGTAAATGCCATTGGCAATGTGATGTGGGTAATGGTTACAAATTTAGAGGCGCCTACTCCAAGTGCACCTTTGCGTAGATTGTCTGGTACCAGTTTTAGTCCTTCATCAGTGGTTTTTATCACTGTTGGCAACATTAGGATTGAGAGTGCTACTCCGCCAGCTATGGCACTGTATGAACTACCAAGAATGACCCGTGAAGAGACAATTATATCGTAGACAAAGACACCGGTGATGATAGAAGGAACACCTGAAAGAACATTGGTGCCAAACCGAATAAATCTAGAGAATGCTCCTTCACGTGCATATTCGGCTAGATAGATACCTCCACCAACTCCAACAGGTATAGCGATCATTCCGGCTATGCAAGTGACAATAATAGTTCCCAAGATGGCATTGCCAATGCCTCCACCATCGAGTCCTGGGGGAGGCGGAAGCATAGTAAAAAGAGAGATACTTAATCTGGTTGCTCCTTTGAAAATTACATAGGCTAAGACAAGAATTAGTGGTAGAATGGCTACAAATGAAAACAATCCCGATAATAGTGTAAAAATTGCATTAATTCTATTTCGTCTTAAGCGGGGCTTGTAGTAAAGATTGGAGGACAAATCCCCTCTTATTGAAGTTGCTTCGCTAGTGATTGATTTCATGTTAGTACTTAAGACTTAGTCGTTTGACCATCCATTGTGAAACGATATTTACCGCAAGCGTTATCACCATAAGAATAAATGCAGCATAATAAAGTGATGAGACCTGAGTTCCATCTGCTTCTCCAAACTGATTGGCTAGCATCGCAGCGATTGTGTTGCCTGGGCCAAGCAATGACCAGCTAAAATTATTGGAATTTCCTATAATCATTGTTACTGCCATTGTTTCACCCATCGCTCTTCCCAGAGCGAGTAGTACGCCTCCAGCAATGCCCGAAATTGCTGCTGGTAGAATGACATTAATGATCGTGCTCCAGCGGGTTGCTCCAACCCCATAAGCTGCTTGACGCAGGCTAATTGGTACTTGATTGAGTGAATCTCTCGAAATAGCTGTAATAATAGGCAGTATCATCACAACAAGGATCAGGATCGCTGGGGTCATTCCAGGCCCCATTGGCTGAGTACTAAAAAAAGGAATCCAGCCAAAATATATATACAGGAAAGATAGCAAGGGTCTTAGGAACGGCTCCATTACAAAGATTGCCCATAGGCCAAGTACCACAGATGGAATGGCCGCTAGTAGTTCAATCATTACTCCAATGATGTTTTTAGCTCTTGTAGGTATGAAGCTTTCGGTTATAAAAATTGCTGTTCCAACACCTAGGGGTATAGCAATTAATAGTGAAAGCAATGAGGTTACCGCTGTTCCATAGATGGCGGTTAACACTCCGTACTCATCATCAACAGGGTTCCAATTTGATGTCACTAGAAATTTCCACCCGTAGCGCCCCATCGACTCAAGTGACCCCCAAAAGACAACGATCAGGATCGCTACAAGTATCAGTGCAACCATCGATGCCATTGATATGGCGATAGTTCTAAAGCTGCTGTCGACGAATTTTTCATAAGCTGGACGTCTTCTGAGCACGTACAGCTCCTTCTGCACACCAGTTGGCATACCACTGCAATACAGACATAAGAAACCTAATCCTGAGAGGGGTGCTTTTGCATTAACAGGCCATTAACAGTCCGCCATCCACATTGCTAAAAAGGCTTGGTTTAGGGTGCTTTTCGCCGTTACCTTGGAGCTTCAGTAAACGCGGCCATGGGGCGGATTGTTGGCATAGACCTAGGGACAACAAACTCCGTTGTGGCGGTACTTGAGGCTGGTCGCCCTCAAGTGATCGCTAATGCGGAGGGCAGTCGCACCACACCCTCAGTGGTGGGTTACAGCAAAGATGCAGAGCTACTTGTCGGTCAGTTGGCACGTCGCCAGTTGGTGCTCAATCCAAGAAATACCTTTGCCAATCTCAAGCGCTTCGTTGGACGAGGCTGGGATGAAATGGAGGACAGCAGTCTCTCTGTTCCATACACCGTCCGGGCCAATGAACAGGGGAACGTGCGTGTCTCCTGTCAAGTAACGGAGCGTGAATATGCACCCGAAGAACTTGTGGCCAGCATCATTCGCAAGCTTGTGGATGATGCGGCGACATATCTAGGAGAGCCTGTTGAGGCTGCTGTAGTGACAGTACCTGCCTATTTCAATGATGCCCAACGTCAGGCAACTCGTGACGCCGGCAGGCTCGCTGGAATCACAGTGGAACGGATCCTCAACGAACCCACTGCTGCTGCATTGGCCTATGGCTTTGATCGCAGTGCCGCACGCCGTGTTCTTGTCTTCGATTTGGGTGGCGGGACGTTTGATGTCTCACTGATGCGTGTCGCTAATGGTGTTTTTGATGTCAAGGCCACTTGTGGTGATACACAACTAGGGGGCAATGATTTTGATCAACGCATTGTTGATTGGCTCGCTGAAGCTTTTAAGACGAAGCATGGCCTCGATTTACGCCGTGATCGCCAGGCACTGCAACGCTTGATTGAAGCAGCAGAAAAAGCGAAGCAGGAACTCTCTGGTGTGCTTAGTACTCCGATTTCTTTGCCTTTTATCGCAACGGGGCCTGATGGCCCTCTTCATATCGAGACCAGCCTTGATCGCCCCACTTTTGAGGGCCTTTGCCCCGACCTTCTCGACCGTCTTCTGAATCCTGTGCAGACAGCTCTGCGTGATTCTGGCTGGTCTGCTGATGATGTTGATGATGTTGTGCTTGTTGGGGGTGGCACCAGAATGCCGATGGTTCAGCAATTGCTGCGAACTCTCGTTGCCAGTGAACCTTGCCAATCAGTCAACCCTGACGAAGTCGTTGCTGTTGGCGGAGCTGTTCAGGCCGGAATCCTCACCGGTGAGCTTCGAGATCTGATGCTCAACGATGTCACTCCCCTTTCACTAGGGCTTGAAACCGTTGGTGGGTTGATGAAAGTGCTGATCCCACGAAATACACCAATACCAGTGCGCCAATCCGACGTGTTCAGCACCTCAGAGGCCAACCAATCGTCTGTTGAAATTCATGTCTGGCAGGGTGAACGTCAGTTGGCAGCAGATAACAAGTCTTTGGGTCGCTTTCGCTTGTCTGGCATTCCACCTGCACCAAGAGGTGTTCCCCAGGTGCAGGTGGCCTTTGATATCGATGCCAATGGTCTCTTGCAAGTGAGTGCAACTGATCGCACCACAGGCCGCAAGCAATCTGTGAATATTCAGGGAGGTTCCACCCTTAACGAAGAGGAATTGCAAGCCTTGCTCGCCGAAGCTGAAGCGAAGGCAGGAGAAGATCGTCGTCGTCGTGCATCAATTGATCGTCGTAATGGTGCACTCACACTTGTTGGTCAAGCTGAACGAAGACTTCGCGATGCAGCATTGGAGCTCGGCCCCTATGGGGCTGAGCGGCAGCAGCGGGCTGTAGAGACAGCGATGCGCGATGTGCAAGACCTGCTTGAGCAGAACGATCTACAGGAACTTGAGCTTGCTGTTGCTTCACTTCAGGAAGCCCTTTTTGGCTTGAACCGACGCATTTCATCAGAACGGCGTACTGACGCCAATCCACTCCAGGGCATACGCAACACTCTTGGCTCGTTGAAAGATGAGCTCTTCTCTGATGATGACTGGGATGAAGATCCTTGGAATAGCCCTGCCCGGTCGTCCGACGGCCGACGCAGCTACAGGGGACGTGAGCTAAATCCCTGGGACGATGACTTCTACCGCTAAACCGGATTACTGGTCTTTGCTAGGTGTCTCTCCAGACAGTGACGCCTCCCAGCTCAAAAGGGCATTCCGTCGCGAAGCACGGCGATGGCATCCAGACCTCAATGGCAATGACAGCCACGCTGAGGAACGCTTCAAATTGGTTAATGAGGCCTATGCGGTTCTCAGTGATCCAAGACGTCGCGCTGCATGGCAGGGATCGATGTCGACAGAGCAAGCCATTGCTGATCCTTTCGCAGTTGGTTTTCCAACTTTCGATGAGTATCTCGAAGTGGTCCTCGGTTTGGAGCGCACAGATGAACAGCCTGTTGACGTTGCTGATCCTTTCCCCTCAGAACAAGTCGACTGGCCTGCGACGTCTCCACCACCACCTCCTCCTCCCGTACAGGCCAGTGATGATCTCGAGACGTTGGTCGAGTTGACCCCTGAGCAAGCCCTCTATGGAACTTCAGTGGATCTTGAGCTCGATGACGGCACTCTTGTAGAGGTTGATACACCGCCTTTGGCTGGCGATGGTTGGCGGTTACGTCTTGTGGGCGTAGCCCCTGGAGGACGTGACCACTTCCTTCAGTTACGGGTTCAAACAGAAGACAGACTGAGGATTGACGGACTTCGTGTGCTTTATCGCCTTGAGTTGTTTCCACCTGATGCAGCGCTTGGCTGTGCTGTGGATGTCCCAACTCTGTCTGGTCCTGTCACACTCCAAGTGCCTCCAGCATCATCAAGTGGTCGTTTATTGCGCCTTCGCGGACGGGGACTTGAGCTTGATGGACGCAGAGGCGATCAATTGGTTGAAATTGTGGTGGTTATTCCTGCTGAACTTGCTGAAGCCGAACGAGCCCTCTACCGACGACTTCAAGAATTGGCTCTTGATCCGGATAATCTATAAAGCTGAATTAGATAATCAAGTGAGAGATCCCATCGGTCTGGCCTGATCCACATGCGCGTGTTCGTCCTTCTCTATGACGCCGGTAAAGACAACGAGGGTATTCATTCCCTCGAACTTGCTGGTAAGACAGCTGTGCTGATGTTCGAAAACGCTGATGATGCCGAGCGTTATGCCGGTCTTCTTGAGGCTCAAGACTTTCCTTTACCGACTGTTGAAGAGATTGGCCGTGATGAGATGGAAGATTTCTGCCGCCAGGCCGGATATGAAGCTCGTTTTGTGGAGGTTGGCTTTATGCCAAAAACTGATGAGGAGCGTCTTTTATTTGCTCCACCAGAATCAAATCGAGATGTGAGTCACTGGCAGGATGAGGATCGTTCCGTTGCAGACGGCAATCGATTGGATCAGCATGTTGAATCAACAGATCTTGAAGAGATTCGCAAGCGGCTTGAAGGGTTGATTTAAACATGACCAATGTATTTGAAGACCTCAATTTGCATCCTTCAGATGATCGAGGGCATCTGTTGACTGAACAGGTCAATCCCAAAAGTGAATGCTTGGATCAACTAACCACAGAGTCTTTAGTGACACTCTTCTGCGAAGAGGACCGAGAGCCACAACGTGCCGTCGCAGCGGCTATACCTGAACTTATTGAGGCAGTTGAAGCGATTACGGACCGGCTTCGAAGCGGGGGCCGCCTTTTTTATTTGGGTGCTGGCACTTCAGGACGACTAGGAGTTCTTGACGCTGCAGAGTGCCCACCAACCTTTTGCAGCGATCCTGATCTTGTTCAGGGTGTTCTTGCAGGTGGGAGCGCAGCTTTGCTGAAAAGTTCCGAGGGACTCGAAGACATTGAACAGGCAGGGCAAAAGGATCTTCAGGAGCGTGACTTTAGCTCTGCTGATTGTCTTGTCGGTATTGCGGCCGGGGGAACGACTCCTTATGTCAAAGGAGGACTTGCCTACGCAAAGGAAATCAATGCTTTGGCGATTGCAATTTCATGTGTGCCTATAGAACAAGCTGAGTTGCCATGCAGCATTGATATTCGTCTTTTGACTGGCCCTGAATTACTCACAGGTTCCACGCGCTTGAAGGCCGGTACCGCAACAAAGATGGCTCTAAATATTCTATCAACCTGTGCGATGGTTCGTCTTGGCAAAGTCTTTGGAAATCGCATGGTTGATGTTGCTGCTACCAATATCAAGCTGATGGATCGTGCCTTGCGAATCCTGCATGATTTAGCTGATGTTGATCGAGATCGTGGAACTGAGCTGCTTCAAGCAAGCGATGGCTCTGTAAAAGTGGCTCTACTGATGCATACTTGCAGTTTAGATGCGCAGGCTGCCAAGAAACTCCTGATTGAGCAAAACAATCAATTGCGAACAGCTTTGGCGAGTTGTGGTAATTGCATTGCTTGATTTTAATTGAGTCTTCGCTAAAAGCAAGATAATAAGATCGTTCTACTCGGTAAGTTGAAGATGGCAATCAATAACAGATTCGAGGCGCATTGAATATCTTCACATGGCATAGATAGCTTCCCCATGAATCGTTCCATGCCTTGTTGAATGCTGTCAATATTTTAATTAACTCTATTGCTTTGATTTAATTAATATTTCTAGGAGATGTCGCGAAAGTTGGCTTCACTGACTAGACTATTTTTTTGAGCATCCAACTGTGACCAAGGCCCTGATGGACACTGATGCTGGTTTGATTGAGTTGGACCTCTTTGATGATGATGCTCCCAATACGGTGGCCAATTTCACAAAGCTGGTTAAAGAGGGTTTCTATGATGGTCTGTCTTTCCATCGTGTGATCGATGGTTTCATGGCACAGGGTGGCTGCCCAAATACACGTGAGGGAGCAAAGGGGATGCCTGGAACCGGTGGACCTGGCTATACGATTAATTGTGAAATAAATAGCAAAAAGCATCTCGCCGGTTCTCTTTCTATGGCTCATGCAGGAAAGAACACTGGTGGAAGTCAATTCTTTCTCGTCCATGATGCTCAGCCACATCTAGATGGTGTGCATACCGTTTTCGGTCAGGCTGCCAACATCGATGTGGTCTTAGCCTTAAAGAACGGCTCTAGGATCAATAAAGTAACCATTCAAGAGAATTGAAATATATAGTTGGTCTCTTTCACGACCAAAGGATCAGATTGGGAAAGCTAGAGGCATCCCAATCTTTTAGTGGGGAAAAATCATCTTTAAATAGTGTTGCCAATGACCGCTCTTCTCTCTTTAGATCCTGAGGAGGATGCATTGCTTGCTCAGCGCGGTCAGTACGCAGAAGACCAATCCTACGGCTCCCTGACCATTGAATCAATTCTTGAAGCAGTAACTCCAGCGATGCTTTTTTAAGTGGATTTGATGAAACCTCAGAAGAGGTTTTGACTCGTGGACATACACGCCATACAAAGAGGGGGCGATCCCATAGGGCAAGTAAACGGGGTGAGCTTTCTGCTATGAGCTCCAGTTCATTGTTTGTGGCCCAATCATGTGCACGGGTCCTCAGCTTAGCCAGCGTCTCTGCGTTCACCTCACCGTCCCAGGCAACTACAACAAAAGGTCCAACTTCTGGAGCTTGATGCTCTGATTTACCAACATCCATCAAGTGTCCAAGTTTTTCCCGCTTTACAGCTAAATAAGCGGCGTTGTGATCTCCAGGACAGATCACCAAGGGAACACGACTTTCGACTTGTAAGCCATATCCACCCAGTCCAGCAATTTTGCGTGGGTTATTTGTAAGTAGGCGTAAACGGTGAATGCCAAGGTCAGTGAGAATTTGAGCACCAACCCCGTAGTTGCGCAGATCTGCAGGGAAACCCAAACTTTCATTGGCTTCAACAGTGTCTAGACCACCATCCTGAAGGCTATAGGCCTTTAATTTGTTAATTAGACCAATGCCGCGACCTTCCTGGCGGAGATAAACAACTACGCCTTCACCTTCCTGTTCAATGCGAGCCAACGCTGCTTCAAGTTGGGGGCGACAATCGCAGCGCAGTGATCCAAAAGCATCTCCCGTAAGACATTCGGAGTGCATGCGTACTAAAACTGGTTCTTTCAGTTCTCGTGGATCGCCCTTGACTAGAGCAATGTGTTCTGATCCATCCAAACCATTTAAATAGCCGATTGCCTGAAAACTGCCAAAGAGACTTGGTAACTCGGCAGTGGCTTGACGGTATACAAAGCGTTCGTTCTCAAGACGGTAACGAATGAGATCGGCGATGTTGATGAGCTTTAGTCCCCAACGCCGCGCATAGTTTTGCAATTGCGGCAGTCTTGCCATTGATCCGTCTGAGTTTTGGATCTCGCAGATCACGCCAGCTGGAGCAAGTCCTGCCAGCTGTGACAAATCCACGGCGGATTCGGTATGCCCAGCTCTTTTGAGAACACCTCCTTGACTCGCTCTAAGTGGGAAAATATGTCCTGGGCGGCGCAGGTCTCTTGGACGAGTCTCCGGATGCAGTGCAACTTGAATCGTGCGCGCTCGATCCTCCGCTGAAATACCAGTAGAAACCCCTTTCTCAGGGCCTGCATCGATGCTCACGGTAAATGCCGTTTGGTTGGCATCTGTGTTGCGATCAACCATCAGTGGCAGGTCAAGTTGATCTAGGCGACTGCCTTGCATCGCAAGGCAGATCAGACCACGAGCCTCTGTTGCCATGAAATTGATTTGCTCAGGCGTAGCGAACTGAGCAGCACAAATCAGGTCGCCCTCGTTTTCTCTACGCTCATCATCAACAACCACAACGCATTCACCGTTTCGGATCGCGGCAAGTGCGTCAGAAATGTCGTCGAAGCGGATATCGACCGATTCAGCGGGTATAGGAAAAGTCCTCAGAGCCTTAGGGCTGATCGTACTGGGTTCATTATCGACACCAGTACGATCAGCCGGCGTCCGATGAAGGCAATGGAAAGTACCCATCGCTCTCCAGCCTCTGACATTTCTCAGGTTCGAGGCAGCCGAGTAGCGGTTATCGGCGCTACGGGCTACGGCGGTCTTCAAACCATCAGATTGCTTGAGGACCATCCTCAGCTCCATGTCACCTACCTGGGCGGCGAACGAAGTGCCGGCAGGCGATGGAGTGAGCTTTGCCCTTTTTTACCCATCCCTGATGATCCTGAAGTTCAATCTCCCGATCCTGACAAGATCGCTGAATTCGCCGATTACGCAGTCCTCAGCCTTCCCAATGGACTTGCCTGCCAGTTAGCACCGCAACTGCTGAAGCGCAATGTTCGGGTTGTAGACCTCTCTGCTGACTTTCGCTATCGCTCACTGGAACAATGGAAACAAGTTTATGTCCATGAAGCTCAAAACCTCAATCGAGATGATGTTCAGCTTTGTAGAGAGGCTGTTTATGGGTTACCTGAATGGAAGGGACCTGACATTGCAGTTGCAAATCTTGTAGCTGCACCAGGATGCTTCCCAACCGCAAGTCTGTTGCCCTTGCTGCCTTTTCTAAAACAGGGATTGATCGAAAACGATGGTTTGATTATCGATGCAAAGACTGGCACCTCTGGTGGAGGGCGGGTGGCCAAAGAACAATTTCTTCTGTCAGAGGCCTCGGAGTCGATCATGCCTTATGGCGTGGTTGGGCATCGACATACATCAGAAATCGAACAACTTGCTAGTGAGGTTGCCGGACAACCGATTGAGCTTCAGTTCACACCCCATCTCATACCGATGGTGCGTGGACTGCTTGCGACGGTTTATGGACGCTTGAGAGATCCTGGATTGACCGCTGAGGACTGCACAACTGTGCTTAAAGCGGTCTATCGACATCATCCCTGCATCGATGTTCTTCCTGTGGGAACGTATCCAGCGACTAAGTGGGTGAAGTACTCCAACAAAGCTGTTCTTTCTGTTCAGGTCGACAACCGCAACAGCCGGCTTGTCTTGATGAGCGCTGTCGACAACCTGATTAAAGGACAAGCTGGTCAAGGGGTTCAATGTCTAAACCTGATGGCTGGATTGCCACCAACCACAGGGATGTCTTTACTAACCTTCTACCCTTAATTTTGAGCTTCGTTTCTCCAATTCTGGCCTGCAAGAGCAACAGATAGTGGAAGCAGTTGATGCTCCATGCGCTGGATCCTTTCGCTGAGGCTCTGATGGTCGTCTGAGCTCAAGACTGGAACTGCAGCTTGCGCAAGCACCGGACCGTCATCTACTTGAGGTGTAACCAGGTGAACGGAACAACCACTAATAGGAACTCTCGCTTTTAGTGCTTGCCCAACTGCATCTAAACCGCGAAAGCTAGGTAGCAGAGATGGGTGAATATTAATAAGGCGATTCGGGAAAGCAGTAATCAGGACTGGGGTGACGATTCGCATCCAGCCGGCCATCACCACGCCTTCTACAGCATGGTTGGTGAATGTCTTTACCAAGACCTTATCCAGTTCTTCTCGACTACTAAATTCACGATGATCGTGGATGACACACGGCACACCTAGTCGTTGAGCTCGACGACGTGCTTCACAATTAGGGTTGTTAACTATCAATATGGAAATAGAAGCATCAAGTTGAGAATTTTGAATGGCTTTAACCAGGGCTTCAAAATTGCTGCCATTCCCTGATGCCATCACGCCAAGGTTTAAGCGAGGGTTGAATTTTGGGCTGGCCTGGGGGGGGGGCCAGATCAGCGATCGCTTCACATCCTTTTCATAGCAACTGTTCTGACGAGGATGCGAAGAAGCGCTGGTCAGACAATTCTCCTTTTTATCTAAGTTGTTCATCTTGTTGACGATCGAGAAGACCAGCTGCATGCTCTAAGCACATCCAATTAACAACCTAATTCCTATATTCAGCCTCCAATTGGAACCCCTTCTGCGATCCATGATTTTTTTTTGACAAAGTCAAGCATGCAGATGGCTCAAGGCCATGATCCAGAACATCTTCCGTCAAGATACCCTTTACGACGACCATTACAGTTGTTGCATAACGTCTGAGCTTGTTTTTGAGGTTGAGTGAGGTGGTCGAGGTTGTTGAAGTCCATCTTGATCTGTGTGACAAGGCAAGTCAGACCTTTAAGGTCAGCCTGAAATGGAAGCCAAGAACACATCGTCAGAGCTGGTCTCTGCCGATATGGACCCCAGGCTCATACACCATTAGAGACCATGTTCAGCATCTCCACAGTCTGAGCCTTTCTCAACCCTCAAATGATTGTCAAGTGCAACGGATCGGTCCAAGTGGTTGGAAGGCTGATCTAGACACTCTTGATCTTGTCACCCTTGGCTATGTCATTGAGGCTCGACAGCTCACTGTGCGGACCTGCTACTTAGATCCGGAGTTTGCATCCCTTTGTCTTGCGGCTGCTGTGATGGAAATCGATGGTCAGCGTTGGACTCCTCATTGCCTCACCCTTGCCCTACCAGCGGGTTGGAATGCCTACGTTCCTCTAGCTGGAGAGGAAACTCTCTGGGCTAAGGATTTTGATCATCTTGTCGATGCTCCTGTTCATGCTGGCTGTTTCGTTTCTCAGCCCTTTGTTGTCAAAAAAAATTCTCATCAACTTCTCTGCATAGGCGATCCTCCTATGGGATGGCCGGCAAACCTTGTAAATGATGTGAGCGCTGTTTGTAAAGCTACCTGTTGTCTAATGGATGAACCTCCCCCAGCTGGAGATCTCTACCAATTAGTGATTCATATGTTAGAAACTGGTTATGGAGGTCTTGAGCATGATTATGGCGCAGTTTTGCATTATTCCTGGCGTGAATTAACTGAACCTGATGGTTATCGGAAGCTCCTACAATTGATAGGGCATGAGTATTTGCATCAATGGAATGTGAGACGTCTTCGACCCAGTGAATATCGACCTTATGATTATTCCCAAGCTGTAATTAGTGATGGACTTTGGTTCGCTGAAGGAATCACTAGCTACCTTGACCTCACCCTGCCATTCCTTGCTGGGTTGAGCGATCGCTCAGCATTACTAAAAGATTTATCTCTAGAGTTTTCACCACTATTAATCAACCCAGGTCGTCAATTACAGAGCTTGGCTGACAGTTCACGTGAAGCCTGGGTGAAATTATATAAAGCAACACCGGCTAGTGCCGATTCACAGGTCAGCTATTACAAGCTCGGTGCTGCGATGGCCTTTTGCCTGGATGTTCGCCTGCGTCAACAAAACTCGTCATTAACGCAAGTACTCCGTGACCTTTGGCGGAAGTTTGGTCGTAGTCATCGAGGCTATTCAAGGTTAGACATCAAAGCTGCCATCGCCAAGTTCGATCCCAATACTGCGAATGAGGTTGATGCATGGCTTGATCAACCTGACTCTCTCCCGTTGACTTCGATAGTTAAAGATCTTGGACTGAGGTTTGAAGAGAGATATTCAAACAAAAGAGAAACAGGGCTTACCTTAGTTGAACGAGAGGGTCTTGTTTTGGTGTCACGAGTTTCTCCGTCTAGTCCCGCCCATCATGCAGGTCTTGTCGTTGGAGATGAATTGCTTGCTGTCGGTGGATTTCGATTGCGTAAGGTCGATGATTTATGCAAACTTATCTCAAATGAAGAGCCTGTATCGATAATCTATTCAAGACGAGGACGACTTAGTGAAACTGAACTTTCGAGTGGTTTGCCCCAAGTTGATCACTGGGAGATTATTATTGATTCTGAGGCACCATCTGAGTTAAGCAATCTACGGGATCGATGGTTTCAGATTATTTAACCACTCTGGTTATGTCTATGAGCAGCAAAACTAAACGATTCCTAATTGTAGTCATGCTTACGCTTAGCGGTTTGACAATATTCATCTGGCATGCAAAGCAGAGTATTCGTGATAATCAGCCAAAATTAAGTCAAAGCCTACAAAGTCGTCTAGAACGACTTGGGCAATTCTCTGATGAATACAATCAGAAAACTAAAGACCTGCCATCAACAAGTCAACAAAAACCGCCGCGGGCAATATCATGGTCATCGCCACTTTCAAAACAATGTTCTGATATCGATCAAGGCCTTAAGAAAAGTCTTAAACGCCGTCAAGAGCAACTAGCAACTGAGCGTCATAATGTAGTCATTGATTCATCCAATTATGGTAAAAGATATCGCTGGGATCTTTATGGTCGTCGAATTGATCCAACACCTAGTGTCGTGATTCTGCATGAGACTACGGATTCGTATCATTCTGCACTCTATACATTTAAAGATTATCATCGGAAGGATGAAGATCAAGTTAGCTACCACACATTAATTACCCTGGATGGACGAATCATTGATGTTGTAGACCCAATTAATAGAGCTTATGGAGCAGGGAATTCTGCTTTTCTTGGTGAGTGGGTTGTGACAAATCCACGCTTCAACGGATCCGTCAATAACTTCGCTTTGCATGTCAGCCTAGAGACACCATGGGATGGTCGCAATGGCTATTTAAATCATAGTGGTTATAGCGAAAATCAATATGATTCTCTTGCTTTAGTCTTGGCAGACTGGATGGATCGTTTCAATATTCCCCCAGAAAATATCACTACTCATCAGCATGTTGATCTGGCAGGTGAGCGATCAGATCCCCGTAGTTTTGATTGGTCAAATCTACAGCGAAGACTGGCAGCGATTGGTTATCTTTGTGTAAGTAGCAGTCCCTCAGATTAAGGGCAGTTGGGCTGAAGAACGTTGGGAATAAATCAGACCATGTAGTTCAGGATCTTGCATATAACGAAGAATTCTTGCGGGATAGTCAAGCTTGCCATTATGGAGATAAGCCAGTGTAGCGATCGCCTTGGCATGTTTATAAGAGCGACTAGCTTGGATTAAGGCATTAGAAGGTAAGCCTAAGTCATCCTTTAGACGCGCAATCTTTCCTGCAAGTAACTCAATATTAGATTCTGGATTGAGGAGCAAGTTACGTGCACTTGAAATCTGTTCTGCCGTTGGATGCTGAGGCAAACGTTTTTGATGGATGAGTTCAGAGATGCCTAATTGGGCTGGCCCATGGGTCTTCACTAGACCGGAATGAGCCACAAAAGGGATGTCTTCGCCTGGTTTTGAATGCTGAATTTCATCAAAAAGGATCGCTGTGACCAGCATTGGGTTGATGCGGTATCGCTTGGACTCGCGCACGATCGCAGGTTTTAATCCATCCAGTCGATTGACTGTCTGAGCTCGCAGTGGCTGGAGGTGATCAATTCCTCGTGTGAACAACTGAGCTAAAGGCGTCTGAGGGCCATGGACCCCGAAACGCTTTTGAAGATATCTGAGCTCTTCTGCTGTGAAATCGGTTGGATCAAGGTGATTAACGGTTGCAATATTCAGCGGTGGTGCTTGCCGTGTATGGCTTGCATGCCGGCCATGATTCTCTGTCATGAGAACCAGGAAAAGCGAAGCCAGGACTACAAAGTTGGTTAGTCGAAGACCTCTTTTGAGCGTTTGTAGGAGTCTGAAAAGAGTCTTGATCATCGCGCGAGGTTAGCCTGAGTGTCTGAGAAAATGGGCAAGCGTTTTGATCGTGGATAGTTTCGAGCTGTGAGCGACGTGCATCAGCTGATGAGTTTCCCGGATTTCAGCGCCAGCGATGCCCAGGTTCAGTGGCATCGCTTTAACAATTTGCTTTGGTATCACAACGATCTTGGAATTTGGCTGGACATCAGCCGAATGCATATCAATGCAGAAGATTTTGAGCGGCTAGGGCCACGCTTTGATCAGGCTTTCAAGGCCATGAAGGCTTTGGAACAGGGATCTATCGCTAATGCTGATGAACAGCGGATGGTTGGCCACTACTGGCTGCGGCAGCCGCATCTGGCGCCTGATCAAGAGGTCCGTGATCACATTGCCAAAGAAATTGACCTGATTGAGACCTTTGGCAGCAATATCGTCAATGGCCTCATCAAAGCCCCCAATGGCAAACAGTTCACCGATGTGCTTTGGATCGGGATTGGAGGCAGTGGCCTAGGACCTTTATTAATGATTCGTGCTCTTCAGAATGCAGAGCAGGGATTGCGATTCCATTTTTTCGACAATGTGGATCCTGATGGCATGAGTCGCGTTCTTGCCAATCTTGGAGATGCCCTGAGCACGACTTTGGTTGTCACGGTAAGCAAATCTGGTGCGACTCCTGAACCACACCTCGGCATGGAGCAGGCTCGTCAACGTCTCGAAGAGATGGGAGGTCGTTGGGCGGGTCAGGCCGTTGCCGTGACGATGCTCAATAGCCAGTTAGATCAGCTTGCACAGAAGGAATCCTGGCTTAAGCGTTTTGACATGTTCGATTGGGTTGGCGGTAGAACAAGCATCACGAGTGCTGTTGGCCTTTTGCCGGCTGCATTGATTGGTTGTGATACCCGCGATTTTCTTGCTGGTGCTGCCCAAATGGATGAGGCCACACGTGTGTCTGATCTGCACAGCAACCCAGCAGCTTTGATGGCCGCTGCATGGTTTGTTGCAGGAGATGGGCTTGGACGTCGTGACATGGTTGTACTTCCATATAGAGATCGCCTTGAGGTCTTTAGTCGTTACCTGCAACAGCTGGTAATGGAGTCGCTAGGCAAGCGTCTAGATCGGGATGGCAATGTTGTTCATCAAGGCCTTGCTGTATATGGCAACAAAGGTTCAACTGATCAACATGCTTATGTGCAGCAATTACGCGATGGTGTTGACAATTTCTTCGCCACATTTATTGAGGTGCTTGAGGATGTTGAGAACATACCGGCGATCAACAATGAGCATCCAGGTGATTTTCTCGATGGCTTCCTGCAAGGCACTCGCGCAGCGCTCAGTCAGGGAGGTCGTCAGAGTCTCAGTATTTCGATGCGTCGATTTGATCCTCGTCGACTCGGCGCATTAGTTGCTTTGTTTGAGAGGGCAGTTGGTTTATATGGTGAACTTGTCAATATTAATGCGTATCACCAGCCTGGAGTGGAATCAGGTAAGAAAGCGGCCGCTGCCATCCTTAACTTGCAGTCTCGAGTTGAAGCCTTGCTTGCTGATGGTGTCGACCGTTCAGTTGGAGAAATCCATCAAGTGATTGGAGATGGGTCAGAAGAAGCCATCTTTTGGATCATGAGGCATTTAACTGCCAATAAGCGTGGTTACCTTGCAGAAGGTGATTGGGGAATTCCGACTTCACTACGTTTCAGTAAAGGCTGATCATTTCTATGGCACTAGGTTCACCAACTTACCTGGCACAATGATGATCCGTCTAGGCGGTTGACCATCTAACCATTTGACGGCGATGTCACTGTTTAAGGCCAATTCTTCTAATGTCTTTTTGTCTGCGTTAGCAGGAACCTGGATTGTTCCACGTACCTTCCCTTTGACTTGAATGACGAGGTCAATCGTTTCGAGTACTAGTGCGCTTGGGTCGATTACAGGCCAGGATTGTTGATGGATGCTTCCATGCCCATGAAGCTTCAGCCAGAACTCTTCTGCAAGGTGAGGAGCAAAGGGTGCCATTAATCGAACTAAAACTGAAAGAGCCTCTGCAGCCACTTCAGTACGAACCTTATCTAGTTTTCCACTCAAGGAGTTGGATAGCTTCATGAGTTCGGAGATGGCTGTATTTAATTGAATGTCACCACTTAAATCCTCAGTTATTGCTTCTATCGCCTTGTGAGTAGCTCTTCTCATGTTGATCTCTTCTTCACTGAGATCAGCTGAATCTATGATCAAGTTTGCCGAAGAGATGGAGGCATTGTCACCATCAGTCTTAGGCCATGCAAAACTATCAATCAGACGAATAAGTCGTTGCAGAAAACGAAATTGACCTTCAACATCTGCATCATCCCATTCCAGGTCTTTCTCTGGGGGCGCTTTAAAAAGTATGAACATTCTAGCGGTGTCGGCACCGTATCGATCAATTACAACGGCAGGATCAACGCCATTATATTTTGATTTAGACATCTTTTCAAACAGGACCTCTAGTGTGTCTCCAGACTCTGGGTCCCTCGGATCACTATCATCACTAACAAGCTCAGGAGAAATATAACTGCCATTTTTAGCATTGCGGTAGGTGAGCCCTTGAACCATGCCTTGAGTAAGTAATCGATTAAATGGTTCTTTGAAGCCAATCAGATTTCTATCGTGGAGTGCTTTGGTAAAAAAGCGTGCATATAGGAGATGGAGGATTGCATGTTCAATACCACCTACATATTGATCAACAGGCAACCATTGATCGACAATAGCTTTATCAAATGGACGTTGACTATTGAGTGGATCAGCAAAACGTAGGTAATACCATGAAGAACACATAAAGGTGTCCATCGTGTCTGTTTCCCTGTGAGCGTTTTCACCACAAATAGGACATTTTACCTCAACCCAATCCTGTTCTTGCGCTAAGGGGGACCCTCCTTTTCCTGAAAGATCTATGTCCCTAGGAAGGGTTACAGGTAGGTCCTCTTGCGGAACAGGAACGATCCCGCAGTTTGGACAGTGAATGATAGGGATCGGGCAACCCCAGTAGCGCTGACGAGAAATGAGCCAATCGCGCAAACGGTATTGCACTTTGCTTTGAGCCCAACCCTCAGAGGCTCCATGGGTTGTAATCGCAGCCTTCGCTTCCTCTGTGGAGAGACCATCAAAGACACCGGAATTTACAAGTACTCCGGCTCCGGTCCAGGCTTGTCCATCATTGTGATGCTCGTCTGTATCTGGCATCTGAACCACAATGCGTATCGGTAGTTCGTAGCTGCGAGCAAAGATGAAATCCCGCTCATCATGAGCGGGTACTCCCATAACGGCTCCTGAGCCATAGTCAGCCAATACGTAATCGGCAATCCAAACGGGTAGTGATTCACCATTGACTGGATTGATCACCTGTGCACCGATCGGGACCCCTCGTTTTGGTTGGTCCTCAGCGGTGCGATCCTTGACGCTGAGTTGGCTTATAAGGTCACAGAATGCAGTAACGGCAATACGTTGTTGCGGACTTGTTAGGGATTCCACCAAGGGGTGCTCAGGTGCCAAAACCACATAACTTGCACCGTGAAGTGTGTCTGGCCGTGTTGTGAAGACCGTGATGATTGAGTTGGCTACACCAGCGACTCTGAACTTGATCTCAGCACCATGAGAGCGACCAATCCAATTGGCTTGCATCGTGCGGACACGCTCGGGCCAACCAGTCAATTCATCAAGGTCATCAATTAACGCATCGGCATAGTCGGTGATTCGCAGGAACCATTGCTTGAGTTGTCGCTGTTCCACAAGAGCGCCTGACCGCCATGAACGACCCTCGCCATCGACTTGTTCATTAGCCAGAACAGTTTTGTCGACGGGATCCCAGTTGACTGTCGCTTCCTTCTGATAAGCCAATCCACCCGCAAAAAGTTCAAGGAACAACCACTGGGTCCAGCGGTAATAGTCCTGATGGCAAGTCGCCTGTTGCCGGTCCCAGTCAATCGACAAACCCAGTCGATCAAGCTGGGCCCTCATTTGGGCAATATTTTGGTCTGTCCAATCACCTGGATCTACGTTTCTGGCGATGGCTGCATTCTCAGCTGGCAAGCCAAAGGCATCCCATCCCATTGGGTGAAGTACCGCATCACCTCGCATGCGCTGCACCCTGGCAATCACATCGGTAATCACGTAATTGCGTACGTGGCCCATGTGCAGTTTCCCTGATGGATAAGGGAACATCGATAGGGCGTAAAAGCGTTTCTGGTTAGTTTCTGCGACTGGCGTTCGATCTAATCCTTGTCGTAACCACTCCTTTTGCCAACGCGTTTCAAGCTCAATAGGGTCATATCGAGCTGAGGATTGGCTGGAGGCAGACGTTGAAGGGAAAGACTCCGTCACGTACAAGTTTCACCAACTTTCGATCGTGCCATAACAAGATGACGCTAGGGAGTTGAGTTAGCCCAGTGGACGAATTATCAGTACAGCCCGACGGTTAATCAGTACAGGTTGACTCGTTCCAGGCCGTTCCAGGGCAAGGAATTCCGGGTCCTGCCAAAGCAAGCGGCCTTCCAATCGGAGCCCATCAGCTAATTCAAGACTGAGAGGGATCTCATCGCGCACCCAACTCTGAATCAGACGAATCCCTGGAAGGCTGGGATTGAGAGGGGGGGTCTCCATAGGATTGGGATCGTTACATGCTGGTTATGTTGCAGTTCAGCAAATATCAGGGACTCGGCAACGACTTCCTCCTGATTGATGGGCGTGAGGATCAGCTGACTCAACAAGTGATCAATCCTGATCCAGCCTGGGTACGAAAAATCTGTGATCGACACTTCGGGATTGGAGCTGATGGGCTGATTCTTGCTTTACCACCTAGGGCTGATGGTGATCTGAGAATGCAAATTTTCAATGCTGATGGCAGCCTGGCCGAGATGTGTGGCAATGGCATCCGTTGCTTAACACGTTTCTTGGCTGATATCGAAGGAGATTTGTGTGTTCAGCGGTGGAACATAGAAACCCTAGCAGGAATAATTTGTCCAATTTTGCGGGAAGATGGACAAATTTGCGTCGATATGGGATCTCCATTCTTAGATCCAGAATCGATACCTACCACTCTGACAATCGGTTCTGCTGGATTGCCCCAGGGCGAGTGCCACTTGGGTGGTACATCATTGCATGTTGCAGCAGTAGGAATGGGTAATCCCCACGTGATCGTGCCTGTTGAAGATCTTGAAAGTATTCCGTTTGAAAATTGGGGACAAAGACTTGAAAAACATCACGCCTTCCCAGCCAAGACAAATGTTCATTTCTTGAAGATACACAGCCCGAATCAACTTGAAATTCGCGTTTGGGAGCGTGGGTCGGGACCAACCCTGGCTTGTGGTACAGGAGCCTGTGCATCTCTTGTAGCAGCTTGTTTGCTAGGTCTTTCTGATGACCATGCGGAGGTTCTTTTACCAGGTGGTGTGTTGCAGATCAGTTGGCCAGGACGTAGGGGTTCTGTTTTTATGACGGGGCCCGCTGAACCTATCTTTGACGGGGTTTTAACACCTCTTCTCTCACCAAGTCATGCTGAGGTCTTGCCTCAAGATAATCAGATTATTTGAAGACATCGAATAGTCTACAAACATTTATAGCTCTTGAATTTATAGAGACTCCTATCTTGGATAAGATAATAGTCCTGAGGTTGATTCCCTTAAAACGGTGAATGATTGTTTAACTAGTATCTTGTTAGAGAGCTTGATCGCTCCTGCTTTTGATGCATTTGGGCATCACACTCGCATCGGTCTAGGAAAGGATGGACAGTTCTAGTTCGTGCCCATCTGAAATATATCTGGATGCTTGTGCAACGACTCCGCCTCGACCAGAGGTGATTCAACGCATCTTTGAAGTTCAGGAGAGTGCCTGGGGTAACCCCTCGAGTCTTCATGGCCCAGGCCTGATCGCTGCTGAATTACTTGAACGCAGTCGTCAGAAGATTGCCTCATGCCTAATGGCTAGCTCAACCGAGCTGGTCTTGACCTCGGGAGCTACAGAATCTATTCATTTAGGCCTTTTGGGCATGGCTCGTTCCATGCAGTCGGGCCGTCTAGTGATTTCAGCGGTAGAACATCCTGCTGTTTTTGCTGCAGCTCAGGTCCTCAAGCGTGAGGGCTGGGAGGTGTGTTACTGGCCTGTTGATCCACTAGGTCGCGTCAAACTTGAGGATCTAGATCTGATGCTTGCTCCGCCAACACGATTGGTCTCAATCATCTGGGGACAAAGTGAGGTCGGTACCATTCAACCGATTGAGACGATTGGCTTAGCTTGTAGGGAAAGGGGCATTGTTTTTCACACTGATGCCACTCAAGTTCTTAGTCAGGGACTACTGCATTGGGCTGATCTGCCAATAGACTTACTTAGCGCATCAGCACACAAGTTTCAGGGTCCTAAGGGAATTGGTTTGCTTCTATTAAGACCTGAATTGATAGATGTTTTACAACCTTTGCAGGGTGGTGGTGGCCAAGAACAGGGGCTTCGGGCTGGTACTGAATCTGTTGCCTTAGCAGCAGGGATGGCGATGGCCCTCGAACAATTGAAACTATCCAGGTCAGGGTGTGCTGATGTTGAGCTGGCCGATCAGATGAAAGTTCAACGAATGCGTGACGCGTTAAGAATCAACCTGCAGACCTTGCCTGGACTTCACTTCACCGGCGATCCAATCAATCGTTTGCCTCACCATATATCCATGCTTGTGGGATCAGGAGATGACCAGCCCATCTCTGGTAGAGCAGTTGTGCGAGAACTTTCACGACTTGGCGTGGCAACAAGTAGCGGTAGTGCCTGTATGGCAGGGCAACCTAAAAACAGTGCTGTCCTGGAGGCCATGCAGATCAAACCTGAGTGGCTTCAGTCAGGATTACGTTTCTCTCTGGGGTCATGGTTAGACGAAACACAGTTGGATCAGATCCCTGATCTTCTGGAGCAGGCCATGATTGCAGCAGCATCGCCAGAATGAGCCTTACTTCTAATCCTTAAATCATCCATCCCACCCTGTGATAAAAACTCTTCCCGCTGACCTCCTCGCTGCCGAGAACATGGTTTTGGAGGCTCTACAAACCTCTTTAAAGGATCAACCCCTGGGGCGATGGGAGGTGAATTTGAAGTTTGAGGGCTTGAAATTGATGCCCGTGGCTCTACGCCTGATGCAGAATCTGCAAGAAGATGGGTTTGAGATTGTTCTTGTTTGGCCTGATATGGGTGGTGCAGCGCTGGCTAAACACAATGCTCCTGAACTTGCTAATCAGATCTATTCAATCAATGATTTACTCGCTGAGAAGAATGTAAATGATGATGATCGTATCTTTTTGGTTGTTGCACCACAACCCAGCGATTATGAGCAGTTTGAACTCCTCTGCAACAAACATTCAGGTGCTGTTGTCATGCTGAACGGCCGTTTGGAAGATAGTGCTGTAGGAATTGGAGGCGTTGCTAGACAACGTAGACGAGGATTTTTATCTTTATGGCGTAAGGCCTATTGGCTTGAACCATTGGAGTCTGGTGCGTTGATGCGTTCGCACCCAGGCGAATGGATCTTGTTTCGTGCTGATGTTGATGGGTATCGAGAGACCACTTCCTTCGACCAGCGTCCAGATGCTGAAGCCATCGACGCTGCTCTTGTTGGCACTTAGTAGATCAAGCGGATATCAGGCAGACAACAGTAATCAGTTCATTGTTTGCATCGCTTGAGAGACCAATGGTTGACTTGATCAATCGGATCGGTCTCCGTATGGTGCAGCTCTGAAGAGTTTTTATGAGTCGCCCAACCCTTTTGAAACAATTCACCCCTATTGATGGGATTGCCGCAATCGTGGCACTCATCGCTCTGGGGGGTGTGTTGTGGAGTCCGAAGTTAAGTCATTCATTGGCCAGGGCGACAGGCCTCATGAGGCCTGTGCAGGTTTCTGTCGATGTTCGCAACGTGCCTACAGCTGAGCCCAATGCACTAATCGAAGCGGCCTTGGCCCAGGGCAGCACAAGTATCGTTATTCGCAATCAGCCTGCCGGTTCACTGAAACTTAAGGGCATCGAAGACCTCAGAAGCAAGCTCGTGGCGGTCCAGCCAGACGGCTCTGTCGTCATCGCAACAGATCCCAATTTGGCTGCCAACAGTATTCTTGATGCTCGCTTCATACTTGAAGGTGACGGCACAGTCTCCAAGACGGGAGTTGTGTTAGCTGGAACAAAACTCAAAATTGGCACACCAGTTGAGCTAGAGGGATCCAGCTATCGAATTAACGGAACCGTGAGTGGTGTCAGTTTTCAATGAAGATTATCCCTGCAAGTTTCCAGATCACTAAGAGAACCCATTCTCAATTGTTGATCCGAATTCTTGGAGCTGGGGGAATCCTGATCGGTTCTAATGTGAATGCAGCCCCAACTGTTCTTTCACCACCCCCTCCAGTTGCCGTCCAGGGCTGGCCTTCTCTTCAATCTGGGCGACTCTGCCCTTCCTTGCAAAGGAGTTTCAAATCCTTACTCGGCCAGGGCTCATCGGCATGGAGCGTGAGCGTCGTAGATCGTCACGGTCAGCTCCTTGCAGACATCAACGGAACTGTTGCCAAAGTTCCAGCCTCCAATCAGAAGTTGATTACAACGGCCTTTGCGCTCGATAAGCTCGGCCCTGATTTCAAGTTACGCACCCAACTATTGCGACGCCCTGATGGGGTACTTGAAATCAGTGGTGAAGGAGATCCTGATCTAGGTGTCACAGAGATACAACGCTTTGCGATGGCAGCTCTTGGTCAGGGTGGTTCGCGCACGTTTCGTTCACACGACGATCTCCAATTAATGATCCGTGAGGAGCCTCAACAACGCTGGTGGCCAAGTGATTGGCACCCAGCTGACCGCATTTATGCCTATGGAGCACCGATCACCCGTCTTGCACTAACAAGCAATGCACTTGATGTGGCTGTGACCAATCCAATTGGTCGTTTACAACGCTTGCTAGAGCGCGAAATACATCGGCAGGGGGGCAAAGCTCATTTAAGCCTTGTCAACCACGACCAGGTGAAGAAAAGTTCTGCCCAGTCCGTTCTTCTTCATGAGGAAGATTCCGCACCGATGCATGCCTTGGTGAGTCTTGCTAATGCGGAGAGCCATAACTTCACGGCAGAGGTGCTGCTTCGACACGCCGCAGAAAGCTGGGATGTGAGGCTTGCCTCCAGGGAGGCTATGCGCTGGATGCAACGACAGAATCTTCCTCTGACAGGGCTACGCATAGCCGACGGCAGCGGGCTCTCAAGGAACAACCGAATGAGCAGCCAAACTCTGGCGACTTTGTTGATGCGTATGGGACATCACCCTCTTGCTCCCTACTATCAAGCCTCAATGGCCATCGCAGGACAGCGTGGAACGTTGCGCAAACTGTTTAGAGGTACTTCCCTAGAAGGGAAATTCTGGGGAAAAACAGGCACTCTCAATGGAGTGCGTTCTATCTCAGGAATTCTTGAGACAGTAGATGGACCACGCTACGTGAGTGCAATAGCTAATGGCGCCAGCTCAGCAAATAGAACAATCGGCTTGTTGTTGAAGGCTACCCAACGCTTCAGCCCGTGTTCTTCATCGCTCTCAACTTCGAATTAGCTCTACGCCCCCGGTTGATCGGCACGGCCTTGTCTGTGTGTTGATCAGTTGAACCGCGACTTTCATGACTGCTGATGGTTTGGATTTTCACCAGCTCTTGGCGACCAGCAATGATGACTTGAGCGATTTCTTTGAGGCGCTGCTCAAGTTCTCCAAGGGTCTGTTCGGCATAACGGTTTGCACCGTCCTGGACACCAGCGGCTTCATGACGACTGCGCTGAATAAGTGACTCACATTGCTGGTGAGTTTGCTGCCTGAACTGAAGAGCATCGTTATGTAGCCGTTCAGCTTCGTTCTGAGCTTCCTTCTGGAGTCGTGATCCCTCTGATCTGATCTGATCTAGTTCTTGGATTGCTTGTTGACGGTTGCGTTCGTGCTGTTCGGTCAGCTGCCTCTTGATATCAATGGCTTCACGATCCAGTTGTTGTCTACGCTCCAGGGCCTCCTGCTCAAGTTGCTGACGACGGCTAGCGAACTGCTGCTCAAGCTGAGCAAGTTTCGACTGCATCTCATGTTCCAGCTGAGCAGATTGCTGCCTGGTTGCTTGTAGCAGCTGTTCGCATTGTTGGCGACTCTGATCACGAAGCTCGGCAACCTGTTTTTCCGCTTCTTGACGAATGGAAGCTGCATTGACTAACTGCTCGCGCTGTTGATTGGCCTGCTGAACAATCTCTTCTGCTTGTTTTCGAGCAGTTGTGATGAAATCATCACGTTTTTGGAGCAACTGATCGGCCTGGTTCACTTGCCCAGGAAGGGTCTCTCGAACGGCATCAAGCACTTCGACCGCTTCCTGTTCATTCACTAGGCGAGAGCCACTAAAGGGAATACGGCTGCCTTCCAGAACTATCTCTTCGAGTTGGTCGAGCTGTTCGAGAACGGTGAACCTAGGCTCGCTCATCACAATTTTAGTTTTAAAGCTCAATTAAATAACCTGTGGAGGTCTTGTGCCACCACCTCAGGCACCATGTGATCAATATTGCCACCAAAACGGGCGACTTCCTTCACCATAGAACTACTGAGAAAGCTGTGATGAGCTGCAGTCGCAAGGAAGATTGTCTCAAAATCTGGAGCCAGGGAGCGGTTTGTATGAGCAATTTGGAGCTCATACTCAAAATCACTCATCGCACGAAGACCACGCAGGATCAGATCAACCTGGTTGTGACGAGCACATCTCACTGTGAGGCCATCAAAGCTGATCACGCTTACGCCCTTGCAATGTGCTGTAGCCACATGAATCTGGTTAAATCTCTGTTGCAAGGTGAATGCTGGCGTTTTGGCAGGGTTGCTTAAAACCGCTACCACAACCTCGCCGAAGAGTGCGCAGCCACGCTCAATCAAATCCAGATGACCCAGTGTTAAAGGGTCAAAGCTGCCTGGGTAAAGGGCCCTCATGATCCAATCAAACCACTTCTGGATCCTATGCAGTGAGGTGCTGCTTAGAGTTGGTAGATCTGATGAGATTCTCAATGGCACTGGATCTAGAAGCGAAAAAGGTTTTGCTTCGCAAAATCCCCCATGGTCTTTTTATTTGTGGAGTCCGTGAAGGTGATGAAATCAATGGCTTTACAGCAAGTTGGGTGACTCAGGGGTCGTTCGAACCTCCCCTTGTTGTTATGGCAGTTCGATCAGAGGGAAGCAGTCATGGAATCATCGAGCGAACCAAGCATTTCTCGCTCAATGTGCTTCGGGCTGATCAGAAAGAACTTGCGGCAGTTTTCTTTAAGCCTCAGTCGGCGATGGGAGGCCGCTTTGAGTCAGCCCCCTTTCGTTATGGCGAATTGGGTCTACCCCTACTAGAGGATGCTATAGGTGGAGTTGAGTGTGAACTTGTGGGCCAGGTCGTCCATGGTGATCACACTGTGTTCGTCGGAGAAGTGAGGTCAGCCCATCTCAATCAGGATGGGGATGCGCTTAACCTCGCTTCAACGGGTTGGTCATACGGCGGTTGAAAATAATTTGACCAACGCTTCTCAGCGCACAATCCTTCTAAAGGATGAAAAAAGACTTGAGCAAAGGCTTAAGGAGATTCCAGCTGAACCTGGTTGTTATCTCATGCGTGATGGAGAAGACAGGTTGTTATATGTGGGTAAATCAAAATGTTTACGAAATCGAGTAAGAAGTTATTTCCGAAGTAGTAGTGATCATGGGCCTCGTATTCGATTGATGGTGCGACAAATTGTTGAGATTGAATTTATCGTAACTGATAGCGAGGCTGAATCCTTAGTTCTTGAATCTAACCTGATCAAAAATCAACAGCCACATTTCAATGTGTTGTTAAAAGATGACAAGAAATATCCCTATATTTGCATTACATGGAGTGAGGAGTATCCACGTATCTTTATCACAAGAAGGCGACGTTTCCGAAATAAGAATGATCGCTTCTATGGCCCATATGTAGATGTAGGACTATTGCGTAGAACCTTATTTCTTGTCAAACGTTCGTTCCCGCTGAGACAACGACCACGGCCATTGCACCAGGATCGTACCTGCCTTAACTATTCAATTGGACGTTGCCCTGGCGTATGCCAGCAGAAGATCACACCAAAGGATTATCATCAAGTTCTTCGCAAAGTTGCGATGGTCTTTCAGGGCAGGAATCAAGAACTTAAGGTTTTGCTTGAGAGGCAAATGGAACGTTATTCAGATCGATTGGACTATGAGTCAGCCGCTAACATAAGGGATCAGATTAAAGGATTAGAACAACTTACAGAAGAACAGAAGATGAGCTTACCAGATTCAAGCGTAAGCCGAGATGTACTTGCCATTGCAAGCGATCATAGGGTTGCGGCAGTTCAGCTTTTTCAGATGCGTGCAGGTAAACTTGTTAATCGTCTTGGCTTTACTGCTGATGCAGTCGATCAAACTCTTGGAAGTGTACTTCAGCGAGTTATCGAAGAACATTACAGTCAAGTAGATGCTGTAGAAGTCCCGCCAGAAATTCTTGTTCAATACTCATTACCTCAGCAAGAATTACTAATTGACTGGCTCAGTGAGCAACGCGGTCGGCGTGTTCAAATCAGTTGTCCTCAACGCCAAGCAAAAGCAGAGTTGATAGAACTTGTTGAACGCAATGCAGCATTTGAATTATCTCGTGCGAAGAGTGGGCAGCAGCAACAGGAATTGGCAACAGAGGATCTTGCCCAGTTGCTTGAACTCACGACACTGCCAAGAAGAATCGAAGGATATGATATTAGTCATATCCAAGGAAGTGATGCTGTTGCATCACAGGTTGTATTTATCGATGGGCTACCCGCTAAACAGCATTACCGAAAGTATAAAATTAAAAGTAGTAGTATCAAATCTGGCCATAGCGATGACTTCATGGCGATGGCTGAGATTATGCGCCGTCGCTTTCGTCGTTGGGCAAGGGTGAAGCAAGAAGGATCAGATTTTGAAAACCTGCAGCGCTGCAGTGGCAGCACCTTGCAGACAGATGGTCTCAATGATTGGCCTGATGTGGTGATGATTGATGGCGGTAAGGGTCAGCTTTCATCAGTCATGGAAGCATTACGCGAGCTTGACCTTCATGAGGATCTCATCGTTTGTTCATTGGCTAAGAAACATGAACAGATCTTTGTACCTGGACAAAGCAAACCATTGGATTCTGATCCTGATCAGTTGGGTGTCGTTCTTTTAAGGCGGCTTCGGGATGAAGCACATCGCTTTGCCGTGAGTTATCACCGCCAACAAAGAGGGGTAAGAATGAACAGATCGCGGCTTACAGACATCCCTGGACTTGGGCCTAGGCGTGTTCGTGACCTTCTTGCACACTTTCAATCCATTGATGCTATTCAGTTGGCTAGCGTCCAGCAAATTAGTCAGGCACCAGGGCTTGGACCAGCACTTGCCTTTCAGGTTTGGACCTATTTCCACCCTGAAGCCGATAAGGCGTTGGAGGAGGTTGCCTGATCAAGACGGATCACTTTTTTTAATTCTCATTACTACCTCATCTCAGCAGACTGCTGATAGTTATCCATGACCTTTCCGCCCGAGGCATACCTGTGGTTCAAAACTCTCCACATTGTTGGGGTTGTTGTTTGGTTCGCGGGCCTTTTTTATCTTGTGCGCTTGTTTATCTATCACGTGGAAGCAGCTGAATTGGAACCAACTGTCAAAAAAGCATTTGAAGAGCAATACACGCTGATGGAGCGTCGATTGGCAAATATCATCACCACTCCCGGGATGATTCTTGCCGTTTCCATGGCTGTTGGATTGCTGATCACTCAACCGAGTTGGCTCAATCAAACTTGGATGCAAGCAAAGCTTGCTTTGGTGGCTGCGCTAATCGCCTACCACATTTTCTGCTATCGGCTAATGGGTCAGTTGAATCGCGGGGAATGCAGCTGGAGCGGCCGTCAGCTTCGTGCCCTAAATGAACTTCCAACTTTATTCTTAGTGCTAGTAGTGATGCTGGTTGTCTTCAAAAACCAGTTTCCAACAGGTGCAGCTACTTGGTTGATCGTTGGCCTTGTGCTGTTTATGGCGGCATCAATTCAGTTTTATGCGCGATGGAGACGATTAAGGCTTAGTCGACAATTAGAAAGCCCGCTAAATAATGGCTGATGTTTCTCATCCTCTAAGGGAAATCCTCTTGGGTGTTAGTTCTGAGAGTTGTCCAAATACTATGAATTTTCACTGTCATACTATTTGCAGTGATGGCAGCCTTGAGCCAGAGCTTTTAATTGCGCAAGCAAGCGAAAGGGGTTTGCAACATATAGCGGTCACAGATCACCACAGCACTCAGGCCCATCATCCCATGAAGGAATGGCTTGCTAGGCGAGGTGATCAAGGATTGCCGGTTCCAAGACTTTGGAGTGGTTTAGAAATCAGTTGCTTGTTGAAAGGATGTCTTGTCCATGTCCTGGCTCTTGGCTTTGAGGTTGGGCATCGTGCTCTTCACATCTATTGCCAAAATAACTCTGCAACCGGGGGATCATTACAGGCTAAAGCTGTAAAAGAGGCGATTCATGAGGCAGGAGGATTGGCAGTGCTAGCCCATCCAGCTCGATACCGCGTGCGGCATGAACTTCTTATAGATGCAGCCGCTGAACTTGGCTTCGATGCTGGAGAGGCATGGTATGACTATGACTTTCAGACTAATTGGCATCCAACACCATTGATATGTGAAGCAATCGATCTTCAGTTGCAGGGTCTTGGGTTAATGCGTACATGTGGCACTGATACTCATGGATTTGACCTCAGCGGACGCTAAATCCCATCTAGCTCATTAACATGACTATTGTTTTCAGATTATGCATAGAAACATTGATCGATCAATGGTCTTTTTTCATGCTTAGGATAAGAACTTGTAATAAATAGAATCGCTGAAACATGATTACAAATAAGGCAACAAGTAGGTTTTACCTGATGGCATTAGCTTGGCATTAATAACCCCTGCCAACATCAAAAAAAATCATGGCCTTTATTAATAATAAATCTCAATTGTTAGTCGATGGAATCAAAAGATAGGCTTTCATTTTCCAATGGATACCAGGCCTTGCTTTATAAAGCTTTTAGTTACATGATGAGTTTCTTAAACCTTTTTAACTGGATGCATTACTTATCCAGAGCTTGAAATGATTACAGCCTTAGCAGTGAGCCGACTAGCGAGGAAACAATAAGCCGCAAGGTATTTACTCATCAATTTCTCCTTTGATAAATTGTTCTCACTGCTATCAATATTGCCCCTTAAGTTTAAAAAGTCAAGTGGGATTTGCATCGAATACAATGGTTAGAGAAAAAATCAGTATTATTATTCAGGGGATCATTTAGCCGGCAAAAAGTCGTCGGGCTTTGATTCAATCTGAGCCTCACTGGTATAAACAAGTTGTTTGAGTATTGCTATCTTGTCGAGTGATGCTGACTCCCACATGCCACGGTTTGCGGCTTCCAATAAGCGTTCGGCCATATCTCTAAGAACCCATGGATTATTGTCATGGAGGAAACGTTGAATATCTTTTTCTTCTAGCCATTGCTCACATAGAGCGCTATAACACCAATCTGGAATACGATCAGTCGTTGCATCATAAGCGAAAAGATAATCCAAACTTGCGCCCATTTCAAAAGCTCCCTTGTATCCATGTTGTTTCATACCATCGATCCAACGTGGATTCAACAATCGGCTACGTACAACTTTGTCGATTTCCCGTTCAAGTCGACTTAGCCTTGGACGCTCCCGTCGAGAATGATCTCCGAACCAAAGTTCAGGACGTTGACCTGAGATCACTTCTACAGCAGTTGCTAATCCACCGTGAAATTGGTAGTAATCATCTGAATCGAGGAGATCATGCTCGCGATTGTCTTGGTTGTGAAGCACGACCTGCACATCCTGCAAGCTGCGCTCAAGACCCTCTCGATCAAGGCTTGGATTAGATGCACCGTCATATCGCCATTGGCTCCAGCTCAAATAGGCCTCGCCAAGATCGGAACGATCCTCCCAAGAGCCAGAGTCAATTAATGCTTGAAGCCCCGCGCCATATGCCCCTGGAGCAGAGCCATAGATTCTGCCTTGGGGTCCGTGCTTGCGCGTGGTTGCGGCCAAGGGATTAAATTTTTCATCTTCTTCTAGATTTGAGATAAGTTTTTGAGCCTGATGCACCCAACTCACAAGTTGGGGAAATGCGTCACGAAAGAGACCTGAGATCCTTAGCACCACATCAACCCTTGGACGTCCAAGAAGGCTTAAGGGGATCACCTCTAGATCAATCATTCGCCTACTGGGACCATCCCAAACAGGTCGAACACCGATCAATGCCAGCAGTTGGGCAATGTCCTCGCCGCCATTTCGCATGGTTGCTGTTCCCCATACAGAAAGAGCAAGATGAGTTAGTGACTCACCATGCTCAAGTAGATGTAAGTCCAACAACTGTTCAGCACTTCGCTGCCCCAGGTCCCAAGCTGCTTCTGTAGGTAGTCCACGCAGATCCACTGAATAAAAATTTCGGCCAGTAGGAAGAACTTCCGGGCGGCCACGAGTTGGTGCTCCAGAAGGGCCACTTGCTATACGGCGTCCAGAAACAGCTTTTAGGAGTGCTTCATATTCTTTCCTCGGGCTAGTGTTAAGGCGAGGCCAGAGATCATATTCGATTCGTGAAATTAAGGGGTCACTTTTAGCAGACTTGAGCCAATCTCGTAGTGGCTTTACAAGTAAGTTTTCATCATTGCCCTTCCTATTTTCAATCTGCTTTTTGCCTAGAAGAACATTTAAAAACATGTAAGCTTGTTCTTCTATCCAGGCCACTGCATCGCCTTTTCTTCGAGCCTTATCAAGGCCAAAGCTGATTAAAACTTTACTGTCATGGTTAGAAAGTAACTCACCTTCTTCATCACACCAGGGATCAAAGTTCAATTCGAGTTGCCTTGCGATGGCTTGTGTTAGTCCTGGCTGATCCGAAGAAGGTGACCGTGCTATTGCTAGAAGAAGTTCAATAGCACTCTTATCAGATGGTGCTTGACCAAAGCGATGCAACCCTGTGCGAATTTGAGACTCCTTAAGTTCACAAAGATAGGCCTCAGCTTGTTCAAAACTTGTGATCAGTAGATCACGGCAACTTTCTGATTTATCGAAGACTTCCGGAAGCCCAGGAAAATTATTTAAGCGCAAAAGATTCAACAATTCTTCCTCTAGTTTTGGTACTCGTTTCGCACCCAGCTGTGTAGCCTCGACATATTCATCCAACAAAGACTCAAGCCTAAGTAAGTCTCCATGAAGCCCGGCTCGACCAAGGGGTGGGGTGAGGTGATCAATAATCACAGCAGCTCCACGACGCTTGGCTTGAGATCCCTCTCCAGGGTCATTAACAATGAAGGGATAAGCATGTGGTACTGCTCCAAGAGCAAGATTTGGATAGCAGGATTGACTAAGACCGACACCTTTACCTGGCAACCATTCGGCACTTCCATGTTTGCCAACGTGAATCAACAGATTGGTTGCATGTACCTCTCGCATCCAAAGATATTGAGCGAGATATCGATGAGGTGGTGGTAGATCGGGTGAATGAAGGTCAGTAATTTCATTGCTGTCGTAGCCACGACTCGGCTGAATCAATACCACGACCTGGCCAAAAAGCATGCCATGAATAGCAAAACCATCGGCTTCGAGATCCTCAGCTTGTTCAGGTACCCCCCAACGTTTAATAATCGGCTCACATGCTTCTACTGGTAAGGTTTTCCACCACTTCAAATACTGTGAAAGTGAGAGGTATGACAGTGGTTGTCGGTTTTGACTTTCTGGATCATTGGTTCGCGATCTGAGTAGATATTTCATCAACTCCTGACCATCGGCAGGAATCGGATTGCAACCGAGGTCATGTCCGCTCTCTTGTAACCATCCCAAAATGGACGCTGTGCTTGCAGGAGTATCCAGCCCTACTCCATTAGCCAGTCGCCCATCACGGACGGGGTAATTGGCCAGAACAAGGCTGATGCGTCGTTGGTTTGGCTGAGATTGTTGAAGCTTGATCCACGCCTTTACATGACTGACCGCCCATGCCAGTCCGTCATCATCAGGCTCCATGACCTGTACAGCTGTTGCGAGTGAGGCATTCGCCTGCACAGTTGAACGAAAAGCACCAGGCCGAGAAGTGATCCGCCCATCTAGTTCTGGCAGAACGACTTGCAATGAAAGATCTAGAGGGTCTAACCCTCTACTGCTGTTGATCCATTCATTGCGGGTGCGACCGCTGCTGAGTACTTGCACAACCGGTACATCCAAGGCCTCCCATAGATCTGAACCAAGCCCAGCTTCTTGAAACTGCACTGAGGCAAACGAGGTGGTCGTCATCACTGCAGCGACGTTCTGTTGCTTAAGCAGGTGTTTTACGCCTTGCTGAACGGCAGGATCTCTAAGGCTGCTGACCCAGAGAGCACGCGGGACTAACCCTTGTGCACGAAGTTGCGTATTAAGGGCTTTTGGAAAGGCAAGATCTCCAGCCTGAGAAAGGGCGCGATACAGCACAACTCCCACCTTGGGCCCATCTTCATGTCGCCAATCCCAAGGTGAAGGGTCAACCATCGCCTTCAACACGATCTGATCAAGATCGATGGGAGTGCCTACGAGAAGTTGCTCAATGACTCGAAGAAACATCACCATGTTGTCCACACCACCTTCACGCATCAGCTCTGCGAGCCGATCAGCCAATGGGATGGGGTGGCTTCCGAGGGAATGAAGCTCAACATCCAAATCAGTAGTGCCAGAAAGAATCAGCAATTGACGAGGCGAGGCTCGTTGTTGCCAAATCCCAAGTTGTTCAAGCCCATAGCTCCAGTGACCCCGACCACCAAGAAGGCGAACAACGATGAGCTGGGCTTTAGCTGCCGTCGTAGAGAGATAGTGATCAACCTGAGCTGGATGGGAAAGAGCGGCGAGAGGCAGCGCGCGAATACGACCCTTCCATGCCTGCTGTGATGGAAATTCAAGAACAGAGGCAAGAGTAGAAATATCTGTTCTCGCACTTGTCAGTAGAAGGATTTGTGCCTGTGGTTGTTCAACGAGGAGCACCTCCTCGGCTGGTCCTTCACCTGGCAGGCTTGCTAAACGATGCATTGGCTCATTCTTTGATGGAAAATCCCACGTATGAGACGAGGTAATGAGAAGATTTGGCCATTAGGGCCCTATCCAAGTAATGCATCAGTTCCTGCCTTATGCCTGGTTCCAGGGAGCTTGTGTTCCATTCGAAGAGGCCAAGATTTCTGTTGCCACACATGCTTTGCACTACGGCACAGGCGCTTTCGGAGGCATGCGTGCCATACCTGATCCCCAAAACAGCAACACCATGTTGCTCTTTAGGGCAGACCGTCATGCCAAAAGACTCAGTCAAAGTGCTCGATTGTTGCTGACGGAACTCAGCGAGACAAGAATTCTCTCAGCGCTTGAAGCAATGTTGCAGGCGAATCGACCAACCACTCCCATTTACCTGCGACCATTCGTCTATACCAGTGATCTAGGCATTGCCCCTCGACTCCACAATATTGAAACTGACTTCCTTATCTATGGTCTAGAACTTGGCGACTACCTATCTCCAGAAGGCGTGAGCTGCCGGATCAGTAGCTTTACGCGCCAAGAGGATCGCTCACTGCCGCTACGAGGCAAGATCAGTGGTGCTTACATCACAAGCTCTCTCGCGAAAACGGAAGCGGTCTTAAGTGGATTCGATGAAGCATTGTTGCTCAATAGCAGAGGCAAGATCAGTGAAGCAAGTGGCATGAACCTATTCCTGGTCAGGGATGGTCAGTTGATTACCCCCGGTGTTGATCAAGACATTTTGGAAGGGATCACGCGAGCCAGTGTCCTTGAGCTGGCACGGGTGATGGGCCTATCTGTGATTGAACGCCCTGTGGACAAAACGGAACTATTTATTGCTGATGAGGTGTTCCTTACGGGAACAGCTGCAAAAATCACGCCAATACGTCAGATTGAATCAACCATATTGGCTACAGAACGACCGATTATGAATGCTCTTCGAGACCGTCTAATCGAAATAACTCAAGGACGTGATAAGGATTATGAGCACTGGATAACACGTATTTGTATGACTAATGACTGATTCTTGAGAAGAGCAACCGATCTATCAGTAAGGGGCTATCTAGGATCGCATCAAAGCATGAGAGACAGGATGACAGCAGGACCATTGGATATCACCAGACCAGAATCAGCTTTTTTGGCACGCCTCCACTCGTCAGAACGTCCTGTTCTTGTATTTGATGGTGCCACGGGTACATCCCTGCAAAAACAGAATCTCAGTGCTGATGATTTTGGTGGTGCATTACTAGAAGGATGTAATGAGAATCTTGTCGTTACTCGACCAGACGCAGTGAAGGAGGTGCATCGCCAATTCCTTGAATCAGGTTGCGATGTCATTGAGACAAATTCCTTTGGTGCTGCTTCCATTGTTCTTGCGGAATATGGATTAGAAGACCAGGCATTTGAACTGAATAGACAAGCTGCACAGTTAGCAAAATCAATGGCAGTTCAATACAGCACAAAAGATCAACCTCGTTTTGTCGCAGGATCCATCGGACCAACAACAAAGTTGCCCACACTTGGACACATCGCATTTGACACGATGCGTGACTCCTTCCAAGAACAAGCAGAGGGACTATTAGCAGGAGACGTTGACCTTTTTATTGTTGAGACTTGCCAGGACGTCCTACAAATCAAGGCCGCTTTGCAAGGAATAGAATGTGCATTCTTAAAAGCTAATGAACGTCGCCCTATCATGGTTTCAGTGACAATGGAAACCACAGGAACGATGCTTTTGGGGTCAGACATCGCTTCTGTTGTGACAATTCTAGAACCATTCCCTATAGATATTCTTGGTCTTAATTGTGCTACTGGTCCTGAACAAATGAAGGAACATATACGCTATCTGTCAGAACACTCACCTTTTACAATTAGTTGCATCCCCAATGCAGGTCTACCAGAAAATATTGGCGGGGTTGCTCATTACAGATTAAAGCCACTGGAACTAAAAATGCAACTCATGCATTTTGTTGAGGATCTTGGTGTTCAAGTCATAGGGGGATGCTGCGGTACAACTCCAGAACACACTTCTGCATTAGCAGAACTTGCAAAAGAGATGCGTGCTGCTGAAAGACCATGTCGACAAGATGAAAACGAACAGCAACGCCAACTCTTCGGGTATGAACCATCAGCTGCTTCAATTTATGGAATTACTCCCTATCACCAAGACAATTCATTTTTGATCATTGGTGAACGTCTAAATGCAAGTGGTTCAAAGAAAGTTAGAGAGCTATTGAATAGTGAAGACTGGGATGGTCTTGTTGGTCTTGCACGAGGGCAGCTTAAAGAGAATGCTCATGTTCTTGATGTTAATGTCGACTACGTTGGGCGTGATGGTGAGAAAGATATGAATCAACTTGTTAGCCGACTCGTAACTAACATTAATCTTCCATTGATGCTCGATTCAACAGAATGGCAGAAAATGGAGGCAGGGCTAAAGGTTGCAGGTGGTAAATGTATACTTAATTCCACAAACTACGAGGATGGAGAGGAACGTTTCTTCAAGGTTTTAGATCTAGCGAAAAAATATGGTGCTGGATTAGTCATTGGCACAATCGATGAGAATGGTATGGCAAGAACAGCGATGCAAAAGGTCGCGATTGCAAAACGAGCTTATCGTGATGCAACTGAATATGGCATACCTGCTCATGAAATATTCTATGATCCACTTGCTCTGCCAATTTCAACTGGTATCGAAGAGGATAGGCGAAATGGCCTTGAGACAATAGAAGCAATACGAGTCATTCGAGAAGAGCTAGAGGCAGTACATGTTGTTCTAGGTGTCTCTAATGTAAGCTTCGGATTATCTCCAGCTGCCAGAATTACTCTAAACTCGGTATTTCTTCATGACTGTACTGATGCTGGAATGGATGCAGCTATAGTTTCACCTGCAAAAATTCTACCTCTCAATAAAGTAAGTGATGAACAACAAAAGATATGTCGTGACTTAATAAATGACCATAGACGTTTTGAAAATGAGATCTGTACCTACGATCCTTTAACAGAGCTAACGAGTCTATTTGAAGGGGTTAGCACTAAGGAAGCGCGTGCTTCAGGGCCTTCATTGGCTGATTTACCTGTTGAAGATCGACTCAAGCAACACATTATTGATGGAGAGAGAATTGGCCTGAATGAAGCCCTCGATGAAGGTTTGGAATCGTACAAGCCTCTACAACTTGTCAATACATTTCTTCTGGATGGAATGAAGGTTGTTGGAGAGCTTTTCGGTTCAGGAAAAATGCAACTCCCTTTTGTTCTTCAATCAGCTCAAACGATGAAGGCAGCCGTTGCTTACCTTGAACCGTATATGGAAAAATCAGCAGGAGATAAATCATCTAAAGCAAAATTCCTAATTGCTACAGTAAAAGGCGATGTACATGATATTGGCAAGAATCTAGTTGATATTATTTTAACAAATAATGGCTATGAGGTGATTAACTTAGGGATTAAACAGGACGCAGCTTCAATTATAAATGCTCAAATGACACACCAGGCAGATTGTATTGCCATGAGTGGACTACTGGTAAAATCAACAGCATTCATGAAGAGCAATCTTCAGGAATTTAATGATTCTGGTATTACCGTTCCAGTGATATTAGGTGGTGCAGCTCTGACCCCTAGATTTGTAAACCACGATTGCAGCGAAGTCTATAAAGGGAAGCTTATTTATGGCAAGGATGCATTTACAGATCTAAGGTTTATGGACGCCTATGTCAAGGCACTTTCTAATGATCGTTGGGATGATTGTAGAGGGTTTCTTGACGGCACTCCTGATGGGTTGACACTAGGAGGGCAATCTACTGAATCTGATTCACCTCACTCAAGCAATGACGAAGATCCTCAAGAGGAAAACCAAAAGAACATCCAAGATATTAATTTAGCAGTTAATACTAATCGTTCTGAAAAAGTCAGCCAAGAAGACGCAGTCACTCCTCCATTCCTTGGTTCAAAACATCTGAAACTAGACAAAATTCCTCTTGACGAGATCATTCAATATCTAGACCGAAACGCTTTATTTTCAGGGCAATGGCAAATACGCAAGAGAAAGGATCAATCTCGTGAGCAATATGATCAGTATATTAATGATGAAATAGAACCAATATTGCAACATTGGCTCCATAGAATTTGTAACGAGTCACTTTTACATCCTGGAGTCGCATATGGGTATTTCCCTTGTGGTCGGAAAGATAATGATCTTTTAGTTTTCAATAGTGAAGGCCAAAGTCTGCTTGGCAAGTTTAATCTTCCACGCCAAAAAGGTGGTAATAGATATTGTATTGCTGATTTCTATAGAGACCTTGAAGGCGGCTTGCCTAAGGATATTTTACCTATGCAAGCTGTAACAATGGGCGAGAATGCGAGTATTTTTGCGCAGAAGTTATTTGAATCAGATGCATATACTGACTATCTCTTTTTTCATGGACTTGCAGTTCAACTGGCTGAGGCTCTCGCCGAATGGACGCATTCACGAATACGTTGTGAGTGTGGATTTAAATCAGACGAGCCTAAAACTTTGCAAGATGTACTTGCACAGCGCTACAGAGGCAGTCGCTTTTCATTCGGCTACCCTGCCTGCCCAAACGTTGGCGATTCTCGCCAACAATTGAATTGGTTAAAAGCCGACTTAATCGGTTTGACAATGGATCCAAATGATCAGCTACACCCTGAGCAGAGCACAACGGCTCTGGTTACTCTTCACAGCAAGGCTAGATATTTCAGTGCCTAAACTGCAAAGCCTTTATTCAGCAATTTGAAAAAAGAATCCTGCTTTTCAATTTCAGGACAATCATATATCCCATGAGAAGCGAGCTTTTTGCCTGGTCTAATCCTGGCAAAGCGCCTCCATTGTATCGATCACTTCCTGTTGAAAATCGTCTAGAGAACCTGAGTCGCTGAGGTCAAGTCCTTCGCCTGCAGCGTTTTGGGTCAGTTCATGGAAGTGAAAAGCACCTTCCCCATTAGCGAGGAACTCGATAGCCGACGATTCACCACTTTCGCGAAAGGCATCGCAAAGAGCAAGGAAGGCGGCGTCTTCTGTGAACTCCCAATCCATTGAGGAGGCATATCTGATTGACCTTTAACGCCTGCCCCCCGTCATCCGTCAACCATCTCGAAGAAAAATGTGCCACTACTTCGGCAGACTCCTATGCACAAACAGTGGAGCTACAGCTCTATAAAGTCAGTGATAGCAGTTGATTACGAAGGCACAGAGCTCTTTCCGACTGTGTTTGCCAAGGAATCTTTGGTGAAGCTTGGTCACATCGGATGCAGAAGCATTTTGGCTTTTGTTGCTTTAGCTGTGCTTGCGATATCCATGCAACACCTCATAGCCATTAAGCAAGATTGGCCCTGGGAGCCTCTAGGGAGGCTATTCAAGGGGTATTCCGTAAAATTCCCCACAGAGGCCTATTGACAGGCTTGTGAAGGCGTTAGCGGCGCATCGATGACCATTGGTGTCATCCTTGATAGCCATGGCTCTGACCTTGTGCTGAATGAATGGGTTCAACACGTCTAACTAAACCGGAAAAGATTCTGTAAAGAATCAATTTCGATCTGGCTTATGTAATCGGCTTGGGCGTTAGATCAAGTTAAAAGCTGTTGCCAAGGCCTGCACCAAGCTTTCATAAATAAAAGGGCTTATAAAGAAAGCGCTGCATAAGTAAAGTATTTCTTTGCAAGGCTATTCAATAAAGTTACTAACAATTGTGTACATTATAAATTAGTCTAAATCTAATCAGATAGATCATAGGCATAGATTTCCCTTCATGATAAGTACTAAAATATTGCTTAATTTATAAATGTTAGATATAGGTATTGGTCTGTAATTACAAGTAATTATATTACGGCTATGTTTTATTTGGCCTTCAGAAAGGTGAGGCTAGATGCTAGTCTAAGCTGTCAAACTTCCGGTCTATGGTAAAAAGTGAATGGATCTGATAAAGTATCAGTTTAATCAGATGCTTTTCGACAAAATACATTCTGATATTAATCTGAAACCAACTCTAACATCGCTATATTTTGCAATAAGTCGCAAAGACAAAGAGTTGATTTGCTGATAAATTAAAATATTATTGTAATAGGAACGCATTTCTCTAATTCTAAAGCTTGTGGAATTCTTGAGGCAATCGTCAGGCTTTGTTCAAAGCGTGATTTATAATTCTTTCAATCAAAATCA